>CAZZBK010000071.1:0-29609 GCA_964652155.1 uncultured Planctomycetaceae bacterium | reverse complement strand
ACGCAGCGCGGCGAGTGATCCTCAGTCAATGAACTTCATAGGCCGAGCAACGCGAGGCCGGTATTTACGGACTCTCGCTGGTCGTCCTGTTAACTTAATTACCTGAACCTCAATAGCCCATTATTCAACCCCCTTTCGCCCAGGAATCGTTCGTCATGTCGAAGCAGAATCATTTGCAGCGCGTTCTCAACACGGGCATCGTGGCCATCATTCGCGCGCCCGACGGCAGCCAACTCGTCGACGTATGCCAGGCCTTGCTGGCCGGCGGCATTGACGTGATGGAGGTGACCTTTACGGTCCCCAAGGCGCATCGCGTGTTGGAAGAGGTGGCCAGCAAGCTGGGGGACCAGGTGCTGCTCGGGGCCGGGACGGTGCTCGATACCGAGACCGCGCGGATTGCCATGCTCGCCGGTGCCGAGTTCATCGTCTCGCCCGCGCTCAACGTCTCGGTCATCGAGATGTGCCGCCGTTACGACAAGCTCTGTTTGCCCGGCGCGCTCACACCCACCGAGATTGTCATGGCCTGGCAGGCGGGTGCCGACATCGTCAAAGTCTTTCCGTCGGATTTGACCGGCCCCAACTATCTCAAGGCGGTCCACGGCCCGTTGCCGCAGATTCGCTTGCTGCCGACCGGTGGCGTGAACCTCGACACGGCCGCGTCGTTCCTTAAAGCCGGCGCGTGTGCGTTGGGGTTGGGCAGCTCGTTGGTCGAGGCCAAAGCGGTCGCCGATCGCGATTGGGCGCGCATCGAGCAGCTCGCACGCAGCTATGTGAAGATCGTCAGCGAAACACGCGCGGCGAAATAATCGCTTAACGTGCCCCCACATAGTCCACCAGCGGTACGCTTCGTCGGGCGCGAGCGCTTTCAGCGTTTCCTCGATTGCATCGCCTTCCCATGAAAATCCGTCTGTCAATGACGGATTTTAATGGTCATGCCGATCGGGGCTTCCGCTACCGGCCCGCGGCAAACACCGGGTGTCGTACGCTTGTCACGAAAACTTTAAGGCGCTAGCATCCGATTCGATGAGCGAAAAACCAGGCCCGCAGGCATTAAAGTTTCGCCAGCCCCCCTGGCTGCAACGCCTGTTTTAACTGCTTCAAGCAGCCCGGACGACCAACCGATACCCAATGCAGAGACTTTAACTGCGCTCAAGGTATCGACAGCGGACGACCATCGACTCGATGGCCGGGCAAGGAAGCATCCCATGCGACAAGCGGTCGCTCCACTCATATTGCTCGCGCTCGCCTGGACGGTCTGTCCGTCGGTCGCCGTGGCGTGGCAAAAGGAGACGACCGATGCATTGCCGCTGGTGATGAGTCGGCAGTATGCGTTTCGCATCCCGTTCACGGTCGATGGCGTCCCGCAGGGGGCCAAGTATGCGACGGAGGTGCAGTTGCATGTGAGCGAAGATCGCGGCGCGAGTTGGCAGCTCGGAGCACGCGTGCCTCCCGAGAACCGCGAGTTTCAGTTCCGCGCCCCACACGACGGCGAGTTCTGGTTCCTGGTACGCACCAAAGACCTCACCGGCCGGTTGCGACCCGAGGGACCGCCATCGCCCCAGATGCGCGTGCTGGTCGACACGCGGCCGCCGCAAATCGAGATCGCCGCGCAACGCGATTCGAGCGGCGAATTGACCGTGCGGGTTAGCGCCAGCGATGGGTATCTCAGCCCGGAAACGCTCAAGTTGACGTTTCAAACGAGTGCCGGGCAATGGCGCACGATTGCCGCCGAGCCATTGGTCCGCGAGCGAGCGTCGCCCGGCAAAGAAGAGTCGTTCACGGGCCAAACGCGCGTCGTCACGGCCGAGGTGGGACAGGCCACCAGCGTGCGCGCCGAGATTCATGACCTGGCGGGCAACACGGCCACGGCGCAGGCGATCATCGAGTCGTCGACCACGCCGTTGATTAGTCCGTCCAACCCCAATGACCGCGTGACGACGCCGCCGAACACGACACCAACATCGCCGCCGGCCGAGTCTCTGCCCCCGCCCCTCGCACAAATTCCGAGCAGCCCTCAGGTGTCGACCACGGCACGTCCGGTGAGTGCGCCTCCGACGAGCCCGAGTTCGCCGAGCATCACGCCACCCGCGACGACGCTCCCGGCACCGCAGTTACCATCTCAATCGAGCATTGGCCTTCCGGGGATGCCGGTGTCGAACCCGCCATTGGCCGCGCCGCCGGCCACAACACTTGCCGAGGTCATTCAGGCCGAACCGCTGCCGACCCCGCCGCCGCTTCCGATGACTCCGCCGACCACCGTGTCCAATGCCGTCGTATCGCCGCCAACGAGTATGCCGCCGATCGTCGAGCGACCCGCCGCGAGTGGGTTGCCGCCGGGAGTGCAGCCGCGGATGATCAACTCGCGGCGGTTCGAGATGGAGTACGACGTGTCGCAGGTCGGGCCCGAGGGCGTCGGCCGCGTCGAACTGTGGCTCACGCGCGACAACGGCCGCACCTGGATCAAGCGGGGCGAGGATGAGGACCGCCGCAGTCCTTACCTGATCGTGGTCGACGACGACGGGTTGTTCGGCTTCCGCATGGTGGTCGAGACGGCCTCGGGCCTGCGTAGCTCGACGCCCCAAAGTGGCGATCTGCCCGATGTCTGGATCGGCGTCGACACCGTCGCGCCGTCGGCCCGACTGGTCCCAATCGACCACGCGGCGCAAGGGCCCATCGGCGTGCTCACGATTCGCTTTGAGGCCTACGACGCGCAGCTGAGCGCGCGGCCGATCGTGCTCAGCTTTGCCGCTGACGCGAGCGGTCCCTGGACGCCGATCGCGTCGGGCTTGGAGAACAGCGGCCGCTACGATTGGAAGCTCGACTCACGTGTGCCGGGCAAGATTTTCCTGCGGCTCGAAGTTCGCGACGAGGCTGGCAACCTCACGACGGTCACCCTGCCCGAGGCGGTCTCGATCGATCACGTGCGACCGCAGGGCAAGATCCTCAACATCCGCCCCGTGGGCGGGTCGTAGAGAGCGCGACCATTACTGTCGCAGCAAGAGTTTCGCGGCCAACGCTTCGCGGCCGTGCAGGTCATCGTACGGCAGGTCGGCCGCGAAGCGAGACGCGAACAAATACTCGGCCAGTGACTCGGCGATCCATTGCATGCCGTAGGGCGAGGCGTGGCTGTCATAGCGCCATGTGTAGAGATACGGATTCGGATAGTGCGCGTCGACGTGCTGGGCCATGTCGACAAAACCGATCCGCAGCCTGCGGCACATCGCCTCCATCCGCTGGGCAGCCAACTCGCGTCGACACGGCTGCCCGTCGACATCCTTCCACTGGGCGCGATGGAACTGCCGAATGGTCAAGTCCGGCAGCAAGGCGATCATGAAGCGCGTGCCGTCTTGCGCGAACTCGTCACGGTATCGCGCCGCGACACGCTCGAAGTGCTCCAGGGCCCGCTGCGCCTCGGCAGGCAATTGCTCGCGGTAGAGCAGCGAGCTCCAGTCGAGCCCGTTGAGGTAGAATGGCCCCTGCTTCCGTTCTTCGGCCCGCTTTTTGGCCCGCTCGGTGTCTTGCCCGATGTGCAAAAAATACTCGGGGTCCCCCGCGACCTCTTCGAGCGTACCGTCGCTGCGCGAGCGAAAGGCGTGATGCGGCAAATGGTCGGGGTCGTACTCGTTGAGCTCGGCGAGCAAATCGGCGTCGGCCTCGACGATCTCGCTGCCGCCGTAGAACAACGCGCAGGCCACGTCGGCGTGCTGGGCGCGTCCCGCGGTGCGAATGTAAGGCGCGTACTTGCCAAAATTCACCCACGGCTGCGCGAGCAGCGGCACCTCGACGTCCTGATTCAACCGACGGCGCAGCAGGTCTTCGAGCACGACGGGCAGTTGATAGCGCCGCGCCATGCTGTGACCGTAAGGGACACAATGTCCAAGGAGCAGCACGCGGCGGTTGCCATCCGGGTTGGCCGCGCGACGGTCCTTGTCGAGGAAACCCAGGTTGTTCACCTGTTGTGTGACGCACCACTCTTGTTGCTGAGCCCCCTTGATGCCGCTGTTGGTGTACATCGACTTGCGCTTGAGTCGCACGCCCCCCTCGACGGTCATTTCGCTGGGACCTTGCTGCACGAACTTCAAATTCTGTCCCAACTGCGACAACCGCAGGTCGTTAAGGTCGATCGACAACTCGACCTCGTCGCGAGCCACTTCGAGCGCGCGGCCCGTGAGCGGGAAGCGCTTGGCTCCGTCGGCCGGTACGGCGTAGACGCTAACGATCGAGCCGCGATCGACGGCCTCGGCGAAGATGAACACTCCGTGGCGCGTGGTCGTCGTGTGCTTGTGCGGGCCGTCCTCCAATGTCACGGTCACGCCGTCGAGCGGCGGCGTCACGCGCCCCGCGATGAGATGTTTGCCGTCGGGCGAGATGGGATGCGCCTGGCCGCTGAGCCACTGCACGTTGTCGAAGAAGACCGAGTCGCCGGCCGCGCCGTCGACGATCAACCGCAGCTTGTCGATCGTCCCGACGGCCGGTCGCGCAAACTCGCCGCCGCGCGTCAGCTCATAGAGCGGCAGCACCACATCGTGCCAGGCGTCGTCGAGCCGCGGCGGGATGCTCCAGCCGGGGCCCGCGAGCGCTCCTTCGCTGATGTGCAGCGCGGGGCCATCTTTCAATTGCAACTCAAGCGACACGACCGACTCAGGGTTCGTCTTGCGATACGCAAAGCGGAAATGGGTATAAGACCGTGGCGGCTGCGGGGGTAATTGCCAGTCGAGCGCGGCGGACTTGTCGGTCGCGTGCAGCTCGACGCAATGGGCACTCTGGTAACCGCCCCGACTGCGGAAGTAATACTCGGCGTGCTCGCTCACGCACTCGGCGCTCCGCTGGTACAAGTCGACCTCGCCGACGATGATGGTCGGTTCGCTGTCGTCGACGAGCGTGAGGCTTTGCCGACCGGTCGAGTCGGCCGCGTTGCGCGTGAACACCGAGTACGGTTGATCGTTGACCAGCACGCGGGCCGAGGCCGAGTCGTTCACGTAGATCGTGAGATTGCCGAGGCCGTTGATGCGTGAAAGCGGCGTGGGAATGACCTGCCGGGCGATCGGGTCGCTCCAGGAGCGAAGGGCGACGGTATTGGTCGCCGAGTCGTAACGGACATGCTCGCGGGCGGCGTGCATGGCCTGGGCCAAGGTGGCCACTTCGCTGGGGCTAGCCACCCAGGCGCGCTCATGCGGCTTGCACGAGCCACGGTGGTTGTAATAGGCCTCGGCCAGCGCGCGAAACTCGCGGAGCGTGTCCGCGCTGAGCCCGTTGGCTTGCGTGTTGCCCACGCCCAGATGCGTGTAAATGACTCCACCGCTGCCGAGCGACACGCTGCGTGTGCGGAGCTTGTCGAGTTGAAAACCGAGCCACGGCTCCCACGACATGCTGCCGAGCGTGGCTTGACTCGCGGCGCTTGGGTCGTCTTGTCGCGGCGAGGCCAGGAATCGTTCCAGGCCGTAACGCAGCACCTGGTCGTTGAACAAAAACGGTCGTACCCATTGCGTGCTCACCTGGGCCTCTTCGAGGCCGGCGGTCCGGGCCGAGGAGTTGATGTACCGCACGCCGAGCCCTTCGAGCACGTCGAGCATGTACATGTTCGGTGCTCCGCGCGGGTCGTCACCCACGAACGGACGCCGGGTCTGCGGGTACATGGCGAGCACAGTCCCCAGGCTGGCCTCGCGGCGGATCTTGCCATGCTCGGTGTAGGTGAGGAACCGCGTTCGATAACGGCGGAGCAGCTCGGCCTCGCAGGCCATGCGAGCGCGACCGACATTCGTGGCCGCCAGGTTTTTAATCCGGAGCGTCCCTTGGGCCTCGCTCAGCAATCGCACGGTCAGCGTGGGCTTGTTCTGCTTGGGGAGCACGACAAAGGCACTCTGCCAGACGTCGTCGAGCAAGGGCGCGGTGGCGATCGTCGGCGGCGTGTGGATCGCAAGCGGCTCGCCGTCGCAGAGCAACTCGAAACGCGCCGCGGGGTCGCTGAGTTGATAATCGAAAATGACATACGCCTGCTCTGCGCTCTGCCAGTTCTCATGCGCGAGCGCGATTTTCCGTTCGCGCTCGCTTGTGTCGGCTGAGAGCGTGAGCGACGTGTCATTCGAGACCCAGGGGAGCGGATGCCAGCCGTGGATCGAGTCGATCCAACCGCGACGGTGCCAGACCAGGAATTGATAGAAGTGGTCCCAGTCGGCCGGCTCGAAATTCAGCGAACCGTCACGGTCGATCAAGTCGATCGGCCCGAGCGCGATATGCTCGGCCCCGGAGACAAACACCTGGTCGCCGAGCGGCAGGGCCAGCTCCTCATGCAACAAGCGAAAGATTTGCTCGCGATGTTTGAACGTCAGGCTGTCGGAGTCATTCGAGATGGCGACGAAGCGCTGGAACGGATAGGGCAAGTCGCGCAGCTGGGCACGCTCGCCGGTGTACTGGAGCGGCGTCGGCAAAGGAATGGCCGGAGCCGACGACGCCACGGGCGATTGGACCCGCGGGGGAGTTTTGACCTCGGCGGCGGGGCTCGCGGCGGGCTCAAAACGCATCCGCAGCAAGAGCTCTTCGAACCCGGCGACCTGATCGCGCGAGGCGCGGTAGCGTTGGCGGTACGATTGCAGTTCCGCGACGACCACGCCCAGGGCGACGAGCAGCCCCAAGATGGTGACAGCCGTCAGGCGACCTCGCCAGCGCAACCAACGATCGGACCCAAGCACGCTCACACACGCATCCCTTCGTTCGTGAGGCAAAATGTCATTCTAGGGCTTGCACGTGAATCCGCCAATGTCGGTTAGCTCTAGGCAGCTTCACGACTTACGTCGTCGCGAGCAGGGCATGGTCAACCCCCGCCCCGCTTGGTATATAGGCAGCTTCATGAACAGGGCCATCGAACACGGCGTTCGACGGCTCGACTCCGCTTGTTGGCAACCGTGATGGGGACGCGATTGATGGCCACCTACGATAAGCCCGCCCTGCTCGATTTGGTCCGCCGCAAGGCACTCAAGTTCGGCGACTTCACGCTCGCCTCGGGCAAGAAAGCCAAGTACTACCTCGACTGCAAGCAGATCACGCTCGACGCGCAGGGCGCGGTGCTCGTCGGGGCAGGGCTGCTCGACCTCATGCAGGACCGGATGCCCGCGGCCGTCGGGGGCATGTCGATCGGCGCCGACCCGATCACGGCCAGCGTGATTACCATTGCCGGCTTGCGTGACGTGCCGCTCTTAGGCTTCATGGTTCGCAAAGAGGCCAAGGGACACGGCACCAAGCGATTCATCGAAGGACCCGTCGAGGCCGGCCAGGAAGTCGTGATCGTCGAGGATGTGGTGACCACCGGCGGCTCGTCACTCGAAGCGATCGCTCGCGCCGAGGAGTTTGGGCTCAAAGTGACCCGCGTGCTAGCGATCATCGATCGCGAAGAAGGGGGCGCGCAGACTTTCGCCGCGCGCGGCTATCCGTTTCAGAGCCTGCTCTCGATTCGCGATTTCGGCATTGTGCCCGAATAGCTTTGCGACGGCTCGGTGCGACCCAAACTGACCGTGCTCTGGCGGCGCGATTCGGCTATCTTGCGCGGCATGGAAACGTCCCTGCACCGTCAACTCAAGCAGTTCTACGCCGGTGAGCTGGCGCAGACCGAGGTTCGCCTGGGCCGCTATCGCATCGACGCCGTCGTCGACAACGAGTTGATCGAAATTCAACACGGGTCGCTGTCGGCCATCGGGGCCAAGATCTTGCAGTTGCTCAAAAAGCATCGCGTGAAGGTGGTCAAACCGATCGTCGTCGAGAAGCACCTGCTCAAGTGCGCCAAACGTGGCGGCGAGCCGATCGAACGACGCCGCAGCCCCAAGCGCGGCCGGGTGCTCGACGTGTTTGACGAGCTCATTTTTTTCACCCGAGTTTTTCCCCATCGGCGACTCACGATCGAGTTGGTGCTCGTCGATGTCGAGGAGCTTCGCTATCCGGGGCACGGCCGGCGACGGCGCTGGCGTCGCAACGATTTCGTGGTCGAGGATCAGCGTCTCGTGCAGGTCCACGAGACGGTCCGATTGGCGACGCTCAAAGATCTGCGTCGGCTCTGTCACGCGCCGCTACCGTCGCCGTTCGAGACCCGCGATCTGGCCACGCATTTGGAGCTGCCGCGCGTGCGCGCACAACGAGTGGCGTACTGTCTGCGACAGATGGGAGCGACGATCGAGGTGGGCAAGCGGGGTAACGCGCGTCTCTATCGCTGGTCGGTTCGCCGCGCGGCGTAAGGTTTCATCGGGCGCGGCGCGTCTCCATCGTAGGTCGATCATCAAGTGAAGTTTCCAAGGGCAGGTGTATCAGGGTGGCTGGCGTTATGCGCAGCATAACCCGGCCTTTCGAGGCGATATCGAACGTACTTCGCCGGGTTTTGCTGGCGCAAAACGCCAGCCACCCACCATCGTGTCACACACGTCAGGCGCGACCGTTCTAAGAGCGTCTAACAAAATGGCAGCAGCGAGGGGGACAGCCCCATTTTTCTCGGCGGCCCTCGAAAAATTGGGACAGTCCCCAGCCCTTTTGTTAGGCGCTCTAAAGCGTGTATTTTCACGCCGCAAAACACGACATTTACCCAAAACGCGAGCCTTACCCGCTTGTTCATCGGAGCCTCGGATCGTAGGCTGAGGGTTTCCCCTTAAATTGACTTTTTGAGCCTCTGCCACGATGATTCGCCCGACCTCTCGACGACCCCTCCGCATTGGCATCATCGGCGCTGGCGCGGTGAGCGATTATCACCACGTGCCCGCCATTCGACTCGACGCGCGCTGCACACTTGCCGGGGTGTGCGATGCAGATGCGAATCTGGTCGAGCGACGCAAGAAGGATTGGGGCTGCGCGAACGTTACGACCGACGCTGAGGCCTTGTGTGCCGATCCGAATGTTGACGCCGTGGTGATTGCGACCCCCAACTTCACGCATCGCTCGATCGCCGTCGCGGCCGCCAAGGCCGGCAAGCACATCATGTGCGAGAAGCCGCTCGGGCTCAACGCGGACGAAGTGGGCGAGATGTACCGCGCGGCGCGCGACCACGGCGTGGTCCACATGACGGCCTTCACGTATCGCTTTGCGCCGTCGATGCGGTACATGAGCCACTTGGTCAAGAGCGGAGCGCTGGGTCAGCCGCGTCACTTTCGCTCGCAGCGTTTTTTGGACTGGCCCGAGACGAGCTGGGGCTGGCGACAGTATCAGGACAAGGCCGGTGCAGGCGACTTGTTCGACATGACGATTCACCGCATTGATTTTGCGCAGGACTTGCTGGGCCCGCTGGCTCGACTGAGCGGCGCGGTGGCCCGATTTGCCGCGCGCGACAAGACCCCCGACGGCAAGACGTGTCCGCCGTCGAATGTCGACGATTGGTCGAGCATTTTGGGCGAGTTTGCCAACGGCGCGACCGGTGTCTGGGAAGGGACGACGCTCGCCAAAGGGTACCATCGCGATGGTTTCGGCCACGAGTGGGCCGAGATCAACGGCTCCGAGGGCTCGGCCGTGTACCGACTGCATGAGCCGAACACGATCTTGTTGGGCAAGACGGGACAGGACCTTGCTCCGGTCGACGTGCCGGGCGAATTCATGAAGCCGGCAGATAGCCCGCGCGATCCGAAACAAGGCAAGCCGGCCACGGTGTTCCGTTACGATTTGATGTGGGAATTTGTCAGTGCGATTTGCGAAGGGCGCGACGCGGTGCCGAGTTTTTACGATGGCTGGAGCGCGCAGGTGATCGCCGACGCGGTGTTGCGGTCGTATGCCGAGCGGCGCTGGCTCGAAATTCAACAACCTCCGCGCTAGGTCGCGTGACTCCTTGCGACCGCCAAGACACGCGGTCACCCAGAAACAAACGTGTATGTCCAACCCATCGAGCACCCCTGGCACGCACGCACCCTTGAGGCGCATCACCGGCGTGCGGATTGTCTCGACGGGAACCTATCTGCCTGACGAGATCGTGACCAACGCCGATCTGAAAGAGCGGCACGGTTTTGACCCTGAGTGGATTGTGCAGCGGACGGGCATTCACGCGCGGCGACATTTGCCGCCGGACCTGTCGACGAGCGACATGGCGGTCCGCGCCGGCCGGCAGGCCATCGAGCGCTCGGGGGTCGACCCCGCCGAGATCGACTTGGTGATCGTCGGCACCTTCACGGCCGATATGACCACCCCTTCGACCGCTTGTCTCGTACAGCATCAGTTGGGTTTGCAGGCCGGGGCGTTTGATCTGTCGGCCGCTTGTGCCGGGTTCGTGTACGCGCTCTCGACGGCGATGCAATTCGTGGCCACGGGCAATAGCAAAATGGCGTTGGTGATTGGGGCCGACTGCAACTCGCGCGTGGTCAATCCGAAGGATCAGAAGATTTACCCGCTATTTGGCGATGGAGCGGGGGCGGTCATTTTAGCACCCGGTGAAAGCGACCAAGGGTTGATCTCGTACACGCTCGGATCCGATGGCGGCGGCGGACCCATCTTGTGCCGGCGGCTTGGCGGGACGAAGCTCCCCTTCGAGCAGCCTTACGTCGACGACGGTTGGCAGTTTCTCTACATGGACGGCCGCACGGTCTTCAAATGGGCGGTCCGACTGGTCGAGGACAGCGTGACCGACGTGCTCAAGCACGCGGGGATGACCGCCGACGAGCTCGACCTGATCGTGCTGCACCAGGCAAACCGCCGCATTATCGACGCCGCGGCCGAAAGCCTGGAGTTGAACCCAGACAAGGTGCTGATCAATCTCGACCGCTATGGCAATACGTCGGCGGCGAGCATCCCGATCGCGCTCGACGAGGCGCTGGCCGATGGACGCATCCGTCGCGGGAGCCAGATATTGATCAGCGGCTTCGGCGCGGGTCTGGCCTGGGGCACCGGCATCTTGCGCTGGTAACACGCTTGTCGCGCCACGATTTTCAAGCACAATAGACAATTGAACTTGGGTGGCGTTTTGCCGTGATTGGGTCGCCCTGACAACGGGTTGTCGGGGCGACCCGAATGCTCGAAAACCAAAGTGGAGCAGTCGATCCATGCCCTCACGCGTGACGCTCAAAGTGGTGCATGGCGCGCTGCAAGGACAAGAGTACGTCTACGAAGAGCGGGCCACATGCATCATTGGCCGCTCGTCCGACTGCCAGTTGCGCATTCCGAAGGATGAGGAGCACCAGACGATCTCGCGGCATCACTGCCTGCTCGACATCAATCCGCCCGACATTCGCGTGCGTGACTTTGGCAGCCTGAATGGCACGTATGTCAACGGCAAGAAAATTGGCCAGCGCAAGCGTCAACTGAGCGCTGAGCAGGCCGCGCAGGTCGCGTACCCGGAACTCGATTTGCACGATGGCGACGAGGTGCGGCTGCTGCAAACCGTGTTTCGGGTGCTGGTGTACGTGCCCAAGCTTTGCAATCAATGCGACGCCGAGATTAGCGAGGCAGAGCGCCGCGCCTCGTTGACCGCCGACGGACAGTATATTTGTCCCCGTTGTCGCACCGGCGGTCGGTCCACCCCCTCGGCCGCTTCGAGCGGGGTTGTCTGTGCCGCTTGCGGCCAGGACAGTACGGCCGAGGCGGGCACGGAGCGGCGTGGCGAGTATGTCTGCGGCGCGTGTCGTGCCGTGCCCGACGCGTTGCTCAACCGCGTGTTGACCCTTGCCATGCAGGGTGACCCGCGCGCCGCCGCGCTCCAGGGGCTGCAAGTGACGCAGCGGTTGAGCCAGTATCCGTTGGGGGCCGAGTACCTGGCGCACTATCCAAGCACGGGTGCCGCCTATCACGTCAAGCTCATGTTGCCGCAGGTGGTCGTCGAGCCGCATGCGCGGAGCCGCTTTCTCAACGAGGTCGAGAACATCAAGGCTCTCGATCATCCCGCGTTGCTGCGCGTGGTTGGCTCGGGTCACGCGCAGGGCATTTTTTTCACGGTCAACGAGGCATACGACGGCGAGCAGGCCGACCAGCGCATGGCGCGGCTCGGCGGCAAGATGCCTGTCAACGACGCCGTGGCCATCGTGCTCTCGGCGCTCGATGGGCTCAGTTACGCGCATACCGCCACCGTGCCGCACAGCAGCTTGTCGGCGGGGGTGGGCGTGCTGCACCGCGATCTCAGCCCGCATAGTTTGGTAATCGTTCGCGGCCAGAAGCCGCAGGTGAAGATCGTCGATTTCGGACTAGCCAAGGCGTTCGACGCGGCGGGCCTGAGCGGTCAGACGGCCACGGGGCTGTTGGCTGGCAAACCGTTCTACATGCCGCGGCAGCAAGTGTTGAACTTCCTGTACAACCAGCCCGACGTCGACGTCTGGGCCCTGGCCGCCACGCTCTATCATCTGCTGACAGGACATTTCGTGCCGCGCGACTTTCCCAACGAGCAGGACCCCTGGCAGGTCGTGTTGAACACGCAGGCCATAGCGATTCGGCAGCGCGATGCGAGCATCCCCGCGCGGTTGGCCGAGGTCATCGACACGGTCCTGGTCGATAAGCCGACGATGCGAGTGAAGTCGGCCGTGGATTTCAAACGCCTGCTGCAAGCCGCTCTTAGCGGTACATGAGGGTCGGTGTCAGAAACGAGCGGCGTGTGTCTGGAGACGGGGCGGCCTCGCGATGCTCGCCGAGGCTCATTCGCCGCGAAGACACCAATAACGGGCCGATCGACTTGCCCTTCCGCGCCAAGACCGTAAACTCTTCCTGTTCGTCCCATTCCAAACGATCCTGGGGATGGTTGGCACTCGCACCTCTATTTCCGCGGTGGAAACAGGCTTTGCAGCTATGAAAATCGGCGTGGTTCAAGAGACGTTTCCAGGCGAGCGGCGGGTGGCATTGGTGCCGGCCCTGCTCGGCGCCTTGGCCAAAGCCAAGCTCGAAGTGCTGGTCGAGGCGGGTTCGGGCACCAAGGCGGGCTTCGCCGATCAAGATTACGCCGACAAAGGGGCGCAGGTCCTCGCATCGCGGGCCGAGGTGTTTGCCGCCGCCGACGTTGTGCTACAAGTCCGCTCGCTGGGCGCGAATCTCGAACAGGGGATCATCGACCTTGGCCTGCTGCGACAGGGGCAAATCGTTGTTGGCATGTGTGACCCCTTGGGCGAACCGGCCGCGGCGCAGCAGATGGCCGCGCGCGGCGTGTCGCTCGTGGCGATGGAGTTGATTCCACGCATCACCCGCGCGCAGAGCATGGATGTGCTGTCGAGCATGGCGACGATCGCGGGCTACAAAGCCGTGCTGCTGGCCGCCGACGCGCTGCCAAAAATGTTCCCCATGATGATGACCGCCGCCGGGACGATCTCGCCGGCGAAGGTGCTCGTGATTGGCGCGGGGGTGGCCGGCTTGCAGGCGATCGCCTCGGCGCGGCGGCTCGGCGCGGTGGTCGAGGCCTATGACGTCCGGCCGGCCGTGAAGGAACAGATTCAAAGCCTGGGCGCAAAGTTCCTGGAAATCGCCCTGGAGACCGGCGCGGCCGAGGACAAAGGGGGCTATGCCAAACAGCAGGACGAGCAAGCCTTGCAACAGCAACGCGCGCTGATGCTCAAGGCGGTCGCGTCGAACGACGTGGTCATTACCACCGCCGCGGTGCCCGGCAAACGATCGCCCATCTTGGTCACCGACGAGATGGTTCGCGCGATGACGCCCGGGTCGGTCATTGTCGACCTGGCGGCCGAGCGGGGCGGGAACTGCGAATTGACCCGGCCGGGCGAAACGATCGTCGCGCACGGCGTGACAATCTTGGGCCCCACGAACCTGCCGGCGACGGTCCCTTTCCACGCCAGCCAAATGTACGCCAAGAATATCGTCACGCTGCTGTTGCACCTGGTGAAAGACGGCAAAGTGACCTGGAATCTGGATGACGAAATTACCCGCGAGACGCTCGTGTGCCAGCACGGGCAGGTCATGCAGCCGCGGATCAAAGCGTTGTTAGAGAAATAGGAAAGAGAGTTTTCGGTTTTCAGTTTTCTGTTCTCCGTTGCCGAGACAGAAACTCTAACCGAGAACTGAAAACTGAAAACCGAAAACTGAGAACTCTCCCATGGACACCTTTATCACCGCGCTGACGATTTTCGTGCTGGCCATGTGGGTTGGCTTTGAAGTCATCACGAAAGTGCCTCCCATTTTGCACACGCCGCTTACCAGCGGCTCGAATGCCGTCAGCGGCATTACGATCATAGGCTCGATGATCGTCGCCGGGGCATCGGTCAGCGACTTCACGACCACGCTGGGCTTTTTGGCCACCGTGTTCGCGACGATCAACGTCGTTGGCGGCTTTTTGGTCACGCATCGCATGCTCGCCATGTTCAAACGCAAGGAATAGAGCGAGACGGGAGACGGGAGACCGGAGACCAGAGTGAGGAACTCTGGCGCGACGGCTACGTTATCTCCGCCTTGCCATCGAAGTTTGCCTCGTGCGTCCTCTTTACTCCAGTCTCTTGCCTCCAGTTTCCAGTCTCCTATGTCCTCTTGGATTAACCTGGCGTACCTCGTCGCGGCCACGCTGTTCATCGTGGCGTTCAAGATGCTGGCCCATCCGCGCACGGCCGTGCGCGGCAATTTGCTCGGCGCGCTCGGCATGGCCGTGGCCATCGTCGCGGCGCTGTTCGAGAAGCCGCTCATCGATCGGCTGCATGAGCTGGGGAGCCCGGCCAATTACACGTATATCTTCGCGGGGATTGCGTTGGGGTCGCTCATCGGCATTCTGTTGGCCGTCAAGGTCCAGATGACCGCGATGCCACAGATGGTGGGCTTGCTCAACGGCTTTGGCGGAGCGGCGTCGCTGCTCGTGGCGGGTGGCGAGCTGCATCAGACGTTCTCGCCCGATCATCACCTGCTCGCCCCTTGGGGGCAGCCGGTGATTGCCACGGCCCTGTCAGGCATCATTGGCGCGGTCACGTTCTGGGGGAGCCTCGTCGCGTTCGCCAAGCTGCAAGAGATCAAGGCCTTCAGCAAGCCCTGGGTCTTCACCGGCCAGCAGCAGCTCAACATCCTGCTCGCGGCCGCATCGTTGGGTTGCGGCGCGTGGATGTCGGCCTCGGCAAGCGATCCGGCCGCGGCGATCCCCGCCTTTTGGCTCCTGATCGCCTTTGCCAGCGCGCTGGGCATTCTGCTCACCGTGCCCATCGGCGGCGCCGACATGCCCGTGGTGATCTGCTTGCTCAATTCGTACAGCGGCATTGCCGCCGCCGCCACGGGTTTCGTGATCAACAACAACGGCCTGATTATTTCCGGTTCGCTCGTTGGAGCGTCGGGCATCATCCTGTCGCAGATCATGTGCAAGGCGATGAACCGCTCGCTTGGCAACGTGCTGTTTGGCAAAGCGGCTAGCGCGACGAGCATGGGCAAGGACAGCGAAGTGTACGCCAAGGTGAAAAGCGCGAGTCCCGAGGAAATTGCCATGCTGTTCGATTCGGCCCGGCGGGTGGTGATCGTGCCGGGCTACGGACTGGCGGTGGCCCAAGCGCAGCACGCGGTGCGCGATCTGGCGAACCTGTTGCAGGCGCGGGGTGTCGAAGTGATTTATGCAATTCATCCCGTGGCGGGGCGCATGCCGGGGCACATGAACGTGCTACTGGCCGAGGCCAATGTGCCCTACGATCAGATGAAGGAAATGGACGAGGTGAACGCGATGTTTCCGGAGACCGACGTGGCGGTGGTGATCGGCGCGAACGACGTGGTCAACCCGCTGGCGCGGACCGACCCCCAGAGCCCGATCGCGGGGATGCCGATTTTGAACGTCGACTTGGCCCGCAACGTCGTCATTGTCAAACGGAGCTTGAGTCCTGGTTTTGCGGGCATTCCCAACCCGTTGTTCGCGGCCGACAACGCGATGATGTACTACGGCGACGGCAAGAAGGCGATTTTGGAGTTGATTGCCGCGGTGAAGGACAGCCATTGAGCCTCAGATAATGAATTTCGTAGGCCGAGCAACGCGAGGCCGGTATGAACGGACTCTCGTGGGGCGTCCGGTGAATTTAATTACCTGAATCTCAATAAGCGGGGTGGAAATTGCTCGATCGCGCGGGGTTAGCATCTAGGATTCGGGTGGCGAGCCTCTATAATGCGGGTTCTTGACCGCTAGGCCAAGTCAGACCTCGTAGCTCAGTTGGTAGAGCACGTGACTTTTAATCACGGTGTCCCGGGTTCGAGTCCCGGCGGGGTCACTCCAAATGAGAATGCGAAGGGGACCGCTCCAGTTTGCTTCGCAAATATTGGGCAGTCCCGGTCGGTTTCATTGACCCCTGCGCAGTGCCAGAGCCCTGACTCAATCGCCGCGCAGGCTTCGATAGATTGGCCCTCCGTCGAGTTGGAGCGGAAATGAGTGGTCTCACCCCTTCCATGTCCGGACTCGCATGCCGTTTCGCGGCGATCATGGCCGCGGTCATCGCCACGGTCAGCGAGGCAGCGCCGTACACGGCGGTTGATCCTGCGCGGACCCAACAGCCGCCCATCGTCTTGCCATACGACGCGGCAACCGCCACGGGGTTCGATTGGACCGCGATGAATCAACCGCGTCTGGCCGCGAACACGGCGCAGGCTCGGCTGCGCGACGCCGTGCTGTACTTGCAGGATGGCATTCGCCGGATGACCGGCGTGACGCTCGATGTGACGAGCGATGCCGAGCTCGGCCGCGGCATTGTGCTGATGCTGCGTCGTCATGCGCCGCTTGAGGTGCGAGATGACCGGGCCGTCGTGCAAGCGCTCGCCGACGATGGTTCGGACGCCTACAACCATCGCGAAGCGTTTTATTTGCGCAGCGAGCGCGACCGCTTGCTCATTGTGGCCAACACGGCCGAGGGACTCATCGCCGCCGTGCCGAAGCTTCTGGAGACGGTCGATTACGAAGTTTTAGGCATGGGTCCGAATTGGATTCACGTGCCCACCCACCGCAACCGGCTCGTGTTCGATGTCGAGCTTGCCGATCGCCCGAGTTTTTATCTGCGGCAACTCACGGCCACGACGGGGCAATCGTACGGTGTCGGCACGATCAAAACGGGCCCCAAGCTGCGGTTGAACGATCCGGCCGACGAATCGGTGACGGCGAGTTACGATCGCTGGTCGATCGGGATACGCAATCACGGGCGATCGATGGCGACGTTTCCTGGCCATGCGATGTATCAATACCATCGACGCACGGTCGAAGCGATGCTGCGAAGCGGATCGACCGACGGGTTCTTGACTCCTGAGAATCACTTGGGGCTCGACGCGGCGCGCCCCGCGGCCGATTCCACGAATGCGTCGCAGCTGTGGATCAATACCGACGCGCAAGGGGAACCGGGCCATCGGCGCGTCTATCTGTCGGACGGGAAAATCTGGACCGAACAAAAACTGATCGGCATGGCGGTCAACGCCGACGTGTCAGCACCGGTGGTGCGCCAAATCGTGCTCGAGGAAATGAAACAACGGGCCCTGAAGCATTTCGCCGACGAGCCCGAGGAGATCTTCGTTTTTGGGACCGAAGCGGAAGATGGCGCCGGGTATCAAAACATCCGTGAGTGGATGCGGCCGCAACATCGCGATTGGTACCCACGCTATCTGCAAGAGCATGGCGTCGCTTGGCCGCAGCGTTACGTGCTGCACGGCTATCGCGGCATCGATCAGCCGTTGGAGCGTTGGGACTACGGCTTTCCGGCCGACGTGGTGTTTGCTTTCAATAACTGGCTGCTGAGCGAATTCGATCGCTGGATCGATTCGCTACCCGAGGCTCAACGGCAGACATCCTCGGGCGTGTCGAAGAAGTCGCTGGTGCGGTGCAGTTGTTACAGCTACGCCTTTCACGACGTGCCGCCGCACATCAACCTCGATCCGCGAATTCGCGTGATGATCGCCGGTTATCCGAAGCATCGCGGGTTGGGTGAGTGGAAGCAGTTTGCCTCGCAGCACGACATGGCGGCCGCCTTTAAGACCATGCTGCCTCGCGAACCATCGGGCGAGTATCGCATTCCGAGCATCGCGTACTACGCCGATCACACGCTCGACGGGATTCCGGCCCGCTGGAGTGCCGCGCCGGAGCGGATTCTCGCCGATTTGCGGGGCACGTTCGACGGCGGCGTTCGCGCCCTGGCGTTTGAAACCGATTTTAATTTTGGCAAGTACGGGCTGGCCTACTATTTGATGAGCAAAGTGCTCTGGAATGCCCGGCTCACGGCCGAGGAATTGACGGCCCTGCGCGACCGGTGGTTCCAACGCGCGTATGGCGCCGGTTGGCGCGAGATGCGAACGTACTACGATTTTATGCTGGTCGACAATTACTCGGCCAACGCGGCAGGCACCTGGGCCCAAGCGATTCGCCTGATCGACGCCGCCGACGCGAAGATCGACCCGGCGCAACAACCCGATTGTCAGCGTCGCCTCGACGACCTGAAACAGTATTGGTACTTCTACTATTTGCTAGACACCGATCGCTTCCGGTCGGACGCTCCCGAGTTGGTCGAGTTTTTATGGAAGGGGCAAATGTCGTATATGACGGCGATGCACATGGTGATGCATCGCGCGTTCGGTTGGCAAACCCGCATCGACGAGGTCGTGCCGGAAGGACTGCGCAAGGGGCCCGCCCATTACACGCCCGAGGAGACGGCCCTGTGGTGGCGACAACTGCATGAGCATTGGCCCGAGATTCAGGTGTCGCTGTTTGCCGATGCGACATTGGCCAACGGCCGACGGGGTCGGGATGTCGACGTGAACGATCTGGTGCGCGTCGCCCGCTTTGAGTCGCCGCAGATGAATCCGCCCGGCAGCGGCAAGCCGCTGCATTACAATAGCGCCCAGGCCGCCAATTACCCCTTTCTCACGACCGCCCGCAGCGGCGAGACGGTCGGTTTCAAATTCACTTGGCCCGCGAATGACGCCCAATTGCGTTTCTTTGGGCCCAAAGACGTGCCGTATGGCATCGAGTATTGGGACCCGAAGGAGCGGAGCTGGACGTCGTTGGTTGATGCGACGCTGACGACAGCCGCATCTCGGCCGCTCACTCAGACGCACGATGGCAAACCGCGCCACGTGGTCGAAGTGCGCGTTCCTGCGCCGCGCACGGGCACGTATCGAATCGAAGTCGGTCGAGGGGGATTCTTGGCCAACCTGGCGAGTCTCGGTTATGACGCCAGTCAGGGAGCGTTCACCGAGCGTTTACCCCATACGTACTTTTCGCGTCTCACCGCGCTGACGCAAGACCCGGTGTATATCTACATTCCCAAAGGAACGCAGTCGCTCGACTTGGAAAACTGGGGGCGCAGCGATCGTCGGCAATTGCAGTTGTACCGGGGCGCGTCGGAGAAAGGGCTCGTGAAATCGCGGGGAGTCGATATCGGTCGTCGCGGTACGCACCGGATCGCACTCGAGCCCGGCGAGGATGGCAACCTTGCTCAGATCAGCGGCAATGGCTTCGCTTTTCCGCTGCTGTATTCGGTGCCCAGCCTGTGGGCCAAATGCCCTGCCGAGTTGCTCGTGCCGCGCGCCGTGGCCGAGGCGGATGGATTAGTGTCCCCCGCACCGTGAATGAGTCCCGGCGAGCAACGCTCTCGCTACGGTCCATTTAACGGACGATCCGGAGGGGGCGGCGGCGGTTGTTGCCAACGCTGGCTGCTCGGGTAGCGGATGCCCAGGTGCGGCGTCTCGACACCGCGGCCACCATCACGTCGCGAGATCAGCAGGGCATCGAGCAGTCCGCTGGTCAGCACGGTTCGTTCGGTTGGCCAGAGCGACTGACCGGTCTGGACCAACCGCTCAAAGCCCTTGAGCTGTTGAGTGAAGTGCATGAAGGGCCGCAGCTCCTGCGTGAAAAACCGCGTGGCATGCACCTGACCATCGGCATATTTCCAGGCCGCGCTCCAGTCGTTCCATCCGCTGTCGAGCGTCACGACACTGGCCCGCAGCCCATCGCGATAGTCGATCGTGAACAGGCTTGGGTGCTGGACGATCTCTTCGAGCCGTTTTCCGGCGGCGGGTGGCTTGAAGGGAGCCCGCGCGACGGCCGCGTCGAGCAGCGCGCGGTCAAATAGTCCGTTGCGGCCGGCGTCCCAAACGGCTGCCCCTTGCAAGCAGCGCACTTGTTTCACGCCGGTCTCGCCGCCGCGCCGCTGTTCGGCCAGCGACTGAACGATTTCGAGCGCATGAAAGCCATACGAATCGAGGCGGTGGTACGACGTGGCGACGATCTCTTGCAGCGGCTTGTCGGGGGCAACATCCAAGGGCGGATAACGCCAGGTGAGCGGCAGCGACGAACCGGCCAGTAATGGAATTTTCAGCCGTTGGGCTTCGCCGTCGATCCAGGCAATGTCGGCCCAGGTGTCGGCCAGATGCTTGTCGAAGAAGATCGGCACGACTCGACGACTCTCGATCAAGACCGGCAGGATTTGACTGAACAGCCGCCGCTTTGGGAATTGAAACTGTCCGGTATCGGACTCGGGATACTTGCCGTGCTCGACGATCAGCAGCACGCCGTCGACGGCCAGGCGATCGCCCCCGAGCGTCAGCGCTTTCGCAACCGAGTCATAGATCGGGAAGCCGAATTTTGCCGCCAGCGCGCGGCTCTTGTCGTTCTCGGGAACTTGATCGGTGTAGAGCGAGGCCAACTTGAGCTGCGGAAACTCACCCCGGCCATCCAGCGTATGCCCCTCGAGCAGTCGACCGGCGATCAAGTCCGCATGCGAATTGTGATACCAGACGGTCGTAATCACGGCGATTTTCGGCACTCGATCCGCGGCGGACGCCGTATTCGAGTCGGTCACGCGCTCGCCGTGCAGCAGCACGACCCACACGACCCAGCGTGCATAAAAACTCAGGCCACGCGCCACATTCATCGTTCGTGCTTCACTTGAGTTCGATGATCCGCACGCTTCCGGCGGGCACCTCGAGCTGCACCGCGTTCGCTTTCACGGTGAGCGGATCCTCGCTCAGTAGACGATCGCGGGCCGAGGTCAGGGGGAGCCGGGTGCGAATCGTGACGCGACGATTTTGCCGGTAGTCGGTCGGGGTGATGCCGTGTTGCGGCTTGTCTTGGCCAGCGGGGTTCATCAGGGTCACGGCCCAACCGGTGCTGGTGCGATTGACGAGCCACTCGACTTCCCCTTGGACCTCGATGGGCATCAAGCCGCTGGAGAGATGCGCGATGAGCCGCGGCACGACCGGATGCACGCTGCGATCGATGCCCAGTCCGCGCGGGACGCTGAGATAAATCAGTCGGCCCGCGCCACGATCGACGGCGGCGCAAAAGGTTTTTCCATCGGGGGTGGTGGCCAGTGGGCGCCACTTCTCTGCCCCGACCGAGGTGGGAATTTCCTTGAAGCGAAAGAGTTGCGAGGGTTGCACCTGTCCCGACGCGAGCCAGCGATAGCCATACCCTTCGAGCACGGGCCCCGGGGCAGGCAGCGCGAGCGCCGCGACACCGGGTCCGGTGAATTGGGCATCGGCCACGACCAGCGTGCCGCCGCTCTGGACATACTGCGCCAGGCGTTGGCCTTCGGCCGCGGTGAGTTCGATATCGCCGGCCGCAATGACGACCGGATAGGTGTCGATCGTGCGCCATTTGGCCACGTCGGGATAGGCCAGGATCACGTCGAAGATATCGCCGAAGACTCCGGGAACGAAGACCTCGTTGGTGGCGGTCATGGGCTGCTCACTCGCGGCGCCAATCGGATGAAACGCGGTCCAGAAATACTGTTCGAGCATCTTCTCGTGATCGCTGAACAGGAATCGCTCTTGGTTCTCGTGCCAGTTTTTGAACGAGTTGGGCCAGAAAGGCGCCGGTTCCCAACCATGCGCGTAGTCGACGAGAAACGCCACGGGAGTGAAGGGCGCGCCGCGATCGGGTTCGGCGGCGGTGGCGCGCAGGAACCGATCGACGAGTTTGCCCTTGGGCGAGAGTTGCACTTCGTACAGTCCTGCCGCCGTGGTGCCGCCGGGCTGCCAATACTCGTCGAAGCCTTGCTCGTGATAGAACATTGCCGCGCCCGCCATGTACTGATACCAGATATCCATTTTGTACCAGGTCATGCCGGCACCGCTGATGACGCTGTAGAAGTTGTCGTAGAAGTTCTTGGGAGCGTGGTAGCTTTGCGCGTCGCTAAAGATCGTCGAGGCGTCGCCGAAGTTGCAGCTGCGATAGGTGGCCGTGAGATTGCCCCATTGCCGCGCCGACCCGCGCATGAACGCCCAGCGCATGGGGAGCACCGACGAGGTGGCGGCGGACGACTCGTAGCCGATGGTGCGCGCGCCCCAATCGGCACACAGCGGAATGGCCATGATATTGCCCACGCTCAGACACGCGATCACGTCGGCATACGGATTGGCGTCGAGGTCTCGTCCATACACTTTGCGATATTTTTCGCGGTTCTCGTTGAGGAACAGCGGCTTCATGGCCTCGGCCAGTTGTCGGCGCGTGGTGGCGCTCGCCGTGGCCTGCCTCATTTTGTCGGCGGCTGGATAGAAATAGCCGAGACTTTCGCCGGCAATGCTGCCAACGTAACGATCGCGATATTTCTGGAACGCGGCAATACCCTTGTCGGCAATCGGCACGCCGGGGTGATAGTTCATCATCATCCCCCAGGCGCGGTTGGGATGGCTATCGAGCCACTTCGCGAATCGCTGGCCCACTTCCAGAAGCTCGCCCGTCTTGGCGTCGGTGGCGAACACGCCCGCCCCGGCACCATGAAAGGTTGGCACGACGCGCGGGTCGGAAAAGATCGGCACATCATCCTTGCCGCCGTACTTCTTCTCGAAATTCTCGCGCACCGAGGCATCGGCAATGTTGTACGGAAACTTGACCCGGTCTGGCTTGTCGCTCAGCCACGTCTCGACCGCATTGGTATGACTGACATTCCACAGGTACGCAAAACCTTTGTCGCGAAACGTCCGCAGCTTCCAGGCGGCCGGCAATTCATACGACGGCTGTCGCCGCGCAAGCGGCTCGAGCGCCTCAAGCGACTCATGCCGACGATACTGGTCCAATAGCGCACGGGCGGGGGTGACCGGGCGCTCCTTGACGAGCGGCCGGTACGTCAGATCGTTGGTCAACACGATCACGTCGATCTGGCGCGGCTGCGGCTCTTTGGTGGTCGACAGCAGTTTCAAGGTCGCCGGTCCTTTTTGGAGCGACGCGGTTTGCTTGGCCCAACCAAACGACCAGCCAAAGTACAACTTCAGTTCGTTGTCTTCTTCGACGACCGGTCGCTCGCCATAGGAAAGGGTCCACGAGGGTCGACCCGGCTGCTCGAGTTGAATTTGAAAGCGTTCGGTCTTTTCTCGCCAATCGCCGTAGCGAACCCAGACGCAATAATCGCCTGCGACGGGAACGTCGATGGTCTTCATCGCCACGGCTTTGTCGTCATCGCCGGCGGTCGCAATCGAGAGGAATCCGCTCTCGCCCCCCTGGCACCATTCAGCCGCCCAACCTGGGCCGGACAGCGCCCAATGACCGGCGGTCTTTTTCATCTCGGGCTTGCCCATCGGCCAGCAGTAGCCCCGGATGCCCGTCAGATGCTCGGCCTCGATCCAGAGCGATTCCTCGGCCGCCAAGGGCTGAATCAGGATCGCGAACAGCAGCGAGCACGAGGCGAGCAGACGCACGACAACCATGATGAATCTCCACGGCAAAACACGGCCAGGGCTGGCCCTGATCTTAACGTCTGCACAGGGGCCTTCACATACGCCGAGCGGCCCTTGAGTGGAAATCATCCGGCGCTCGGTTCGCTTCATCCACGCGGCGTGTACTGAACAGGCGTCGAGCGAAAGGTCGGCCGATCATTCGATGAATCCGCTGATGCGAGGAGGAGTGAACGAAGTTAAAATAGCAGCGGCGTTAGCGCTAATGAACACGATGCACCCAGGGTGTCGGCGAACCGTATGTCTCGATTTTGGCTCATCCTGATCGCGGTCGCGCTGTTGCCGGGCAACGCCAGAGCGGCCGAGCCCGACGCAGCGGGACCGGTCTCCTTCGGCCACGACATTCAGCCGTTGCTCTCGAAACGCTGCTTCGCCTGTCATGGTCCCAATGGCGAGGAAGGCTTGGTGCGGTTCGACCGCCGCGACGACCTGATCGACCGTCGGGCCATCGTCCCGCTCAAACCCGACGAGAGCGAATTGCTGCGACGTGCGACATCGACCGATCCGCTCAAACGCATGCCGCCCAAAGGGGATCCCTTGACCGCGGCGCAAATCGATCAACTGCGGCGCTGGATTGCCCAGGGAGCGAAGTTCGAACAGCATTGGGCGTTTCGTCCGCCCCGCGATGTGCCGTTGCCGCAGACCCGCGACACGACGTGGTCGCGCAATTCGATCGATCGCTTTGTGTTGGCCACTCTGGAGCACTCGGGTCTTGTGCCCGCCCCGGAAGCGGATCGTCGCACGCTGATTCGCCGGTTGACGTTCGATCTGACCGGCTTGCCCCCCACGCCCGCCGAAATCGATGCGTTTCTTGCTGATCGTTCGCCGACGGCTTATGAGCAGGTGGTCGACCGTCTGCTGGCGAGCCCACATTACGGCGAACGGGCTGCCCAACATTGGCTCGACGTCGTCCGCTTCGCCGAGACGGAAGGGTTTGAGTACGACCAACTGTTGGCCGGGGTGTGGCGGTATCGCGATTATGTCATCGACGCTTGCAATGCCGATGTGCCCTACGATCGTTTTGTGCTGGAACAACTCGCCGGCGACGAACTCGACCCACAGGATCCACGCTTGCAAATCGCGGTCGGGTTTCATCGCCTCGGGCCGGTGCGGCGCAACGCGGGCAACCCCGAGGTGGCACTGAGTCGCAACGAAGTGTTGACGACGCGTACCGACGTGATTGGCAGCGCGTTTTTAGGGCTGACGCTGGGGTGCGCGCGGTGTCACGATCACAAATTTGATCCGATCGCGCAGCGCGACTACTATCGGCTGCAAGCCTTTCTGGCCGCGACCGACGAGCATGACGTGGTCTTGGTGCCGCAGGCAGAACGCCAAGCCTGGCAGCAGCAAACCGAGGCCATCAACGGCGAAATCAAAAAACTCGTCGAGTCGCTCAAGGCGGCCACCGGCCCGGCGGCCCGCGATATGCAGTCGCAACTCGACGCCCTCACGCGCAGTTTGCCGCCGCCGCTCCCTTGCATCACCAGCGTTCGCAATCGCGAACAGCCGACACCGATTCACGTGCTGAAGCGTGGCGAGGAAGACAAAAAAGGGGAATTGGTCGAGATGAGCGTGCCGACCGTGTTCGCCGACAACGTGGAGACGACTCCAGACGGCGTCGGGCCCCGAACTCGCTTGGCCCGCTGGCTCGTCGACCCGGCGAACCCGCTGACGACGCGCGTGCTGGTCAATCGACTGTGGCAGCAGCACTTCGCAACGGGATTGGTCGCCACGGCCAACGACTTCGGGCTGCACGGCGAGCCACCGAGCCATCTCGAGTTGCTCGATCATTTGGCCCTGCGCTTTCTGGCGAACGGCAGCAGTCTGAAGCAGCTCCATCGCTTGATGGTCACGAGCGCCACGTATCGCCAAGCGGCACGGTCTCCCATCGCCCAAGTCGCAACCGCCATCGACCCCGACAATCGCCTGCTGTGGCGGTATCGACCGCAACGACTCGACGCCGAGGCGCTGCGTGACGCGATGCTGGCCATCAGCGGTCGGTTGAACCGCAAGCGGGGCGGGGAGAGTGTCGTCGTGCGGGTCGACGCCGAGTTGACGGCGCTGCTCTACAAGCCATCGCAATGGTCCGTGACGCCCGATCCGCGCGAGCATGATCGCCGTTCGATCTATCTGATCGCCAAACGGAACCTGAGGCTGCCGTTCATGGAGGCCTTCGACCAGCCATCGTTGCAAAATAGCTGTGCGCGCCGCGAGTCGAGCACGCACGCTCCGCAAGCGCTCGAACTGTTGAACGGCCGTTGGTCAAACGACCTCGCCGCCGCCTTTGCCCAACGGCTCACCCACGAAGCCGGTCGTCCATCGTCTGCCCTCGTGGAACGGGCGTTCCTGCTCGTCGCCGGGCGCTCTCCCACCGACGCCGAACGTCGACTGTCGCTCGAATTCCTTCGTGAGCGATCGTTGCGTGAGTTTGCCTTGGCCATGTTTAACCTGAATGCTTTCATCTATGTCGATTAACACCCTTGGCACGAGCCTCGACCTCCATCGTCGCGCGTTCCTGCGCAACTCGTTCTGCGGGATCGGGTCGTTGGCGCTCGCGTCGTTGTTGCGCGACGAGCAAGCGCGGGCCGCGCCCTTGGCGAATCCACACCTGGCGCGGCCAGGACACTTTTCGCCACGCGCACGGAGCGTGATCTTCCTGTTCATGGCCGGGGGACCCAGCCACCTGGAAACCTTCGACCCCAAGCCGCTGCTCAATCGGCTCCACGGCCAGCTCTGTCCCGCCGAATTCGGTGAAGTCAAATACCAGGTCGTCAACCGAGACTCGAAGCTGCTAGGCTCGAAACGAACTTTTCGGCGCTGTGGCCAGAGCGGCATCGAGGTTTCCGATCTGTTCCCGCATCTGGCCCAGCAAATCGACGACATCGCCGTCGTTCGCTCGTGTCATGGTGACATGGTGGTGCACTCGGCGGCCCAATACGAGTTGTTCAGCGGCCGTGTCGTGCCCGGCTATCCGAGCATGGCCTCCTGGAGCGTGTATGGGCTGGGGAGCGAAAGCCAATCGCTGCCGTCGTATGTCGTGATGCCCGACCCGAACGGAGCCCTGGAAGCCGGGCAGCCGATGTATGCTCACGGCTTCTTGCCAGCGATTTATCAGCCCACCATGTTTCGTACCCGCGGCGCGCCTGTGATGAACCTCGATCTGCCTCCAGGCGTCACGCCGACCGAACGTCGAGCCACGATCGACTTGATTCGCCAACTCAACACCGCAACGCTCGAAAGCGAGGATCGCGAACGGGCCGCGCGGATCAACTCGTACGAGTTGGCCTTTCGCATGCAAAGCGAGGCGCCGGAGATTTTCGACCTGTCGCGCGAAACGCAGGAGACGCTCGACCTGTACGGCGTCGGAGTCGAACCGACGGACGACTACGGCCGCCGCTGCCTCTTGGCCCGCCGCCTGGTCGAGCAGGGCGTACGCTTCACGGTCGTGGTCTCGGGGGGCGGAGCGGCAAAAGACCAATGGGACGCCCATAGCGACATTGAAGAGAACCACCTGCGCATGGCCTCACGGACCGATCGACCGATCGCCGCCCTGCTGAGCGATCTCAAGCGACGTGGGCTGCTCGATTCGACCTTGGTGCTCTGGGGGGGCGAATTCGGCCGCTCGCCGGCGGCCCAAGGCAGCCTTGGACGCGATCATCACAACCTCGGCTTCAGTATGTGGCTCGCCGGCGGTGGCGTGCAAGGCGGTCGGGTCGTCGGCGCCACCGACGCCATTGGCTTGCGAGCCGTCGAACAGCCGTACCACTTCCGTGACCTGCACGCCACGATCTTGCATCAATTGGGACTCGATCAAGAGTTGCTCACGTTTCCGCATCTCGGCCGCGACGAACGGCTGACGCTCGTGAACGGCAAGCTGATCGAAGAGATTCTCTAATGCCTTTTACCACCGCGGCCTGCCCGGAGGACGTTTCCATGTTTCGACTTTTGGCGATCGGTCTGCTGATGACCGGACCGTTATGGGCCGCCGATGAACCGGCTCCCTACAAGCTCGCCGCGCCGCTTGGCTGGGGTGGCGAAACCATCACGCTCCCGCCGGGGTTTGCTCCCGATATGAAGCTCAAAGGCGTGGAGCATATTCGGTTCGCCCCGGGGATGATGAAACCGGCATCCGATTCGTTCTTCAGCTATGCCTTTGTGTTTGAACTTGAGCCACAGCCCCGGCTGTCAGAATCCACGATCAAGGATGAGTTTTTGAAGTACTACCGGGGTCTGTGCAAGGCGGTTCTGAAAGGAACGCTGCCGGACGTCGATGTGTCCGCATTCACCATCGCCCTGACGCAAGAGAAGCCGACTGCTAACGACGCCGCTACCGGCGCGACGACGCGGTACACGGGCACGCTCGATTGGGTCGAACCATTCGCCACCAAGAAACCGCAAAAGCTGCAACTCGAAATCTGGACCTGGAGCAGAAACGACCGCAACTACCTCGTGGCCTGTGTATCGCCGCAGGCGGTCGATATGCCGATCTGGCAGCAGTTGCACAAAATTCGGGACGACTATTTGAAAAAGTGAACCGAATCGTGTCGAATCGACATTCTGGGCCGTGGTAACGGATCAGGCACTTTCTCTCGCTTTCTCTCGAAGGACATTACCGATGCCAGCTCGTTATCAGCGATCGCGACGTCAGTTTCTTCAGGGTGTCGCCGCAGCCGGTGCCGCGAGCATGTTGCTCCCCTCCGCCCAGCGGGCCTTGGGCTACGCGTCGGCCAACGACCGCCCGGTCTTTGCGACCATCGGCCTGCGCAATCAAGGCTGGGCAATCACCAGCAAGTCGTTTCGATTCGCCGATTTCGCCGCTCTGGCCGACGTCGATGCGAACGTGCTGGGCGAAAACGTGGCCAAGGTGGAAAAGAGCCAAGGGAAAAAACCCGACGCCTACGGCGACTACCGCCAGATCCTCGATCGCAAAGACATCGACGCCGTGATGATCGCCACGCCCGACCACTGGCACACAAAAATCGCGGTCGAGGCAATGCGGGCCGGCAAGGACGTCTACTGCGAGAAGCCGCTCACGTTGACCATTGCCGAAGGCAAACTCATCGAGCAAGTCGTCAAAGAGACGGGCCGGGTGTTTCAGGTCGGCACAATGCAACGCACCGAAAACGAGCAACGTTTTTTGATGGCGATCGCGCTCGTCCGAGACGGTCGCATCGGAACCGTCAAAAAAGTCACCTGCGGCATCGACCGCATGGAGTCGTCGCCGGTTATCCCCACGGTCGCGGTGCCCACGGGCCTTGATTGGGACACCTGGCTCGGCCCAGCACCGAAGGTGCCGTATCGGGCCTTGCCCGAAATCCGCAAGGGCTACGGCGGCGGCGTGCCGCTCTACAGCAACTGCCACTACGCCTTCCGCAACTGGCACGAATACTCGGGCGGAAAACTCACCGACTGGGGTGCCCATCATGTCGATATCGCCTGCTGGGCGCTCGGTGCCACCGACACGGGGCCCAGCAAAATTACCCCCGTCGACTACACCTTGCCGGTGGAATACAAAGACGGAAACCCCGTGGTCGACAATCAGTACAACGCCGCCACCCGATTCAATATCCGCGTGGCCATGCCGAACAACGTCGAGCTGACGATCAAAAGCGACGGCGACAACGGTATTCTGTTTGAAGGGACGGAAGGTCGCTTCTTCGTCAATCGCGGAAAAATCACCGGCAAACCCGTGGAAGACTTAAAGGACAAGCCGCTGCCCGAAGGGGCCATCGAAGCCGTCTACGGTGGCAAGGTCAGCGCCAATCACACCGCCAACTTCATCGAAGCCATGCAGGCGCGCAAGCAGCCGATCTCCGACGTCTGGTCGCACAACCGCATGCTCGAAATCTGTCACCTCTCGAACATCGCGATGCGACTCGGTCGCGAACTCCAGTGGGATCCGGCCAAACGCGAGATCATCGGCGACGCTCAAGCAAACTCGTTCCTCGCGCGCGAGAACCGCAAGGGATTTGAAATCCGATATTGATCCTCTGGACCGCTGCGCAGTGAATGCGCCCCGGCGAGTTCGTGTAACGTCTCTTCGGTAACAGGGGCTTGGTTCTCAGAATCGCTGG
>CAZZBK010000070.1:11222-30433 GCA_964652155.1 uncultured Planctomycetaceae bacterium | reverse complement strand
CCCGCGCGGGCCAGCGACTCGGCAATGGGATCGTGGTGTCTTGAGGCTCGATGGCTTATAGTTACGAGGATGGTATTCGACGCTCTGTTTTTTTTCGTTCGCGGGGTCCGTATCGATGATGGCAGCCGGATTCATTGTTCGCCGTTCGATTTGCTCGCTCAGTCGAGAATGCGTCACACGGGGACGTTTCACGCTCGCGCTCATCGCAGTATTCGCACTCACGGGCCTGCCGACGCTTGCGGCGCAGGAGTTCGGCTGGAAGGCGGGCGTGGCCAAGACGGTCATCACACCCGACAAGCCGGTGTGGCTGGCGGGCTACGGATCGAAACGCGCACCCGACGGCAAACTGCACGACCTGTGGATGAAAGCGCTCGCGCTCGAAGATCAAACCGGCCGGCGCGTGGTGCTTGTGACCAGCGATTTCCAGGGCATCCCCAAGGTGTTCAGCGATCCGGTCTTTGCGCAGCTCAAGCAACGGTTCGGACTCGACCGCGCGCAAGTGATGCTCACCTTTTCGCACAACCATTGCGGGCCGCGATTGGGGGACGACCTGGTCGATTACTACCCGATCGAGGCTGAGCAGGTGAAGCTGGTCGACGAGTACACGCACGCGATGATCGGCAAAACGGTCACCATGATCGGCGAGGCACTCGAGCGGCTCGCGCCGGCCAAGTTGCAACAGGGCAACGGCCGGGCAACGTTCGCGGTGAACCGTCGCAACAACAAAGAGGCCGACATCCCGCGATTGCTCGCCGCGGGGACGCCGCTCGTGGGTCCCGTCGATCACCGTGTGCCGGTGCTCAGCGTGACGCGGCCCGACGGCAAGCTGGACGCGATCTTGTTCGGTTACGCCTGTCACCCCACGACGCTCAGCTTTACCAAGTGGTGTGGCGACTACCCGGGCTTTGCGCAGCTCGAGCTCGAGGCGGCCCATCCCGGAGCGACCGCCCTGTTTGTGAACACCTGCGGCGGAGACCAGAACCCGTTGCCGCGTCGTACGGTCGAACTGTGCGAGAAGTACGGGCATGAATTGGCGGTGGGGGTGGAGGAGGCGCTGCGGCAACCGTTGCAGAATGTGACGGGCGAGTTGCGAACAGCGTTCGAGTTGATCGAGTTGCCGTACTTGAAGGTGGTCACGCGCGAGGAACTGCACGTCATTCTGAAAGACGCCACGAGCATCCGTGCGCGTTGGGCCACGCGCATGCTGCAAAAGCTTGACGCGGGGGAAACCTTTCCGACGGGCTACCCCTACCCACTGCATGCTTGGCGCATCGGTGACCAGGTGCTGATGATCGGCATGGGGGCCGAGACGGTCGTCGATTATGCGTTGCGATTTAAGCGCGAGTTTGGCGCGGGGACCTGGGTGCTGGGCTACAGCGACGACATGCTAGCGTATATCCCCTCACGTCGGGTCTGGGACGAAGGGGGCTACGAGGGGGGCTCGAATCTGTTCGAGTATGGTCGGCCCGCGCTCCGCTGGAGCGGCGACATCGAAGTGCGCATTTCCACCACGGTCACAAAACTTGTTCAACAAGTCCGCCCCTGAACGCGGATCGCGCCTCGCCAGCGCGCCGACATTTCAACGCCAGCCATCCACAACGCTATCGCCCACACGGCTCCAGGCTTGCCACCCGCAGGCGATCGAAATTGTCGCTTGTCGATAGGGCACCTGACGAGTTACCATACCCCACGGTCCTGTCTGGGGATGACTCTGACCGTGATGCGCAGAGCCGGGCATTCGGGTGATTCGATTGTCGCAAGTTGGGCTATTGAGGTGCAGGTAATTAAGTTAACAGGACGACCAGCGGGAGTCCGTAAATACCGGCCTCGCGTGGCTCGGCCTGGTAAGTTTATTATCTGAGGATCAATAAATCACATTGGCTGGCTTGAACGCTCTCATGGCTGTTGCGTCCACTGACACATCGCGATCGAAGCAAGCTTCGAGTTTTGCTCGTCGCAACCTGCACCCGATGGTCTGGAATGGCATCACGCTATGCGGTTGGTTGCGTGTGCTGGCTTGGCACCGCGGGGCGATCCAACTGCGGCAACTCCATCGCGTGCTGGGTGTGGCCTTTTGGGGCGTCGCCAACTCGGTGGCCACGCTGGCGTCGAATCTGATCTACGGGCGGCGCATCAAGCACACGGCGATCCAAGAGCCGCCCATCTTTATTCTCGGTCACTGGCGCAGCGGCACCACGTTGCTCCACGAGCTGATGGTGCTCGACAAGCGGTTCGGATACCCGACGACGTACGCCTGCATGGCGCCGAATCATTTTTTGGTTTCCTGGCCATTCGCCTATAAGTTTCTCGGCTTTCTGCTCCCGGAAAAGCGGCCGATGGACAACATGGAAACCGGCTGGGATCGACCGCAAGAAGAAGAGTTCGCGTTTTGCAACATGGGCATGCCGTCTCCTTATTGGCAGATTGCGTTTCCGAATCAGCCGCCACGATTTGCCGATTATTTGACGCTCGAAGGCTTGCCGGCGGTCGAGGTCGAGCGCTGGCAGCGTCAATTTCGCTGGTTTTTGCAAGCGGTGACGGCGCTCGATCCGCGGCCGTTGGTGTTAAAATCTCCCACGCACACCGGGCGTATTAAAACGCTGCTGGCGATGTTCCCCAACGCGAAATTTGTCCACATTGTCCGCGACCCTTACGCGGTCTTTTCATCGACCGTGCATTTGTGGAAACGGCTCTACGAGCAGTACGGCATGCAGACGCCGACATTCGATGGCCTGGAAGATCATGTGCTCGACACGTTCTTCGAGATGTACGACGCCTTCGACCGCGAGCAGTCGTTGATACCGCCGGGCAATTTTTCGGAAGTGCGTTACGAAGACCTGGTGCGCGATCCGGTCGAACAAATCCGCCGGGTGTACGACGAGATTGGCCTGGAGGGCTTCGCCGACGTGCGAAGCGAGATCGAGCGCTATCAGGCGGCGCACGTCAACTATCAAACCAATCGCTTCGAGTTGCCCGAGGAAGTGCGTAAGCGGGTCGCGTCGCGCTGGCGAAACTTTATCGAGCGGCACGGTTACGAGCGCGCGTAAGGGCCTGAGGGGCGTCAGGAGCCTTTTTTCAGGCCGTACTCTTCGAGCTTGCGATACAGCGTGGCTCGACCGATGCCGAGCAGTTTGGCGGCCTCGGGGATGTTGTCGCCGGTCCGCTTGAGCGCCTCGACCATCAGGCGTCGCTCCCAGTGGTCGATGCGGAGCGTGTCGAGTTCTCCTTGCTCAACGGTCTCGTGCAGTCCCAAGTCGCGTGGTTCGATCACGTCGCCCGCGGCCAGCACCACCGCGCTGTCGATCACGTTGCGCAGTTGGCGAACATTTCCGGGCCAGGAATAGTCGCGGAGTTTTTGTCGCGCCGTCGGAGAGAGTTTCAGCAGGGGGCGGCTATGCTGCCGCGTGAAATGGTCGAGAAAGTAATCGATCAGCCGATCGAGGTCGCCGTCGCGGTCGCGCAGCGGCGGGCTGACCAACTCGTACACGGCGAGCCGATAGTACAGGTCGGACCGAAATTTTTTCTCGCGCACATAGCCCACCAGGTCGCGATTCGTGGCGGCGATGACCCGCACGTCGACATGAACCTGCTGCGCGGCGCCCAGCGGCAGAAACGGCTGCCCATCGAGGATCCGCAGCAATTTCGACTGTCCGGCCAGCGAGAGTTCGCCGATCTCGTCCAGGAACAGCGTGCCCATGTCGGCTTGCTGGAACAGGCCGACCTGGTCGCGGTCGGCCCCGGTGAAGGCGCCGGCCTTGTGTCCGAAGAGCTGGCTCTCCATGAGGTCGTCGGGGATGGCGGCGCAGTTGACCGTGAGCATGGGCCGTTTGTGTCGCAGCGAGCGGGCATGAATTGCCCGGGCGATCAGTTCCTTGCCGGTGCCGCTTTCGCCCCGCACGAGCACGACGTTGTTGGTCTGTGCCACGCGCTGAATTTTCTCGCGCAGGACATGCATGGCGGGGCATTCGCCCACCAGGGCCTCGTAGCCGGGCGAGGTGTCCTTGAGCCGTTGAAACTCGTGCGCGACGACGTGATTTTCACCCGACCGCGCGTAGGCGATCGCCGTCATCTGCGCCACTTCAACGGCAAAGTCATAGTGCCAGGACTGATACTGGCCCGTGTCGAGATACAGATGGATCGCCCCCAGCACGGTCTCGTCGCTTACCAGCGGGACACAGATTGCGTCGGCAATGCGGATCGACAGATCCACCTTCGAGCGCCCTTCCGGAGAATTGCTGACCCAAATGGCTCGTTGCTCCTCGCACACCAGGCGCGTGAGCGCATCGTTGAGCGCGATCGGCTTGCGAGTCGTTTCCGGGAGGACGATGCGAGGCTCAAGGTGCCGGTTCTCGCCCAGGTACAGAAACCCGACGACGGTCGAGCCGGTGCGGCTGCGGAGCGTTTCGAGCGCGGAGCGAATGACCTCGTTGGGCTCGCGGCAGGCGAGCAACTGGAAGCTCAACTGCTTCAAGTACTCGAGCTTGGTCGACTCCAGGATGGCGGTCGCCGGGTCGCGTGGAATGGTGTCGGTGCGGTGATCGCTGATGCGCAGGCTCTTGACGATCGACTGCGTGATGTCGATCGACGTGGCGCCCGTGTTCGGCTTCGCATCGGCTTCGTCGCGCAACACCATTGCCGAGCCGCCAATTTTGAACGTGTGCGAGCTGTCGAGCGTTGCGTCCTCGGTTTTCTGGCCGTTGACCAGCAGACCGTTGCGGCTGTGGTTGTCGACGATCTGCCAATGGCCGTTGCGAAACGCGAGCCGGGCGTGGACGCGCGAGCAGAGCGGGTCTTCCAGGCGGATCGAGCATTCCTCGCCCCGGCCAAGGCGATACTCGAATTGTTCGTCGAGCCGGTATTTTGCCCCGGCATGAGGACCGTCGATAATATGCAGATAGATAGGCACAGAGAACAGCAGGCATCAGGGTGTCGTGCGACCGCGAACTGGCATTATATTGGTAGTCCGGTCGCCGAGCGAGAGTCACTCGAAGAGGAAGTTGACAAGTCCATGAACGCCGCCAAGCCCAGCCCGGGCGTGCTGATCGTCGGCCACGGCACGCGAAACGAGCGGGGCGCTGCCGAGTATCGCCGCGCGGTCGACGACCTGGCCGAGAGCCTCTCGACACCCGTCGAAGCGGCCTTTATCGAGCTATTGGAACCCTCGATCGACAAGGGCCTGCAACGGCTTGTCGAACGGGGCGCGGCGCAGATCGCCGTGGTCCCCTTGCTGCTTTTCGCCGCCGGACACGCCGAGCGAGACATCCCCGCGGCGGTCGACGAGTTTCGGCGGCGATTCCCGTGGGTCACGGTCCAGTTGGCCGGGACGATCGACTGCGCGCCGGAGGTCCTCGAATGGTCTCGACAACGCTATGACGCGGCGTGCATGGGGCGCATCGTGCCCCAAGAGTCCACGTTGGTGCTCATCGCGCGGGGCAATAGCCGTCCGACGGCCCAAGCCGAGTTCCGCCGTTTTGCCGAACTGCGGCGATCGCAATCGGCCTGCCGCCACGGTATCTGTGGTTTCGTGGCGATCGCCGAGCCCACGCTCAGCGCGGCGCTCGACGAGGCTGCCCAAGCCGACACGCAGCAGATTGTCGTGCAACCGCATGTGCTCTTTACGGGCGAGGTGCTCGAACAGATCCGCGCGGCGTTCGAGCTGTATCGGGCTCGCTACCCAGCCAAAACGTGGGTGCTGGCAGAGCACCTCGGTGGCGGTGGCGAGTTGCAGGCCTATCTGCAGCGCGTGGTGCGCGCGATGACGAGCTGATGCGTCGGCCCGAAGTGCCGACCGCGACGCGATTTGCGGCTGATCTTGCAGGGCCCGTGGTGAACGTATAGCATTCGGTATAAGCAATGGAAGGTTTGCCACTTAGGCGAACTTTAACGACCGCGAGATGAAAGGCCCTGCGCTGATGAATAGGCACCTTGATCGTTCGACACGACGACATTGGCTCAGTTCGTTGGCCGTCGCGTTGTGCCTCGTGGGTTCGCCGCTCTTGGCGCATGCCGAGCTCAAGGCACCGTCGCAGCAAGACAAGCGGATCACGTTCATGGTGATGGGGCTCATCAAGGATCAGCACCTGAGCCGGCACAAGCTCGACAACGAGATCGCCGAGCGGACGATGTCGCTGTACTTCAAGACACTCGACCCGCTCAAGCTGTACTTCAACCAGAGCGATCGCGACACGTTCGAGGCCCGCCGGCGCGAGTTGGTGGCCCAGATCGGCGCGGGGGATATCAGCATGGGCTACGACATTTTCAAGAAGTTCATCGAGCGTGTCGATCAGCGCGTCGCCTTCGCGGACGAGTTTCTCAACGCGCAACACGATTTTACGCTCGAAGAGGCGATGGTCGTCGATCCGGACAAGGCCAAGTACGCTCAGGACGACACCGAGGCCCGCGATTTGTGGCGGCGACGGATCAAGTTCGACCTGCTGGCCCTGAAGTCGAACGACAACCTGACCGGCGACGAGGCCCGCAACAAGTTGCGGCGCCGCTATCACAGCTTCGCCAAGCGTATTCACCAAACGAGCAGCGATGAACTGCTGGAGAATTACCTGACGAGCGTGACCACGGCCTACGATCCGCACTCGACGTACATGGCCCCCAGCACGCTGGAGAACTTCGAGATTCAGATGCGGCTCGAGCTCGACGGCATCGGCGCGCAGTTGCAGAGCGAAGACGGCACGACCGTCATTCACAAGATTATTCCCGGCGGAGCGGCTGACAAAGATGGCCGGCTCAAGGCCAAGGACAAGATCGTCGCCGTGAGCAACGGCGAAGGGCAATTGGTCGAGACCGAAGAAATGAAGCTGCAAGATGTCGTGCAGCTGATTCGTGGCAAGGCGGGGACACAAGTGCGCATCGTGGCATTGCCGGCCGGCACGACCGAACGCAAGGAATACGTCATTACCCGCGCCAAGATCGAACTCCGCGACAGCGAAGCCCGCGGCGAGGTCGTCGAGCAGCTGCGCGACGGTCGGACCTTTCGGGTGGGTGTGATCGACCTGCCCAGCTTTTACATGGACATGGAAGGGGCCCGGCAAAACAAGCCCGACTACAAGAGCACCACCCGCGATGTCGCCAAGCTGCTGGAAGATTTCAAGACCAAGCGGGTCGATGCCGTGGTGCTCGACTTGCGACGCAACGGGGGTGGTTCGCTCACCGAGGCGATTAGCCTGACCGGTTTGTTCATCACCGAAGGGCCCATTGTCCAGGTGAAAGACAAAGACGGCCGCACGCAGGCTTACAACGACATGGATCGCAGCATGCTTTGGGATGGCCCGCTCGTGGTGCTGATTAGCAAGTTCAGCGCCAGCGCGAGCGAGATTTTTGCCGGCGCGATTCAAGACTACCATCGCGGCATTATCGTCGGCGACAAGCAGACCCACGGCAAGGGAACGGTGCAAAGCCTGCTCGACCTGAGCCGCAATTTGTTCCCGAACCTGCCGAATGTCCCTTCGATGGGCGCGCTGAAGATCACGATGCAGCAGTTCTACCGTCCGAACGGCGACAGCACGCAGAACCGCGGCGTGCAGGCCGACGTTCGCTGGCCGTCGCTGACCAACGAATTGGACGTGGCCGAGAGCGATCTCGAATACGCCCTGCCGTTCGACCGCATCAACGAAGTGCCGTTTCAGCGGGTAAACATGGTCTCGCCGCAACTGATCGCCAAGCTCACGGAGTTGGCGGCGGCCCGCGAGAAAGACTCTCCCGACTTCAAAAAGGTCTACAAGTCGATCGAGCGCTACCACGAACAGAAGAAGCGCGAGGCGGTCAACTTGAATGAACAAAAGTTTTTGGCCGAGCGGGCCGAGTTGAACTCGGAAAAAGAGCAAGAAAAGAAGTTCGAGGAACTCAACAACGGCATCAAGAAGGACTTTTACTTCAACGAGGCCGTGGCCATCACGCTCGACTACGTGCTCTCATTGCAGCCCAGCGCTCAGCGAGCCACGCCGCAACTGGGCAAGACGAAATAGACGACGAGGGACTCGTGATGAGAGGCTAGGGCGTTGTGTGTGGGTTCCTGTCCTCACTAGCCTCTTGCCTCTAGCCCCTCATCTTCCTCCCCCAGCAGTGGCTTCTGTTCGTGGTAGTCGCGGAAGTGGACCTCGCCAGCGTCGATCTTGCTGAGTTCCTGCGCATCGAGCGGCGCATCGGCGGTGGTCAAGTGCCGTTCGATCAGTTGGCGGCGCGAGCGGTCGTCCTGCCGGGTCAAATACGCAACGCCGATCCACACGCCGGCCGTCGCCAGGGCAAACAGCACCCCCACCCCCATGTGCATGTACGGATTACCCCTCTCCGGCGGAGCGAGCAGCATCGGCTCGCGGCCGATGAGCAGCGGCGCAATCTGCAAGCGGTCTTTCACGGTCGCCTCGCTGCGGTGGTCGTGAATGTGATAGGTCCACGTCTTATAAAAGAAGCCGGCAATCCGCACGTCGACCGCGACCCGTTCGCCCGAGGGCATTCCCTGGGGAAGCTGACGCACGCAGAACACGATCGGGTTGCCCTGCGCGTCATTGTTCGCCAAGTAAATTTCGTAGTAATGATCGAAACCGTAGGCGGCGATGGTTTGCGGGTCCTCGACGCGCACCCGAACGGCGCGCGTGGCGGTGCCGGTCAGCGTGACGAGTTCGCCGCGCTGCACCTCGGGCTCGATCAGTTTCTTGGTCTTGGTCTCGCGATGCGGAAAGAGTTTCTCGATCGGGGTGTCTTGCGGCGCGAACCGGAGCAGTTGCAGCGTCGCGGCGCGCCCCATCGCGGCGAGCACGTCGAAGAAGCAAGGCGCTTCGGTGTCGAGCATGTGAGTGTTGTTGCGCACCAGGTCGAGCAGCCCGGCGTCGGCCTCGTACTCGCCCAAGATCGTTGGTGGATACCAAGCCAATCGCTTGGCAACGAGCAACGGCGAGGCCTCTCCCTGGTTTCCTCCTGTGAGCCGCTGCAAAAAAAAGCCATACGCGCCCACTCGATCTCCGAGCGGGATTTGCGGCGCGTCTCCCTGCAGCCAAGCCTGGGGCACGACCTGCGCGAACAACACGGCCGTCGGCTGATCGGCTCCCAACGACAGCTCGCAGCGATAGAATTGGGTGATTCCCAGCCGCTCGGCCAGTTCACCATCGAGGGGGACGGCCACGAGGCTCTTGAGCGTTCCGCGCAACACATACGCTTCGCCCCGCGCGCCGCTCGGCGCGGAGAGGATCGAACGCCAGTCGGGTCCCTGCGTCGAGTAGTGCTTCAAATCGGCGAGCGAAAATCGCCCCACCGCGTAGAACATCCGCAGCAACATATCGCGCTGCGACACGTCGGGCTCCGTGTCGTCCACGAAGCTTTGCAAGTGTGTATCCTCGGCCCCATAGAGTCGCAACAGATCGCGTGCCCGCTCGATCTTGATCTCCGGCGTCGTGGGCGCGGGTGCCAGGGGATCGACTTGCGCCCAACTCACGTTCGCGGTCAGCCCCAGGAGCAGCAGCGCGGCCAGATGACCAATGGCGATCAACCTCCTGCGCAGGCGTGGTTCCGCGGCGCGGCTCAACTTGTGGCCCATGCGATGGTCTCTTAGGAATGGCGTGGAGGAGGTGGCAATTCTTCCGTCGGCGGCTGCAAATGCGCTAGCGCGTCGACGACGTCGGGAGCGACCTCGTGCTGCTTGAGGTTCTCGATGGTCTCCCAACCGCGCCCCGACTTGCGTCCCGCGTAGAGCGGATTGATCGGCTCCTTGCTTGAGGGCGCGCGCATGAACGCGAACATCACGACGCAACCGGCCACGACCACCGCCACCGAGATGGCGATGATCAACTCCTGGACGTAGTTGCGCGGCGGCGCGGCCACCACCTGCGGTCGGCTCCATGAGAACGATTGGGCCAACAACAGCGGCGTGCTGCGCAGCTCGCGGTCGGCCGACTGATAGGCCCAGCGTTTGAACATGAAACCGACCAGCGAGACGTCCCCGGCCACGCTCCCCGAGGCCGGCAGGTTTGGCGGCAATTCGAGCACGTGCGCCACGACGACCTCGCCCGGGGCGTCGTGCGGCGAGAGCCAGAGCTGATGGTACTTTTGCACGCCCGACTGATTGTCGCGACGGGCTTGCAGATCGCGATACACGGAGCGGACGCTGCCCTGGATTTCGATCAACTCGCCGCGATAGGCCGCGCTCTGATTGTAAAGCTGATAGTACGTCACGCCGCGCCGCGCGTAGTTACGCAGTTCGCTCTCGTCGGTGGTGAGCAAGACGTGTAGCAACTGAAAATAGCCGTCGTAGTCGACCGACATGAAGGCCGAGTCATCGCGCACCTTCAAGAGCGGTTCGAGCGTGACCCCTGGGACGAGTTGCCGCTGGAACTCGGTCGGCTTGTCGGCGAGTTCTTCGCGGGACGCCTGAGCAACGAGCGCGGGGACGTCGTCATCCCGCGTGGGCTTGGGCGGCGGCAGCCGCGTGTCGACCCGGGGTTGTTCGCCGGGCACGGCGTGTCCGGTGAGCCGCCAGAGCCAGTTCCAGGTATGAGGCTTGCCCGCCTCTTGGATGGCGAGCAGCAGCAGCCCAATGCACAACACCAGCGCCAAGAGCTTGCGCTGCTCACGCTGGCTCAGATAGTTGGGCACCCGAGGCTTTTGAGGCCGCAAATAGCTCACTGGCACAACCTCGCCGCAGGGCAAGTGGGAAACGAGTGGGGGATGAAACGAGAGTCATTGTAGACGGTTCGCCCTGCACCGAACAACGCATCGCTCGGCCTCGCCTGAACATCCGGAGATTCGTACCGGATGGCCCCAATTATTCCACGCAGAGCACTCAGCGTGGAGTTTGCTGCGGCAGCGGTCAGGCGAGCCTTTGCGCAACCCCTTGCCCCGCGGTCGGGGGTGGCAACGGCTTGCCATCGTCGCCTAAGTGGCCTGACACGGTAACTCGCATGCCTTGTGGATGTGCGAAGTTTCGATGACTCCCCTTTCCGCCTCGATCGGCAAACCCAGCCGACTCCAGATCACGGATCAATTCACGAATTTTCCTGGGCACGATGAACTTGCCCCAGCTTTCTACCCCTTGCCAGACCGTTTCCTCATTCTACTCACCGTGGACGTCTAACCAAGCGAACAAGCCAAACTCTTTCACCCAACGCGATTTGAACACAAACGCTGGCTAGAATAGAACTAACGGAAATTTTGCCCGCTTGGGGAATAATCGGGCCCCCGGCCCACGATTCTCACGGTGGCGGAGCCCACCGCAGAGCTACGGTCTCACGGGAGCGGCAGTCTTGGCCTTAACGACAGCCGAATTCGCGCAACTCATCGACGAGCACGCCGATACTCTGTACCGGATCGCCTACCGCATGGTCGGCAAGCCGCACGAGGCCGAGGATCTGGTGCAAGAGACGTTTCGCTCGGCCTGGAGCAGCCGCGAACACTACCAGACGCTGCCGGTCGAGGATGCCGAGGCACCCCCTCCGACCGGACGCGCTTGGCTAGTGTCGATCCTGCGCCGCCGGGCGACCGACGTCTGGCGGCGACATCGCCTGCCGCTCGTGTCGGTCGAGTTGCCCGACGTCGGTGTCGATCCGCATGACCCGTTCGAGCAGCAGTACAGTGACGAGATGCAGATGGCGTTGAATCAGTTGAGCGCAGACCTGCGCGAGGCCCTGTTGTTGGTGGTGGTCGGCGAATTGACGCATCAAGAGACGGCCGATGTGTTGGGAGTTCCGCTCGGGACGGTGCTGTCGCGCGTCAGTCGAGCCCGCGCGCGGTTGCGAGAGAGCCTGCTGACGTTGCGAAAGAGTTGAGTGTCCGGCGACGAGATGATCTTTCGGTTCGAGTTGGTTGCGCATCATGACCCAAAAACCTGACGAACATGACGACTGGCTGAGCGAGCAGTTGCGGCAGGTGCGCGTACCGGCGGACCTCAAGTCACGGCTGCTTTCGCTGACGCTCCCCAGCGATGCCGAGTTGGACGCCGAGCTGCGCGACATCGACGTGCCGCCGACGCTGCTGACGGCGCTGCATGGCATCCCGCGCCGCGCGGCCTGGGAGCGGCGCGCGCGACAGGCCCGCCGCGCGACACGCTGGGCCGTCGCAGCCAGCGTGCTGCTCGTTTGCAGCGTGACCTATTACAGCATCATGCTGCGGTCGATCTACGAGACGATCCCGATCCACCGCGCACGGAGCCCCGTGTTCGCGCTCGAAGCCTCCTGGGTTCGACCAGCACTCGTCGAAAACGCTTCCGAAATCGCGCTCGTCGGCCAACCGCCGCTGATCGTTCCACCGCCGACACCATCGCTTGGGCAGCTTTCCGAGCAGGCCAAGGTCTTCATGCCGGCGAGTTTGGTCTCGGCGGCGGACAACACGACCGTGATGCAGCCCTTCGCGCGATTGCCGTTGCTCGCCGACCCGCTGCTGTTGGCCGTCGAGCAACTTGCTCCGTCGACGCATGTTGAATCCAGCGAGGCACTGCTGGCGCTGCCCCGCACGCCGCGGCCGGGACAGAACGTGGCCCGAGGCGCACAGGCCAAGATATTGGCCCAACCGCAGCTTACCAAGAGCAATCAACCTGCGAGTGTTCCGCTCGGCGTGGGCGTGGCCAGTTATGAGTTGGCCCGCGATTGGGCGCGCCGGGGGGTCTGGCCCCAGGCGGCTCAAGTCCGCAGCGAAGAGTTTGTCGCGGCGCTCGCTCCGCTGACCGTGGCGGCTCCGACGCGGGTGACTCCCGCGCCGACGGCGGCTCAACCCCGCCCGACGCCGTATGTCCCCGCGGTGAATTGGCAGCTCAGCACGGGCCCCTCGCCGCTCTCGTCGCCCGAGCATCTGTTGTTTCACGTCGCCCTGCGGATCCGTGACTTGCCGGCGACACCGCATCCGACCACCCATTTGTCGATCGTGGTCGACACCTCGGCGAGCATGGGCGTTGGGGAGCGATTGGCGCAGGTGCAGCGTGCCTTGCTCGGCTTGCTGCCCCAGTTGCGCGGCAATGACCGGCTGGACTTGATCGCGACCTCTGAGCGTCCGCGGATTCTGATCGAAGGGGCCGGCGTGGCCGACGTGGCGGCGTGGCGCGCGGCGGTCGAGAGCCTCTCGCCGCAGGGGGGCGGCCAACTGCTCGGCGGCTGGCTGACGGCTCTGTCACTCGTCCGCGCCGACCACGGCCAGGCCGCGCGGCGACGCGTGCTGCTGGTGACCGACGGCCGCGAACCGCTCGACGAGTCGGCGGTGGCCGCGTGGCGCGGAACGTTCGAGCGAGTCCGCCGCGAGGGGATCATCAGCGAACTCGTGCAGGTTGTGCCGATCGACGCCGCGCCCCCGGCCTGGGAGCGGCTCGTGCAACTCGCCGGCGGAAAAATCGACTCGGCCACGCGACCCGCTCAGTTGTCAGGCTTGCTGGTCGAGCAACTCACGGGCCGATCGCAGGTAATCTTTTCGGGGGCAAAGTTGTCGGTGCAGTTCTCCGGCCTCTCGGTGGCCAGCTACCGCCTGCTGGGACACGAGTCGACGGGGATCGACGCCCCCGCCGCGCGTGGCGCGGCGAACGAGCTTTACTCTGGGGAGACCATCGCCGCCTCGTTCGAGGTGCTGCCCACGCTCGGCGCGTCGAGCGGCGACGGCGACTGGGCCGTGGCGACTCTCGAATGGCGCGACCTCACGAGCGGCGAAACCCGCAAAACTTCGCAACGGCTCTTGCGTTCGCAGGTCAAAACCAGCCCGGCCGACACGACCGCCGCCTGGCAGGCCGGGACGGTCGCGCTCACGCTCGGCGAGATTCTCCGCGGTACTCCGGTGGCGCAGCGGATTACGGTCGCCGACGTGACGAACTGGGCGCGGCAGATTCCGGCGGCGATGGCCGAACAGCGTGAATATCGGGACTTTTTGACCCTCTTGGAACAACTCAACGCGGCGCGTCCCCAAGGCCCCCCAGGGCGGCCGACCAAGCCCCGTTCGCCGAGTGTCCCCTGAACTTGACGAATCGGGTCGTGGGGTTGCTTGCGAGACGATTTTTACAACGATAAGCTGAATGGTCTCATGATGCCTTTGTCTCATCTTCGCACAAGGAACTCACGGATGCCTGGAGCTGGGTACCGGTATTGGCGCACGTTGGCTAGTGCGGTGGCGGTCGTCGGTTTGCTGTGGTGCAGCGCCGCGGTTCGCTCGGAAGAGCCGTTCCAACAATTCCTCGACGGCCTGCGCGAGCGAAACTACTTCGACTCGGCGATGGAATATCTGAGCCAGATGTCCACCAGCAGCCTGATCACTCCCGATCAGCGCACGCTCATCCCGTACGAAGAGGCGCGCACGCTCATCGACGACGCGCGGGCCGAAAAGGACACGACGCAAAAGAATCGCAAACTGGAAGGGGCCGAACAGAAACTTCAGGGGTTTGTGTCAGCCAACTCGGCGCATCCCACGACCCCGGTCGCCCGCATGCAGTTGGGCAACGTCGTGGTCGAGCGCGGACGGATGGCGGTCGAGCTTGCCAGCAAGCCGTCGAAGTTGGGCGAGAAGGAAAAAATCCTCAACGAGGCCCGCGCGCTGCTCGACACCGCCCAGAAAGTGTTCGACGAGGCCGAGGCGGCTTTCAAGGGGGTGCTCGATGGGTTCCCCAAGTTCATCCCAGAATCCGACAAAGAGCAGATCAATCGGCGCACGCTGGCGCGGCGTGACTACATTCAGGCTCAGTTGTTGGCCGCGGCCTGCGCCTACGAAAAGGCCAAGACCTACGCCGACAAATCGGCCGACAGCAAAAAGTTCATGCAGCAGGCGGCCGACAAGTACGAGAAGTGTTACCAAGCGTTCCGCACCATCCTGGCCGGTCAGTTGGCCCGCATCAAGCAAGGTCAGTGCTACCAGGACATGGGCGATACGCGGCGAGCCCTCGGGCTCTATGCCGACATCCTCGGTCAGCCGGACGACATCGCCGAGTTTCGCAAGCTCAAGGCCAGCGCCTTGTACTTGTCAATGCGGTGCTGGCTAAGCGAAGGGGAAAAGAAATACGAGTTGGCCGCCCTCAAGGGAGAAGAATGGCTACAAACCGCCCGCACGGGCGAAGACCGACAAGCCGACTGGCTGGCCATTCGCTACTACACGGCCGTCGCCGAGCACCTGCACTCGAAGGAACTCATCGAGAGCGGCAAGCCCGTGGACGTGGCCAAGGGCAATAACATGGCCAAGCAAATCCTCGACCACGCCAGCAAGGTGTCGAAGATCGACGGGCCCTATCAGGAGCCGGCCAAGACGTTGCTCAAGGAGCGTGGCAAGGACGGCGGCGACAAGGAGCCCACCAACTTTGTACAGGCCGTCGAACGCGGCACGCTCGCGCTCAACGACATGACCGAGGCGTCCACCAAGATCAAGGTCGCCGCGACGCTCGGCGCCGAAGAGGTTGCCAAGATTCCCGAGTATCAGAAGCAAGCGATTGAAAAACGAGCCGAAGCGAACAAGTACTTCCAGTTGGCCTTGGCACTGCGCGAGGTCGATACCCCCAAGGACGACGTGAACAACGTCCGCTACTACGTCTGCTTCTTGCGTTACCAGGAGCAGAAGTATTACGACGCGGCGGTGCTCGGCGAGTTTGTCGCGAAAAATTATCCCGACAGTGCCGGCGCTCGCTCGTGCGCCAAGATTGCGCTGGCCTGCTACCTGCAAGGGTACAACGACAAAGACATGCCCGCCGAGATGCGGAAGTTCGATTACGACAAGATGCTCGAGATCGCCGAGTACTGCGCGACGCGCTGGACCGACGAGCCCGAGACCGAAGACAATTGGGCCATCCTAATGAGCGTCGCCATCGGCGAGCATGAGATGGACAAGGCGGTCTCGTTCGTCAAGCGGATTCCGGAAAAGTCGGCCCGTCGCGGCGACTCGGAACTCAAGCTCGGCCAGGCCTACTGGAGCGAGTACCTGGTGAACCTGCAAAAGGAGGAAGCTGACCGCCTGCCGCAGGCCAAGGCCGACGAGTTTGTCAAGGAAGCCCAAGCTTGGCTCGAGTCGGGCATCACGCGGATGCGCGCCGATGTCGACGCCGGCATGGGCAACGCCACGGTCGAGTTGATCGCGGCGGCTCTCTCGGCCGCGCAGATTTACGCCCAAAGCGGTCAAAACGAAAAGGCGATCGGCCTGCTCGAAGACAAGAAGATCGGCCCGCTCACGCTGGTCGAGGCCAAGAACGCCGTCATCGCCAAGGCCGACAGCCCGATCGCCCTGGAAACCCTCAAAGTCGCCCTCAGGGCCTATATCGCCGTCTCGGCCACCGATCAAAAGGCGCTCGACCGCGCCGAGAAAATCATGGCCCTGCTCGAGGCGACGGTCCTCACCGGCGGCAAGAACGATCAGCAAGCCAACTTGACCGCCATCTACATCTCGATGGGCAAAGCACTCGAGAAGCAGATTCAGGACGACAAGGCCGCGGGCAAGACCGAGAACCTTGAGAAGTTGACGGCCGGGTTCGAGAAGTTCCTGACCAAGATTGGCGAGAAGGCCGACCAGTTTGCTCCGATCAACTGGGTGGCCGAGACATACTACAGTCTCGGCGCGGGGTTCGACTCTCCTGGCGCGGTGCTGCCCGACAAGGCCAAGAACTACTTCTCGACCAGTCTGACGACTGACGCCAAGCTGCTGGGGATGATCGAGAAGGAAAAGGCCACGATCGTCAAGAAGGCCGACGACGAGCGCAAGGCCGTTGACCTGCAACGCCCCAAGTCGAAGACGACCACCGGCAAGGAAGAACTCGCCCGGCTGGAAGACCTCTGGCAGAAATCGCTTAAAGAGGTCGAGCGGTACGACAACATGGCCACGAGCGTCAATCTGCGCTCGGCCAAGTCGCATCGCCGGCTCAACGACTACAAGAAGGCGGTCGACCTGCTCGAGACGATTCTGAAGGAAAAGAATCAGTTGCTCGAAGCGCAGATGGAAGCCGCCGAAGCCTACATGGACTGGGGCGACGCCGACAACCCGCTGTACTTCAACCTGGCGATGTTCGGCGCTCGCAAGCACAAGGGTCCCGACGGCAAGGAGCGGAACGTGATTTGGGGCTGGAGCCTGATGTCGAACATGCTGATCTCGGACACCAAGCTGCAAGACCAGTACCATCTGACGCGGATCAACATGGCCCGCTGTCACTTCCGCCAGGCCATGCACAAAGACGCCGCCAAGAACAATCTCAACCAGAACGACCTGCTCAAGCTGGCGTTTGATGACATTCGCATCACGACGCGGTTTAAGAACATGCAGGAAGTGTCGCCGCCGATCATGGCCCAGTACGACGAGATCCTCAAGCGGATCCAAACCGCTCGCAAGGAAAAGGCCATCGGCATGAAAGCGTTTGAAACCCCCAAGACCAAAGCGCCAACGACCGACAAAGCGGTCACCGTCGGCGCGAAGTAACCCCCCCCAAACTTATTCCCGCGTCGCGGCTCGATCGAGCCGTGCCGCTGTTGCCTCAAGGAGTGAACGCTGTGATGAAACGTGGCATTATGCTCGTGGCGGCTGTGGTTATCGTCGGCTCAACGGCCCAGGCGGTCGATCAGGTCAAGAAGCTCGCTGGGACAACGGTCTCGGGGACCTTCAAAACGGTCGGCAAGAACGAAGTCGAGATCGAGAAGACGGTCGGCGGCCCCGAAAAAATCCCGGTCACCGAAATTGACTTCATCGCCTACGATGGCGAGCCGCCGCTGTTGCGCGGAATTCGCGGCACGGCGAGCAGCGGACAATTCACGACGGCGCTGCAAATGCTTGGCCGCATCAACCCGGCCGATGCCGTCAAGCCCGAAGCGAAAGCCGAGATCGCCTACTACAAGGCCTATTGCGAAGGGCGCTTGGCGCTGGCTGGCAGCGGCAAGGTCGACGAGTCGGGCAAGGCGATGATCGCGTACCTGACGGCGAACCCGAACAGCTATCACTTTTACACGGGCACGCTGCTCGTGGCCGACTTGCTTGTCAAGGCGCGGCAGTACGACGCCGCGCTGACCTACTACGCGCAGCTCGATGGGTCGACATTCGCCGAGCTCAAGATGCGAGCCGGCGTTGGCAAGGGTCAAGCGATGGTCGCCCAGAGCAAGTTCCCCGAGGCGCTCACCGAGTTCGAGAAGGTGCTGGCCATCAGCAATGTGAAGGGGGATCAGGCCTCGCGTCAGCAGTTTGCCGCCTCGCTCGGCAAGGCGTTCTGCATTGCCAGCCAAGGCAAGCCCGACGATGGCATTAAGTTGATCGAAGAGACGATCAAGAAAGTGAGCCCCGAGGACGCCGAGTTGATGGCACAAGCCTACGTCGCGCTCGGCAAGTGCTACCTGCTCAAGCCAGAAGCCAAAAAGCAGGCTCTGATCGCCTTCCTGCATGTCGACACGCTGTACCCCAACCAGCCCGTGGCGCATGCCGAGTCGCTCAAGAACCTGGACGTGCTGTGGCGCGAGTTGGGCAAGCCGGAACGGGCGTTGCAGGCCATTTCGCTGCTCCAGGAGCGCTATGGCGCGGTGCAATAACCGTCGCGGCAGTGGCACTACGTTCGGCCGCTTTACGCTCGACCGCCTGGCAACTAGACTACAGAATCCTACATTTCACACGGCTCACACTCCCCCCCTCACTATCATAATTGTTTCGGAGGCTCGAATGTTGACCACGTTTCGCACGCGCTCGGGGATGCTTTCCCTGACCGTTTTGTTGACCCTGTTTGCCCTGCTGAGTGCGACCAGTTCGCGAGCGCTGGCCCAATCGGACCTCGACGCCGCCAAGACGGCCAGCGAGCCCGCCCCGCCAGCCGCCGCGCCTCCGGCCACCGACATGGCAGCCCCGGTCGACCCGGGTGCCGCCGCAGCCGCCGCTCCGGCCGCAACCGGTTCGCAATCGAGCCTGCTCGGCTTCTACTATGAAGCCTTGGGGCTGCGCTACGTGGTCGTGTTCTTGTCGCTGTCGTTCGCGTTCGTCGCCATCGCCGTGATGTGCCTGCTCTCGATGCGGCGCGACAGCGTGCTCCCCTCGGCGTTGATCGAAGGCTTCGAAGCCCATCTGAACGAAAAGCGTTATCAGGAAGCGTATGAGTTGGCCAAGGCCGACGACTCGATGCTGGGACGCATTCTGGCGGCCGGGTTGGGCAAGCTCTCGGGGGGCTACTCGCAAGCCATCGAGGCCATGCAAGAAGTCAGCGATGACGAGACGATGAAGATGGAACATCGCCTGAGCTACGTCGCGCTCATCGGCACGCTCGCCCCGATGTTCGGTCTGCTCGGCACGGTCGACGGGATGGTCGG
>CAZZBK010000070.1:0-11122 GCA_964652155.1 uncultured Planctomycetaceae bacterium | reverse complement strand
GAAGGCGACATGACGCCGATGATCGACATGACCTTCCAGTTGATCGCGTTCTTCATGGTGCTCGTCAATTTTTCCGAGGATCAGCAAGATCAACGAATCAAGCTGCCTTCGAGCGAGTTGGCTAAACCGCCCGAGGGCGCGCTAGATACCCCCATCACGCTGCAGATGACCCGCGACTCAAAGGTACTCTTCAACACAGAAGAAGTTTCCATTGATAACATGGGCAAGCATCTTGATATTGAAGTCAGCTTATTACGCCGTCACCAAAAAAGTCCTCAGCAAGCCAACGTCATCATTCGGGCCGACGGAACGGTGCCGACTGGCGAGGTGCAGCGGCTGATTAAGTTGTGCCAAGACAAACAGTTTGAAAAATTCGCCCTGCGTGCCAAGCAGGCCGAGAAGAAATAGGAGTTTCGTTCGCATGCGACCCCGCAACACGCCGAGTGGCTCGAACAAAGTTGATCAGAACATGACGCCGATGATCGACGTCGTGTTTCAGTTGTTGGCGTTCTTCGTGATGACGTTTAAGGTGGCCCAGCCCGAGGGGGACTTTAACGTCAAGATGCCGCTCAACGCGCCGAGCGCGGGGGTGTCGCAAGACCCGTTCCCGCCGATCAAACTGCGGATTACCGCCAAAGCTGATGGCTCGTTGAACCAGATTTTGATGGGCTCGCGGCCCATTGCGTCGTATCCCGCCTTGCACGCTGAAATTCTCAATCTGGTCGGTAGCGACACGGGCCCCGGCTCGATGGCCTCGCAGATGGAAGTCGAGCTCGATTGCGATTATGCGCTGCACTACGACAACGTCATTCAGGCGATCACCGCCGTGAGCGGCTATGTTAGGAACGACAAAATTTTTCGGTTGATTGAGAAGGTGAAGTTCGCTTCGCCGCGAGAGGCCGGCGCGTAGTTCGTCGATGCTCGCTCAATTTTCCCTATGGATGAGCGCCGTCGTTCTCGCATGGGAGCTTACCCCCAGCACAACCGTTTAGTGGCGTTTCGTATCCATCGAGAAGCAGCCACAAAAAACGCAAAGCGACACAAGGAGAAAAACAGATTCTCCGTTTTTGTGACTTTTTGCGATTTTTGAGGTGATTGTCTTCCCCCCCCGAATCAACTTCGTATGGTCCGTTATCGACCGTGGGGTATACGTTTCGACCATTGATCTAATGTGCTGACGATTCATTGTCAGCGTAAGCTGCTGTCTCGCGGTACGGCGACTCACGGAATCGTCCGGAATAAATGGCGAGTGTCGCTGCGATACGTCTTGCGGATTTCTTGACGGTTCCTCCGGGATCACCATCATGCCGCATGCTTGCCAGTCCACGGCTTCGACGCGCGTCGAGCAGAACATGACGCCGATGATCGACATCGTGTTTCAACTGCTCGCGTTCTTCGTGATGACCTTCAAACTCGCGCACGTTGAAGGGGATTTCAACGTCAAGATGCCGCTGGACGTTGGCAACTCCGGGGCCGACATGTCCGAGGTCATCCGGGTGCGCATGGAAGCCGACCCCAGCGGTCAATTGCGGCGATTGCGGTTGGGATCGCGCGACGTGCCGAGCTTTGATCATTTGCATGACGAAATCATGCAGATGGTTGGCAACGACACGGGCCCTGGTTCGATCGCTTCGCGCCTGGAAGTCGAACTCGACTGCGACGAGGCGTTGCACTACGACAACGTCATTCAGGCGATCACCGCCGTGAGCGGGCACATTCGCAATGGCCGGACCTATCGACTGATCGAAAAGGTTCGCTTTGCGGCTCCACGCCGTTTGAGCGAGTCAGTCCGTTAGAGCCGATCTTAAAACCGAAATGCGCGGGGGGGGGCAGTCCCCATCGGTTTTCGCACGGGCACTCACTGCGCGGTCGCCAGTTGCGGTGCCATGCCAAGCTCGGCGAACAGCGGTCCCAGGTGTTGGGCAAAATGTTGCCAGCGCCCCACCGAGCTGCCGTACAAGGGTTGCCGCACTTGCCAGTCACTAGCCGACGTGACATGCCGCGTCGTCTCGTGGAACCGCAAACAGCGGTCGCTCCACGGCAGGTCGCAGAAATCCAGGATCTGTCGCGTGACCGATTCCTGAGCGTTCACGAGGTCTTCATACTGCACGGTCAGCATGGACTGCGGCAGCACTTGGTTCCAATGGCTCATCAAGCGATCATGCTGCCGATAATAATGGGCCGCGTCGGCCAGATCGAAGGCATAGGCCGGCGGCGACGTGAATCGATTCGCAAAGATGGAGAAGCACACGTCGCGCGGATCGCGGCGACAATGGATGATCCGAGCGTTGGGGAATAGGATCGAGATGAGCCCCAGCAGGCGGTAATTGCCCGGCATCTTGTCGACCACGCGCAAGGCGCTGCTTGAGGTGCGCTGACGCCGGGCCAAATAATCCTCGGCCAGTTGCCGAATTTGCGCGGGCGAAACTTTGTTCAAGCACTGGGGAAAGGGCAAGTCGCTGTCGGAGAGCTGGGGAAGATCGCGGACCAGGCACTCGATGTCGGTTAGTTCTCCAGCCCCGTAAACGTGCTCGTGACTCGCCAGGATTTGTTCGACCAGCGTGGTGCCGCTGCGAAACATGCCGACGACAAAGATCATCCGCTCGCTGGGGGAACCTTGTCCGGCGCGCGACTCGATTCGCAGCGATGTAAAGTATTCGATCAGCTCGTCGAACGTCGCCTCGACGCCCGAGCGGTTGTACGCAGCGCGCAGCAGGTCGTTGGCGTGCTGGTAGTAGGCGAAGGCGGCGTCGTAGTGCGACGTGTCCTCGTTGACCTTGCCCAGGGCATACGAGGCTGCCGCTCGATCCTCGGCCGTCAAGGTCAGGTCGACCGTCAGCGGCGCGTAGGCTTGCAATTGCTCGGCTTCGCCGGGGGTCACGCGTCGGCAGTGGACCAGATGATTCAGGGTCACGCCGTCGCGCGGATTGAAATCGAGCAACTGGCGATAAACGTGCCATGCCTCGTCGAAGCGTCCCAGTTCCTTGAGCACGTTGGCCAAGTTGCGGTGCGTATCGGGTTCGTGGGGCGCCATGGCCAGCGCGCGGCGGAAACTCGCCTCGGCCTCGAGCGCGTGCCCCAGACTGACTTGCGCCATTCCCAGACCGTTGTGGGCGTTGGCGCTGAGGGGACTGAGTTCCACGCAGCGCCGCGCGGCTTCCTCGGCGGCGGTGAACAATCCACAATCGATCAGGACCAGCGACAAGTTTCCCCAGGCACCGGCGTTGAGCGGATCGCACTTGACCGCTTGGCGATAGCTGGCGGTCGCTTCCTCCAAGCGTCCACAGTGATAACAGCCCACCCCGACCAGGTTGTGGTATTCGGCATTCTCGGGGGCGAGCGTGGCGGCTTGCCGCGCGAAGAACACCGTCAGGTCGTGTCGTCCACGCTGATGGGCGAGCAGGCCCCGCAAATAGACCACGTGCGCAATGTCCGATACATCGCGGGACAACTCTGCATACAACTCATCGGCCTGCTCCAGTTGACCCTCGCGATGATAATCCATCGCCTGGGGGAGCCGGTGATCAAATCGCAACGGGGACATGCGACAAGCGCCTATCGACGGGGGAGCGGAAAGCTGGGGCGATGGTTCCGGACACCGACCCGACCATGACCGCGCGCAACGACCGCACAAGGGGGGATCGACACTCGCTCGGGCCAACCGTGTTCAGTCAGACCTGAGCGGGCGCGACATGCGTCGTTGCTGGGGGTCTTTCAATATTACGCTGCCCTAGCTTTGGTTTCATCCCTGAAATCGCCAGATTTCGGAATCCTCATATTCTGACTGGGGGCAGGGGGTCAACCGTCGCGCGGCTCAGACCTGGGGCAGAGATGGGGTGTGTCTGAAAACAAAACCAGCCGGATGCTTTCACATCCGGCTGATCTTGTTTTCTTCTGCCAGCCATGGCGAGCCAAGCGTCTCGACCAACACCTGTCGGCCGAGACGCGGCTCAAGCACACTAGCTAGCAGCGGTCTGCAACTGGGTGCCAACCTTCTGGAACACGCTGTTGGCGTTGGTGCCGATCGACTGAATCGCCGTCAAGCACACGATCACGATCAAGGCCAACATCACGGCATACTCAACCGCGGTGGGGCCATCTTCCGACTTCAAGAACTTTTGAACTTTTTGAGCGAACTTCATCATAGTTGTGTCCTCCAAGGTGCGATCTGTCGCTGTCGGCAAACGGAGCCGCTGCATCGATCGACCGATGTCAAAAGAATGTTGCTTCCGCTCGAAACGTCGAAGATTGCCAACCCTCCAGGGCTAGCGGCCTGCTCCGACGCTTCTCGCTTCCACGTAAAAACCATTACGCTTCACCCTTTCATCCGGTCGAACCAAAGGACCGCGGCAAGCGGTGCGAACACCATTCACCACGATCCGAAGTGCCTGCGGTCGAGCACGGTCGTGATCGCTCACAACCTTGCCACGGCAACAGGATCCCTTCGGCAGCCAGGCTTCCAAGAACGTCACCGTTCCTGGCCCAACAGCTTTGCGCCCCGGCCTCGCGACCGGTTTGCCTTTGTCGAGGATGCTAAGGCGACAGGCCTAATCCCATCGGCACGAAAAGTCCTGCCCACAAAAGGGTGCAAAACAGAGCCGATTCATCGGAAGAACTTCCGCAGTCGATGGGATGGCCGACTCATCGTCGGCCTGGTCAGGGCGTCCGGTCCGCTCGTGGCGTTCCATTCGTCCTGACACTAGGAAACCTAGGTCAATTATGAGCTTTGTCAAAAAACTACCGGCGAATTTTTTTGCCCTGTCGGCAACCCGCTCCGGAGCGAAACTCACGGACTCGCGCTAAGTTGCTCGGCGAGAAGAGGATACAGTGGATGGCTGACCGCGTAGAATATGCCGCCCAGAAGATTCGCACTGCGATAGCCCCCGAGCGCGATTCGATCATACAATACCTACACGCCTTGCGATCCAACCTCGCTCGTCTCCTTTACGCTGTTTGTAGCCCCACATGGATGCGCTGACCACCACGCTCGAGCGACTCGCCGCACTGCCCGAGTGGGGCTATCGCGCGGGGAGCCCCGCGGCGGCGGAGCCAACGGCCCTCGCGGCCTTGGCGCTCGAGTCGCATGGCCAGACAGCCGCCGCGCAGCGGGCCCGCTCGCAACTCATCGAGATGCAACAGCCCGAAGGGTGTGTCGGCGTGAGTCGCACGCAGACGGCGCCGCATTGGCCCACGGGCCTCGCGGTGCTCGCCTGGTGCGCGCCGCGCGCGGCAGCCGCCGATCGCTTGGCCGATAATCCCGCCGCGAACCACATTCGTTCAGCCATCCAGTGGATGTTCACGATCAAAGGGAAGCCCTCGGAACGGTCGCCCGAGTTGGGACACGACACGACCCTCGTCGGCTGGCCCTGGGTCGAGACGACGCACACATGGCTCGAGCCGACAGCCTGGTGCCTGCTGGCGCTCAAGGGGGTGCGGCAAGCCAGTCACACGCGCGCCCGCGAGGCGGTCCGGGTCTTGATCGATCGTCAGTTGCCTGGCGGCGGCTGCAACTACGGCAACACATTTGTGCTCGGTCAAGAATTGCGGCCGCATCTTGAGCCGTCGGGGCTCGCGCTCATCGCGCTCGCTGGCGAGGGGGACAACCCGCAACCGATGGGCAAGACCGTCGCGTGGGTCGAGTCGCAGGTGGGCCCCGCCGCGACCATCATTTCACTTTCGTATGCGCTCATCGGTCTGGCGGCGCACGAGCGGCTTCCCAAAGCGTCGCACGAGTGGATCGTCACGGCGCTGGCGCGCAGCGAACGTCGTGGGGCATCGCCGTTGGCGATGGCGTGGGCCTTGTTGGCGGCTCAAGGGGCGCAATGTCCGCTCATTACGCTTGCTCAAGGTGGATCCGCGGCATGAGCACGAAGCCTCAAGAAACTCCCCAGGTGCAGATCGACCGCCGCGCGTTGCTCATCGGCAGCGGCACGGTCATCGCCGCCGCGGCGGGCTCGATCGGTTATCAACTCATCCGTCGCTTTCGGGGTGTGCGCACGCAGACCCCCGTGTTCTTGGCCCGCAATCAGACGTACGACGGTCCGCTGGAGCAAACGATCCGCGATGGTTTGTTGAGCGTGGGGCTCGACCCGGCCGAGCTCAAAGGTCGCCGCGTGCTGCTCAAGCCGAACATGGTCGAGCCAATTCGTTCCAGTCCGCAAATGACCACGCATCCGGCCGTGATCGTGGCGACCGCCAACGTATTTCGCAACTGGGGCGCAACGGTCAGCGTGGGAGAAGCCCCTGGCCACGTGCGCGACACCGAAATGGCGCTGTCCGAATCGCGCATCGGCGAGGCGCTCGATGACGCCAAGCTGCCGTTCGCCGATCTGAACTACGAAGAGGTCGGCTTTGTCGCAAATCGCCCGAAGGTATCGCAGCTGCGCGGGTTGTTTTTTCCCTCTTCGGTCTTGCAGGCCGATCTGATCGTGTCGATGCCCAAACTCAAAACGCACCATTGGGTCGGCATCACCGCGGCGCTCAAAAACCTCTACGGCACGCTGCCCGGCGTCGTCTATGGCTGGCCCAAGAACGTGCTGCACCACGCGGGCATTCCGCAGACGGTGATCGACATCAACGGCTCGCTCCCCCCCTCGGTGGCCGTCGTCGACGCCATCACCTGCATGGAAGGGGACGGCCCAATTCTCGGCACGGCCAAATCGATGGGCATGATCGCCGTCGGCGCCAACCTCACCGCGCTCGACGCCACCTTGGCCCGCATCATCGGTCTGGTGCCGCAACGGGTTTCGTATCTGTCGTTGGCTCACGGCCGACTGGGGACCGTCTCGGAGGCGCAGATCGAGCAGCGCGGTGAACCGTGGCGTCCGCTGCATTCGCCGTTCTCGATCATCTCGACGAAAGACCTCGACGTGTTGCGCGCGCGCAGCCCCGGCGAACTCGAATCGTAAGAGCGTCTCAAAAGTTCGTGACGAATCGGCGGTGGCCGAAGGAAGATGGTCCGGAAGGGTGGCTGGTGTTTTGCGCAGCAAAACCCGGCTCACTTCGAGCCGGTGTCACACGTCACTCGCCGGGTTTTGCTGCGCAAAACACCAGCCACCCACATCGACGCCAGTCACCCACAACGGTGAATGCCCTTCCGGGGTCAGCCTCAGAAGTACGACTGCATTCCGGTCAACACCGTGATCGGACTCTGTCCCGAGCGGAACGGCTCGACCGGTCGAACGTTCTCCACCATCACGCTCGTGAACGATTCCAATCCGCGCGCGCAGCGCCAAGTGCCTTTGATCAGCCCGCGGTGATGCGGTGTGTCGACGAGCGCATTGTCGAGGGGGGTGGGAAAGTAGTCACCGTAGTTCAAGTCGATTCGAAGGTTGGCCCAGGTCCGACCGACGTTCACGTAATAGCCTAGGCCGGTGAGTTTGCCGCCCGGCCGACCAACGTAGATATCGCGATAGTACAGGCTGCGCCCCCAGGTGATTGTGTTGGGGTCAATCGGCCTGCGATAGCCGTACTCGTCGTAAATGACCTCGGCCGAGACATCCCAGTTGCCGCGATTCACGAGCACGTCGAAGCCAAAGTAGTTGTTCACGTATTTTTGCCATTCGGAACCAACGCCATCCTGAATTTTGGCGGACGCGCCGGCCTCGAAGCCGGGCGTTTGCATCCCCAATCGCACCACCCCGGCCTTGGAAGAGTTGGTGTCGCGATCCTGCGTGCCATTGGTCACGGCAATATCGGCAAGAAAAATCCCCGACGTGTAACGCAAGAAGATTCCGACCTCGTTCCAGTGAATGATCTCGGAGCGAATGAACGGCGCGTCGCTGCGGTTGTTGCTGAACAACGGCGCGTAGTATCGGCCAAACGGAGTCGGGGCCTTGCCAAAGGCCAACCGCCAGTTACCCCGCTCGATCGAGACATTCAAATTCCAAATCTGAAACGGGTCGATCTGAAAATTCGGTTCGTACGAAGTCCCCGCGGGAAACTTGAGTAGGTTACGATCGAACGGCTGATTCAGAAAAAACACGCCATTGGTCGCCACGCTCATGCCCGAGTCTTCGTACGACCAACTGGGGGCCAGCACCCCTTCCACCCCAAACGTCTCTTCGTTCCCTGTCCATTGCACGCGCTGATCGTTGACATAGTACGCACGAAACAAGCCGTCGAATGACAAGCCGCCGCCGGGCGTGCCACAGAGACACGATTGACCGTAGTTCGAGCCCTGATAAATTGCCTGCCACGGCTGGCACGCCAAGCAACGTCGCGGTTCGATCCACCCCAGTGGGTCACCCATGAAGGCGGGAACCGTAGGCCAGTAGGGTGGCATCGAAGGGCCTGGCATATAAGCCGTCGGCGGCGGTGTTTCAATCGCCTCGGGCGAGGCGCTCTCCACACGAGCAGCAGCCGCTCGCGAATACGCCGATGCCGTGGGTGAGTCAGCCGACATCGAGGGCCCCGACGTGTCAACCGACGCCGCCATGGCTTGCCAGAACGGCGAACTCGGCAACTCGGCAGCGCACAACGGCACGCCGAGCAGCGTCGCCACGGCGATGCTCAGCGTGACGAACCCGACCCACGACGCGCCGCGGCACATCGTCGAGCGTTTTAGCGCGGCGCGTAATCGCATGAAATCCGATTCTGCTGGAATGACTCATCAAACACCCTCGGCATGAGAGCGTTGAACTCCGAGCCGGGACCGTTGGCTATTGATCCTCCGACAATGAACTTAGCAGGCCGAGCAACGCGAGGCCGGTATTTACGGACTCCCGTTGGTCGTCTTGATAACTTCATTACCTGAACCTCAATACCCATGAAAAGTTTCGGAATCCGTACAACGGGAACTAACGTAGGAACCCAAACATTCAGCAGGGTTTAACACGAATTTGACTACTGTACGCCCGACAATCCGAAAAGCTTTCCCAACTTATGCTCCACCCGCGACCCCATGCTGGCAGCGACGATCGGCTCGGCTACAATGCCAGCAATTCGCCCCCTGCTCACCCTTCAGGATATCCCCGCCCATGGCGCTCGATCTGGTTCAAACCCTTGCCGACTTGGTCGCCACCCCCAGCGTGAATCCGATGGGCCGACCGGTCTCGGGCCCCGAGTTCTACGAACACCGGGTGACCAATTACTTGCAGGCCCTATTCACACGGCTCGGCCTGCCGTGGCAGCGGCAGACCGTTGCCCCGCAGCGCGACAACATCGTCGCGCGGCTCGACGGCGCCAAGCGGCCCGAAGACGGCGGCAAAGTCATCCTGTTCGAGGCTCACCAAGACACGGTCCCCATCGATGGCATGATCATCGACCCGTTCAAGCCCGAGGTGCGTGACGGCCGCATGTACGGACGCGGCTCGTGCGATATCAAGGGGGGCATGGTGGCCATGCTTGGAGCCATCGCCCGGCTGGCCCAGGATCGCCCGGCCAACATGCCGACCATTCTGATGGCCTGCACGATCAACGAAGAGTGTGGCTTTACCGGAGCGACAGCTCTGACCGAGTTTTGGGGGCAGCCTGGCTCGATCTTCCCGCGCCAGCCCGAGTTGGCGGTGGTAGCCGAGCCGACGAGCTTGAATGTTGTCGTGGCTCACAAGGGAACGGTACGTTGGCGTGTGCAGACGCACGGCAAGGCATCGCACAGTTCGATGCCCCACCTGGGCGACAACGCCGTGTACAAAATGGCCCGCGTGCTAGGGGCCTTCGAGAGTTATGCCCGCGACGAGACCCCCAAGTTTGCGCGTCACGCGCTCTGCGGCGGCGTGACGCTCAGCGTCGGCTTGATCAGCGGCGGCATTAGCGTGAACACCGTGCCCGACCTGTGCACCATCGAGATCGACCGCCGCGTGTTGCCCGGCGAGAGTGGGCCCGACGCCTATCAACATGCCATTGCGTATGTCAATCGCGTGGCGAACGTATCGCCGCCGCTGACCCACGAGACGCCGTTCATCATGGGCCCCGCGCTCTCCGACTCTCACAACGGACCGCTCGCGCAGCGCTTGGTGAGCGCGGCACGGCAACGGATCGCTCGCGGTGAAACGATCGGCGTCCCCTACGGGACCGACGCGGGAGCATTTTCCCAGGCCGGCGTGCCGTGCGTCGTGTTTGGCCCCGGCTCGATCGACCAGGCCCATACGGTCGACGAGTGGCTGCCGCTCTCCGAGCTACAACAGGCCAGCGACATCCTCTACGACTTTGCCGCCGCGGGGGCCTAGCGCCGCCCCACGCTCAACACTAAAACGTGTCGAGAATGAAGTGGTGACCCGAGTGGTACCGGCGATCTTCCGGGTACTCGTTGTGCCATTTGCGATTGTAGACCGGAATGCGCATCTCTTGCGGATAGCGATAATACAAGCTCTCGGAGCTTTTGTAGTAGTCGCGGTTCCAAAAGTTTTGCGGATAGTACACGTACGGGTAGTGGTAGAACCGCTGCCAGTCTTGGGTGTTCTGGCTATGCGCCCACTGCCGGCCGTAGGCCTGTTGCGCCTCGGCCGAGCTGGCCGCGGCGCCAAACGCGCCGGTGCAGACCAACGCCCACATGATGCGTCGAAACATGTCGACTCTCCCTCTCGATTGGCTTGTCTGAGTGGAGCACCACGCCTGGCGGACACGATGTGCCGCGTTCCTCGAACCGGGTCGAGACGCGATGCACAAACGGGCCGCGCTGCGGGAAGAGGCGAGCGCTCGTTAACTTAGGCATCGGCCGACGATACGTTCGGCATTGAGCGAATATCCGCTATTCGCGTCATAACCCTAAGCCTGCACTGCTGGCTTCAATGGAATAATGACCCCAAGCCGGCGGCTTTGCCGCCGAGAGACCGGCGACAGAGTCGCCAGCTTGGGTGGTCACTCATTCCACGGCCAATTTTGCAATATACGATCGGCCGACTACTGCGGAAACTTCCCCTCGGCCAGCTCGTTGTCCCACGCATCCATCAGCGGCCAATCGATGGCACACGTGCCGAAGTCGGCCATGTGCAAATAGCCCTCGAGCCGCTGCATCGTCTGACGAATTTGGGCATTGTCCTTGCGAAAGATCGGCCCGTGACTGGGCAACAACCATTCGACGTCGCTGTCGTGGATCCGCTGCAACGACTTGAGAAAGTGCCGAATATCGCTGCCGTGATGGGCGTCGATCACCCCCACGCAGCCATCGCGGTAGATGTTG
>CAZZBK010000069.1:0-31101 GCA_964652155.1 uncultured Planctomycetaceae bacterium | reverse complement strand
CTCGAACGCAAAGCGCGGAATTTTCGTGACGTCATAATCGCTCGTAGGCTCGAAACAGGCTTTCGTCTCGCGGGTGATGTCGTTGGTCAGTTCGTGCAGACGGTAGCCCACGGCCAGTTTGGCGGCGATCTTGGCGATGGGAAAGCCGGTGGCCTTGCTGGCCAGCGCCGACGAGCGGCTCACGCGCGGATTCATCTCAATGACGATCATGCGGCCGGTTTGCGGATGGGTGGCAAACTGGATATTCGAGCCGCCGGTCTCGACGCCGATCTCGCGAATGACCGCGAGCGAGGCGTCGCGCATTCGCTGATATTCTTTGTCGGACAACGTTTGCGCCGGCGCCACGGTGATCGAGTCGCCGGTGTGAATGCCCATCGGATCGAGGTTTTCGATCGAGCAGATGATCACGACGTTGTCGTCGACGTCGCGCATCACCTCCATTTCGTACTCTTTCCAGCCGAGGATCGATTCTTCGAGCAGCACCTCGTGGATCGGCGAGAACTCGAGTCCGCGGCTGACCATCCGCTCGAACTCGTCACGGTTGAACGCAATGCCCGACCCGCTGCCGCCGAGCGTAAAGCTGGGGCGAATGACGACCGGCAGGCCGATCTCCTGCATCGCGGCACGGGCCTCGTCCATGTTGTTGACGGTGCGGCCGCGACAGACCTCGAGCCCGATCTTTTCCATCGCCAGCTTGAACAAGCTGCGGTCTTCAGCCTTGTTGATGACGTCGGGCAGCGCGCCGATCATCTCGACGCCGTACTTTTCAAGCACGCCATTGCGCCAGAGTTCCATGCCCAGGTTCAACCCGGTCTGGCCGCCGAGGGTGGGCAAAATGGCGTCGGGCCGCTCGATGGCGATGATCTTTTCGATCGTCTGCCAGGTAAGCGGCTCGATGTAGGTGCGGTCGGCCGTCGACGGATCGGTCATGATCGTGGCCGGGTTCGAGTTGATCAGCACCACCTCGTAGCCCTCTTCGCGCAGGGCCTTGCAGGCTTGGGTGCCGCTGTAATCAAACTCGCAGGCCTGGCCAATGATGATCGGACCAGAACCAATCAGCAAAATCTTGTGCAAATCGTGGCGACGAGGCACTTCGGGTGAATCCTTTTACCGGGCGGTGCAAAACACAAGCCGAGAGCGCGGGGGCGCCCTCAAACTCGATGTAGGGTGTAAAATCCCTCGAACTTAACACCGAATGCACTCGGCTTTCAAGGGGTTCGTGGGCCCAAAGGATGATTCAAACGGTCGAGCCGCTGACGTGAGTCCCCCGGATAAGCGGGACCGGTCCTGTGCGACGTGTTCCGAGGGCTGACTCACCCGACGCGGAGAATATTGCGTATGTCGCGTGAATTTACTTTTTCTTGAGCAACTCTTCGAGCAAGTTGGCGGCCAGCAGCGGGTTGTCGCTCCGCTCGATGTGGTCGATGCGGGAGGCGGGAATTTTCAGCTTTTCGAGGTGCCCTCGAAGCCGCTTCCAGACCTGTTGCCGCTTTTTTCCCTCGGCCAGATACAATTCACTCACCGCCTCGCCGAATTTCTGCAGCGAAATCGAGTCGATGTTCTGATAGTAATTGCGGATGATCTTTTCTTGATGGCGGGTCCGTTCGGCCATGACGCTAATTTCCTGGCTGCAAAAAATGAAATGAAGATCGCCTTGGGAGCCCGGCGGATGCCGTTTTCAAAATCCCGCCGCTGGCTTATACTCGCTCCACCGGCTCCCAAGCCGTTCGCGGCGGAGCTTGTGTGTCGAGTAAATTGTGTGATTCCGTGATTCGGGACGTGTCATGCCTATTATCAATTTCGTCAGCGAGAAGAAGCAAGTTCAAGTTCCCGACGGAGCCAATCTCCGTGAAGAAGCGCTCAAGGCGGGAATCAAATTATACAACGGCGTCAATGGCTACGGCGCGGGGCTCAATTCGGTCCTCAACTGTCACGGCCTGGGCATGTGCGGAACCTGCGCCGTCCGCATCCTCAAAGGGCAAGAAAACGCCAGCCCAATGGGTGTTTGGGAGCGACTCAAGTTTCGCGGCCTGCCGACTCCCGATCCGATGCTCTCGACGATCAACGCCTTGCATTTCATCGGCAACGAAGAGACGCTGCGGTTAGCCTGCTTGACGAAAGTCCACGGCGATCTCGACGTCGAGACCTGCCCGGAGTTCAACGCCTGCGGCGAGAATTTTTTCAGCTAAAGTCTCCGATCTCGCGGTGGTGCGAAGATGAAGCAAATCGTCGCCGTCGTGAAACCGTACTTGGCTGAAAAAGTGCTCGATAGCCTCAAGCTCGCGCCGCTCGAAGCGGTGAGCGTGCAAGAAGTGAAGGGCTACGGCCGCCAGAAGAACCAGCTCGATCAATACGCGCTCAGCGAGTATGCCGCCGCGTATCTGCCGAAGGTCGAAATCTCGCTCTGGGTCGACGATGAGCGAGTCGACGAAACCGTCCGCAAAATCGTCGACGTCGCCCGCACCGGACGCATGGGGGACGGCAAGATATTCGTCCTACCGGTCATCGCCGAGCGCACGATCACGATCGGAGCTTAGTTTTCCGACGGTGGGCTGCCGCCTCCGCCCAGCTTTTTCTGATGCGCCTGATGCGAGGTCGTCAGCGTGTCGAGCAAGCCCGGCACGTGATGGGCCGACATAAACACCCGCGCCGACACGGCCGAACGCGGATAAAAGTTGGCGATGAAATCAAACCAGAACTCGGCCGGCGAGTGGCCGATCATCACCGCATTGGCGTACACGCCCGAGAGCATTTCGTCGGGCAGCTTCAACTGGTCGTAAATGTCGGTGATCGTGTGTTGGTTTTGCTGCGCCGCTTGGGTCACCTGGGCCGGGGGCGTGGGCATGGCGGGCGGAGGCCCAAAGCGATCCTGGAACATGCGGATGTTTTCTTTCAGCGCCGCAATGAACTGTCCAAACACCACGTGAGGCATGATGATCCGAGCGGCCACCAGGTGTGGCTGGCTCAGTCGGAGCACGAAATCGATCACCGCCTCGGTGGGACTCTCGAACACGATCGCCCCGGTGCTGAACACGCCCCGCCCGACGTTGCCTGGCAAGCGAGCCGCGACCGGATTGTGCTGAATTTGCTGATTAATCGTGCCCGGAGGCGGCTCGCCCCCCGCGGCGGGATCGTTCGGATCAGACGACATGAATCACCGACATGGGCCAAGATGAGAAGTGCAGATACTCCATCATGGGGTACGTCTGCCGAAGCGTCAAGGATTCGTTTTATCGACTTCCTTGCGCGCGTGCCAAGGCCACGACGCGCACCGTGGCCGCGCCGGCTCGCTTGAGCGTCGCGGCCGCTTCGCTGCACGTGGCACCGGTCGTCAAAATGTCATCGACCAGCACGATTCGCGCCTGGCGCAGGTCGAGGCCTCGGCTCGCGCTAAACGCCCCGCGAACGTTGTCCCAACGCTGATGCGGTGTCATTAAACTCTGCAAAGCCGTGCGCCGCGTGCGATGCAAGGCCCGGCGTTCGAGCGGAATGCGCGTTGCGAGGGCCAGCGCGTCGCCCAGCAGCTCGGTCACATTCGTCCCCCGCGACCAACGTCGTGTCCAGTGCATGGGAACCGGCACAATCGCGTCCCAATCCATCGCGGTGAGTAGCGGACCGACATGCTCGCTGAGCACGTGACCGAGCGCGACCCCCAGCGAGTCGAAATAGGCGTGCTTGCTGCGCAAGATCGCGCGCTGCAGCGCACCCGTGTACTGGCCCAACACATGCACGCCATCGAAGTGCAGCTTCACGTCACAACATAAGTAACAGGGCGCATTCGATAAGCTCGCCGTCGGTGTCGCCGCGCCGCAGCGCGAACAACGGGTCTCATCACGCGGCGCGAACTGCGCGCGGCAGGCGTCGCAAAGTTGCACGCGCGAGGGGCCCTCGGCCAAGTCCGCCTGACACAGCACGCAACGCGGCGGCCAGAGCAAATCGGTCGCGTGGTCAATCAACCGGCTCATCCAAGACCGGCAACGCTCAAGCGTGGCGGACATAGGCAGCTCGCTCGCGCTAGCGTGGTTTGACGGGTGGCTCGACGCCGAGCGACTCACGCCACTCGCTGAGCAACCGCAACGCTTCGAGCGGCGTGAGCGCGTTCACATCGAGTGTGCGAATCCGCTCGATCAGCGGGTGCTCATCGGCCGCAAACAGCGTGAGTTGCAGGTCGCCGGCCTTGAGCGTCTTTTTCTTGGCCAGCTTGGGTCGACCTTGGGGGTCGAGATGATCCTGCTCCAGCCGGGAGAGGATTTGCTTCGCGCGCTCGAGCACCTCGCGAGGCACGCCGGCCAGTCGGGCCACATGAATGCCGTAGCTCTTGTCGGCTCCGCCCGGCACGATCTTGTGCAGGAACACGACGTCGTCGTGCCACTCTTGCACGGCCACGTTCAAATTCCGCACCCGCGGCAACGACCGCTCCAACTCGGTCAGCTCGTGATAATGGGTCGCAAACAGCGTGCGGCAGCCGATCCGATCGTGGAGCTGCTCGACGATGGCCCAGGCCAGCGACACGCCGTCGTAGGTGCTCGTGCCGCGACCGATCTCATCGAGGATAACCAGACTGCGGGGCGAGGCGGTGTTAAGGATTCGGGCTGTCTCGGTCATCTCGACCATGAACGTGCTCTGCCCACGCGACAGCTCGTCGCTGGCGCCAACCCGGGCGAAAATTCGGTCCGCGATGCCGATCGTGGCCTTGGCGGCACTCACAAAGCTGCCGATCTGCGCGAGCAGCGTGATGAGCGCGACCTGGCGGATGTACGTGCTCTTGCCTGCCATGTTGGGGCCCGTGATGAGCAACACCAGGCCATCCTCGGCGGTCGCCGTCAGGTCGTTGGGGACGAACGAGCCGTCGTTGCGCAGGGCGTCGATCACCGGATGCCGGCCACCCTCGATCAGGAGCACGCTGTCGTCGACGATCGTGGGGCGACAGTAGCCCCGGTCGCGCGCCAAGTCGGCGAGCGAACCGAGCACATCGAGCCGGGAGAGCAACTCGGCCGTCAATCGTAACCGTCGCGCATGCGCCGACACATACTCGCGCAGCTCCAAAAACAACTCGTGCTCGAGATCCTTGGCCTTTTCGTCGGCCGTGAGCACTTTCTCTTCGTACTCTTTAAGCTCGGGCGTTATGTAGCGTTCGGCGTTCTTGACCGTCTGCTTGCGAATGTAATGCGCGGGCACTTTGTCGCGATGCGTGTGCGTCACCTCGAGGTAATAGCCGAACACGCTATTAAAGCCGACCTTGAGACTCGAGATGCCGGTCCGCTGGAGTTCGGCGGCCTGATACTCGGCGATCCATTGTTTGCCCCCCTTGGCGAGCAAACGCAACTCGTCGAGCGGCGCGTGGTAACCGTCGCGGATGAAGCCCCCTTCGCGGCTCACGAGCGGGCAGTCGTCGACCAGCGTGGCGTCGAGCCTCGCCCGCAGATCAGGGCACAGGTCCAACTCCCCTTCGATCTGATTGAGCAGCGGACTCGATCGAGCCGTCAACTTCGCTTTGATCGTCGGCAACATGCGGAGCGTGCGACCGAGAAAGCTCAGGTCGCGCGGCGTGGCCCGTTGAGTCGTCACCCGGGCGAGCAGCCGCTCGATGTCGTACACCTTGCGCAATTGCTCGCGGAGGTCGACGAGCAGCGCGGGTGAGGCGACCAATTCGCCGACGGCGTCGAGCCGCTCGTCGATCCGCGCCCGCTCGGTGAGCGGGTTGGCGACCCAATCGGCCAACGTCCGCGAGCCCATCGCGGTCAACGTGCGGTCGAGCACGGCGAGCAGCGTCCCCTCGCGTCGCCCCTCGCGCAATGTACGGCTGATCTCCAACGACCGGCGGCTCGACTCGTCGATTTCAAGCGTCGTTCCCACGCGATACGCCACAAGCCGATCGAGATGGGCCAGCGACGTCTTTTGCGTCTCGGTCAGGTAGTCGATCACCGCGCCGGCGGCGCGAATGGCCTGCGTGTCACTCGCGCCAAAACCAAATCCTTCGAGCGTGTTGGTGCCAAAATGTTTCTCAAGGATCGTCGCGGCAGTCCGATGGCCGAACGACCACGGTGCCCGCCGCGTCACGACCACCGACGACTGCGCAAGAGGTGGCGGCAATGGTGTGTCTTCCGGCAAGATGACTTCGACCGGTGCGATCCGCGCGAGCTCATCGGCCAGCCGCTCGACGGGCGTTTGCGCGGCGCAGAATCGGCCCGTCGACAGCTCGACCCAGGCGAGTCCCAGCGCCGACCCATCGGCGGCCGGAGCGATCGCCAGTAGATAGTTGCTCGCGCGGGGATCGAGCAGCGCGTCGTCGGTGACCGTGCCTGGGGTGACGATCCGCGTCACCTCCCGTTTGACAATCCCCTTGGCCTGTCGGGGGTCTTCGACCTGCTCGCAAATGGCAACCCGAATGCCGGCGGCGAGCAGCTTGGCCAAGTAGCTGTCGAGCTGATGGTAAGGGAAGCCGGCCATGGGGACCGGATTCTCCCCTTTGTCGCGACTGGTGAGCGCAAGCCCGAGCACCGACGCGGCCGTTTTGGCGTCGTCATGGAACAACTCGTAAAAGTCGCCCATGCGAAAGAACAGCAGGGTACCTGGACACGCCGCTTTGGCGTCGAGGTACTGTTGCATCATAGGACTCACGGACATGGGGGGCCATGCTATCAAAAGCCCGGCGGCTCTCAAGGGGCGCACGGAGCTGCAAAAGCGGAAAGTGGAAAGCCGAAAGCGGAGCAGCGAGGCCTGTCTGGATGGTTTAGCTTTCCCCGTTCCGCTTTGCTCTCCGCTCTCCCTTGACGGTGGCCCGTGGTTATCGAAGAATATCCCAGCATCTGGCCGACATCATGGTGCCTGGCCTGCGTGCGGTTTTGTCGCTGGGCCCAACTCGAACGCCGGGAAGATTGCATGAGCCGGTTGCCCCGAGTCGCCGTAGGAAGCCTTCAGCCCTCATCGAGTCCGCATGCCATGAGCTGGGGCTTGATGGGGGCGCTCACCGACGAAGGCTGCCAAGTTCAACACTTTGCCTCCCGCTGTTGTCATCAGCCCCGTCGCGGCGCGGAAGCGGCCACCGGTCAGAACTCGCGGCACCTGGACAGTTGGTTAATGACCCCCGCCCAGTCGCGCGACGCGCTCGTTCGCGGCTTGGGAAGCAGCGAGCTGGCCGTGCTCGACGGCTATTTTGACGAAGCGCTCGCAGCGCCCCCGAACGGCTGCGGTGGCCGGTTGTCGGACCTTTGCCAGTGGCTCGATATGCCCCGGCTGGCTGTGCTCGACCTGTCTAAAGTACGTCGAGACGGCTTGCCACCGCGGGCCGCAGTCGATGGCGTGCTGCTCGATCGCTGCCGGGATGACGCCGACTATCGCGATTGGTCCGGGCAGATTCAATCGCTTTGGGGGCTTAGCGTCCTGGGCGGGCTCGACGAGTTGCCGCACCTACGGCAGGCGATTGCTGAATTGCCGCTGGGGGCAATTGTGCCCGACGAACTCCGCGCGGCGCTCAGCCGTGACTTTGCCCGCCGCGCCGACCTCGCCGCAGTACGCCGCCTCGCCTGCAAACGCGCGCTCAAGCACGGCGACAGCTCCGTCGAAGATGAGATCCTCAGCGCACGGCGTCGTCCGCTCACAATGGCGGTCGCGTATGATGAGGCGTTCCACTGCTATTTTCCCGACATGCTCGAACGGCTCGAAGAGGCGGGCGTCGCGGTTGTCGACTTCTCGCCGCTGCACGACGAGAAGCTGCCTTGTGCGACCGACGTTGTCTACCTGGGCTGCGGCAACGTCGACCGCTACGCCATTGCACTCTCGGAAAATCATTGCCTGATGACGGCATTGCGCAACCACGTGTGCGCGGGCCGACGCATCTTCGCCGACGGCGGCGGGCTCGCGTACTTGTGTCAGCACATCGAGACACTTGCCGGACGCTGGGTGTCGATGGTCGGCGCGTTGTCGGCCGTCGCCCGTCTCCGCCGCGATTGGCAGCCCCTACAGGCCGTCGAGGTGACGCTGCGACAGTCGAGTTGGCTGCGTGAGCCGCAAACCGTCGCCCGGGGGTATCTCAATCCCAACTGGTGCCTCGAGCCCAGCGGGACAATGGAGGGCTACGTGCTCGAGCAGTCGCATGAATTCGACGTCGTGGGCTGCTACGCGACGCTCGGCACGCGTTTGCAGATCAACTTGGCCACACAACCAAGCCTGTGGCGACAATTGCTCTCGGGCCCCAATGATTGTGGTTCAGGTCATTAAGTTAACAGGCCGACCAACGAGAGTGCGTAAATACCGGCCTCGCGTTGCTCGGCCTGCTAAGTTCATTATCTGAGGATCAATAGCTCGCTCGGCGTTCACGCTATGTCGTGTAATCGGCGTTGAGTCGGACATACTCGGCGGTCAGGTCCGTGGTCCAGAAGCGGATCGAGGCGGTCCCCTCGCTCAAACGCAAATCGACATGCGTGTCGCGTTGGCCACGGATCGATTGGCTCACGATGTTCGCGTCAAAGGCAACCGGCGCGCCGTGTTCGTAGAGCAGAATCTGGTTGACCCACAGTGACACGCCCTGCGGGTTGAATGGCACGCCGGAGTAACCGGCCGCCGACACGATGCGGCCCCAATTGGGGTCGGCGCCGGCGATGGCCGTTTTGACCAGCGCGCTCTCGGCGATCGTCTTGGCGATTTGCCGCGCATCGTCACGCGAGGCGCAGCCGCTGATGTCGAGCGTGACGAGATGCGTGGCCCCCTCGCCGTCTTCAGGAATCTGCCGCGCCAGTTCCTGGCACACGTCGTCGAGTGCCTGTTGAAACGTGGCGAGGTCATTGCCCGCGAGGGGCGCACCGCCGGCGGCTCCATTGGCCAGCAGCAGCACGGTGTCGTTGGTGCTCATGTGCCCATCGACACTGATGCAATTGAAGCTGTCCTCGACGGCATGGGTGAGCAACCGTTGGGCGTCTTGCGGCGCGAGGGCCGCGTCGGTGAGCAGCACGCCGAGCATGGTGGCCATTTTGGGTCCGATCATGGCCGCTCCCTTGCAGAAGCCGGCGAGCTGCACGGACTGGCCCGCCAGTTGCAATGTGCGGCTCGCCCGCTTGGGTCGCGTGTCGGTCGTCAGGATGCCGCGTGCGGCGCGATCGAACGCCGCCTCGTCTTGGCCTAACTCACCGCCGAGCCGCTCGATGCCTTGTGCGATCGTGTCGAGCGGCATAAATCGGCCGATCACTCCGGTCGACATGACCAGAAACTGATCGCCTTGCGCACCGCAGGTTTTCGCGGCCAGGGCCGCCATCTGCGCCGCGTCACGATCGCCGCGCTCACCCGTGCAGGCGTTGGCATTGCCACTGTTCACAACCACGCCGCGCATCGTGCTGCTGGGAGTCCGCGCGCGATCGTAGCCAACCGGGGCCGCAAAGACCAAGTTGGTCGTGTACACCCCCGCGGCCGTGGCCGGACGATCGCTGACGACCAGCGTTAGGTCGAGCTTCGAGGTGTCTTGCTTGATGCCGCAGTAGAGTCCGCCAAATCGGTAACCTTGTGGAATGCTCATGGGCTCGTGAGATGTTGATGCCTAGGGTGAAGAAAATGATCAGACGAGTGCCGTGGTCTCGTCAAAGCCGTAGAGCACATTGAAGTTTTGCACCGCGGCCCCCGACGCGCCCTTGATTAAATTGTCGATCACGCTCAGAGTGATGACTCGATCGCGCACCACGCGGGCCGTGATGTGCACGTTGTTCGTGTGGCTTACGTCCTTCGTGGCGGGCAAGTGATCGACCACCGTCACAAACGGCTCGTGCTGATAAAAGTTCCGCAGTGTGCTAAGCACCTCGGAGTCTTTGAGCGGATGGCGCGGAATTGAGTACGATGTCGCCAGGATGCCACGGTCCATGGGTGTCAGATGCGGCGTGAAGATCAGGCTCACGGTGTAACCGCCGGCCGTCGACAGGACCTGTTCGATCTCGGGGGTGTGGCGATGCTTGCCCACGCCGTAGGCCACGATCGATTCGTTCACTTCGCAGTACAGAAAATTCTGTTTGGCCGCGCGTCCTGCGCCGCTCACCCCGCTCTTGGCATCGATAATAATGCCGGTGGGCTCGACCAGTTCGGCCTTGATGAGCGGTGCCAACGCCAGGATCGACGCCGTCGGGTAGCAGCCCGGATTGGCGATCAGTCGCGCCTGGCCGATCTGCTCGCGGAACAGTTCGGGCAGCCCGTACACGGCTTCGTGCAGTCGGCCAGGGTCGCCGTGGGCTTCGCCATACCACTCGCGATACACCTCGGGGTGACGGAGCCGATAGTCGGCGCTGAGGTCGATCACCTTGCAATCTGCGTCGAGAAATTGCGGCACGACACTGGTTGTCACGCCGTGAGGCAAGCAGGCGAAGACACACTCGGCGCGCCGGGCGACCTCGGCGGGAGACAAATCCTCGCAGCGCAAGTCGGTCTGTCCGGCCAGTGACTGATGCACGCTCGAAAGCGGCGGCGTCCCTTCCTGACGGCTCGTGGCCGCGACGACCTCGACGCCCGGGTGTCGCAGCAGGATTTTGAGCAATTCCAAGGCCGAGTATCCGGTCGCGCCGAGCACAGCCACGCGTATCTTGGCAGCCATAGCAGAAATGGTTCGTTGATTGGGTTGGGATGGGAATGAAAATCGGAAACGAAGCAGTATACTCGCCTCGTGGCGCGTCGACCATCGCGCGATCAGTGGGCCAACTGATCGAGCAGCGCGAGGTAATCGGCCCGCACCGGGTGGTGGCCGCAGACGGCCTCGGTGAACGGCGCGAGCGACATGGCCCCGCCGACTTCGCCGACCGCGTACAGGTTTTTCCCGGCCAGGATGCTCTCGACGGCGAACGCGCCCATCCGGCTGGCCAGGATGCGGTCGGTGGGCAACGGCGCGCCGCCCCGCTGCACATGCCCGAGCGTCACGACCCGACTCGAGTAGGGACACGGCAGCTTGAGCAAATGTTCGGCCAGGCCGGTGGCCCCGCCCAACTCGTCCCCTTCGGCCACGACGACGATGATCGACGTTTTGCCCCGGGCTTTCAATTCGTACAAGCGCTCGACGATCTCGGCAGGCTTGGTCGGCGACTCAGGCAGGCAAACGATTTCGGCCCCGGCGGCCAGCGCCGAGTACAACGCAATGTAGCCGCTATGTCGCCCCATCACCTCGACGATGAACATCCGCTCGTGACTCTCGGCGGTGTCTCGCAGTTTGTCGATGCACTCGACCGCGGTGTGGACCGCGGTGTGAAAGCCGATCGTGTGGTCGGTGCTCAGCAAATCGTTGTCGATCGTGCCAGGGCAGCCGATGAGTTGGCCATCCCAGTGCTGCGAGAGGGCCAGGCAACCGCGATATGTGCCGTCGCCACCGATGGCCACCAGGGCGTCGATCTGTTGCCGCTTGAGAATCGCAGCCGCCTTTTGCTGGCCGGTCGTCGTCTGAAACTCGCTCGACCGACTTGTGCGAATGATCGTCCCGCCCCGATTCACGATATTCGAGACGCAGCGAAGCGTCATGAGCGGCAGGCCGTCGGGCCCGAGATGAAAATCCTCGTCGAGCAAGCCTTGGTACCCGCGGCGGATGCCCACCACTTCGTGCCCTTGCACGATCGCCGAGCGGACGACCGCGCGCAGGCAGGCGTTCATGCCCGGTGCGTCGCCTCCGCTGCAGAACACACCAATTCGCATGACAAGCCCTTCCACAACGGGTGACGCAATTGAGGGACGATCCGCACGCCTTGAATGTACCGCAGAGTTGATTCGCGGGGAACGGCACTGCGGCGGCGGTTTTCCTCTCTACGGCCGCTCGTTACACTGGTGTACATCATGCCCCCCGATCCGCTCAGCGTGCTGTACGAAGACAATCACCTGCTCGTCATCAATAAACGCGCCGGAGTCGTCACGCAAGGCGCGCAGCACGATCAGGTCGGCCTCATCGAACTCGCCAAGGATTATCTCAAACGCAAGTACAACAAACCGGGCAATGTGTATTTGGGAGTTGTCAGCCGGCTGGACGCCCTCGTCAGCGGCGCGGTGGTGCTGGCCCGCACGAGCAAAGCGGCCGCCCGACTAACCGAGCAGTTTCGCTCACGCACGGTGAACAAAATCTACTGGGCACTCGTCGAAGGCTCGGCACCCGAGGCCGGAGCCTGTGTTGACTGGCTGCTGCACGATGAGTCGCAGCAGCGGGTGATCGTGGTGCGTGCCCAACACGGCGGCGCGCAAGAGGCGCGGTTGAGTTATCGCCGGCTGTTCGCCTCGCGCACACTCTCGTTGCTCGAAGTGACGCTCGAGACGGGGCGCAAACACCAGATTCGCGTACAACTTGCGGAGCGCAGCCTACCGATCCTCGGCGACCGTAAATACGGCAGCCGAACCACGTTTTCAGACGGCATCGCGTTGCACGCGCGCGAGATCAGCTTCGAGCACCCCACGCGCGACGAGGTGATCCGCTTGCTGGCACCTCCTCCGCAGGCCTGGAAAACCTATCTGCCTCGCGAATTGCACGACCCCCTGGATCAGCGCCCCGAAGAATATCAGAGAAACCGTGAAACACCTTGACGATTGCTGGGCAGGGTTCTACTCTTACTTGATTGACGACTCCGCCTCCGCTTGGCCTGCATGATTCTGGTCGAGGCCGGGGGGCCCCGGTCGTCGCCGCGAGTGAATTGCATTGGGGAATGGTGTAACGGTAGCACGTAGCGCTCTGGACGCTTTAGTCTAGGTTCGAATCCTAGTTCCCCAGTTTAACTCTCTCGCAGCATCTCGCACTCCGCCGTTTTCTCGGCGGCCCTCGAAATTTTGGGACAGCCCCCAGCCATTTTGTTAGATGCGCTAAGATATTTTTCTGGTGCTCAATCAAATTGGCTGTTGGCCTTCGAAGGAATTGCACTAACGGCAGCGCCAAGCCGAGTCGCAATCTCTCGCAGCCCCTTGGGCCATTGGTCGAATTCCACCGTGATGGAGTTATCAATTTTCGGCGAAGCGACTCCCGGAAACAGCTTGGGCGAGGGATGGGCATAGAGAAACGGCACACGGTCCTGCCCATACGTAGCCGGCAGACTCCGAGCGTAAATCTCCAGTTCCGCCGAGTAATCCGCAGCCGTGTAGCCAAGATTGGCATTGCCGGGCACCCAGATCACACCGGTCACAGCCATCGGTGTGAGCGGGCTGACGCACCAGTTGTAGGCCAAGGTTGGGATCGTATCGGGCTTGACGTCGCCGTCCCGCCCAGGTTCCGGAAACGCCGGAAACTGCAGCGGCGCCTCGGACAGGTCCGCGCCCTGCTTGGCTCGCTCGGCGATCAGCGCGACGGTTGCCTTCACGGCCTGCACGTACTGCGCCGTCGCCTTCCGCGAAACGTCGGAGTTGGGGTCCTGAAGGCGCAACGCACTCAGGCGCTCTCGGAACGCAGAATTCGCCAAATTATTGACTCCAGCGAACGACGTCCAGGACAGCGGCGATGCCATCTGTGCCCCTTGCCCCGACGACATGGTCACAATGCCTTGCGGGATGCGCGGTCGGTTGAGCGCCTTGGCAAACTCGTAAGCAAACATGGTCACGCCATCATCGGGCGCGGCGAAGTCGGCAGTCTGCCAGAAGGAGCGATACCGGCGGTCGCCCCCCACTTCGAAGCCACGTTTCCTCGGGGTGGGGTTCGAGCTGGCGGCGGTTCTGCGCCGGAACTCGCGCACCAGCGGCAGCGCCTCCGGCGCGGCGGCCTGCTTGTTGCGCCGGTCAAAGGCCGGTTCGGAGGTCAGCAGCATGCCGCCCGTCACGAACCACACATCACCCACGAGGATGTTTTGAATCGTCTTGCTGTGACCATGACTCGCTTTCACAGCCAAAGTGATCGGCTGAGTGGAAGCTTTCAGGGCCGGGAAGGAGACCGACCACTGTTGCTGGTCGTTGGCGACGGCGGATAGAGTCACACCGCCGAGCGTCACCGTCAGCTCGACGCCTTTGTTGGCATGTCCCCACACGGCAATGGGCTGATCGCGCTGAAGGATCGCGCCATCGCGATAATACTCGGCTACTTGGAAGACCGGGTGATCCGGATCGGTATAAGGCGCATACTTCGCCTTCAGTGCCGCCACTTTATCCGCGTCGTCCTCTTCGAAAATCAATTTGCCATCGACTGCGGCAAAGGGTGTCGCCGGAAGTCCGGCCTGGTTGTAGAGGTTTGCGTTTTGGGGGGCGGCGCTGTAGGCGTATTGCACACCGATCGGCTGCGGCACGGCCGTCGACGTCGCCACTACGGTGTCGCCAACAATCACCGCTTGTGCGGCATGCCACACCCGATCTTTGCCACACAGGCGGAAGTGATTGAGCTGCTCACCCGGTGTTGGTCGAGCCGGTTCGACGAACTTGCTGGGGTCTTGTTGAAAATCCTTTTCGAGCCCCTTGCTACCCACCATTAGTCCGCCGAAGAGCGTTTCTTTTTCGAACTTGATGATCGCCTTGCTCCCTGCAACGGTATAGGACTCATAAATGGGACCGGTATGGGCGATGTCTCGTTGATACTCTTTCGCCAGCGCCCAACGCGCCAGCCGCATGCCGGGATGGAGTTTGTTCTGATAGTGAATGTTTCCGGGAGCGGCCGGGTTGAGATCCGTTTGGACCACCATGCCGACATGGCTGCGGTTATTCATGAAGAATAAGTGCTGGACTTGGCGAATGTCGGCGAACCCGATGTCCGCCGAATCCGCCGCGCCATAGTTCTGCAATTGAGTGAAGTAGAATGGCATGCCGGGCTGGCCCCAGGCTTCGCGCCAGCCTCGGACGAGTGCTTCCATCCGAGCCGCATAGATACGACCGTCGCTGGAATTGGACTCACCCTGACACCAGATCGAACCGCGAATGGCATAGGGGACGACCGGTGCAATCTTGCCGTTGAAGAACTGCGAAGGCCCGCGCCATTCGCCCGCGATCCCCGGCAGGTTCGGTCGCTTCAGAGGTTTCTCAACAGGAAATCCCAGCTCTGCCGACGCCGCCTGCCATGCGGACAAATCCCGATAGTACTTCTCGAACGCCGCGCGTCCCTGCTCGGTGCCGGCGTCCCCGTCATGAATCAGCTTGGCGTCCGCGGTGAGTTCTGAATGACTCTCAATCGCTCTGCGTTCGGTGAACGCTTCGATGCGCGTGTTGCTGTGTGACGTCAGCAGGATGCCGACCGGCACCTTCAACTCATGGTGCAGTTCGTAAGCAAAGGCGAGTGCCAACGCCGAGAAGTTGCCCGCCGCGCGGCTCGTTTTCCAGAGAGCCTCCGAAGTGACTTTCTTCTGCGGGTAGAGCGCCGACACGGTATCGGTTCTGAACTCCCTGACCGGAACCTCGTCCTTGGCACGAGTGATCTCCTGCGCGAGCCCAGAGCACATCGACCGGCCTGCAAACCATTCCATGTTAGACTGGCCGCAAGCATGCCAGACTTCGCCCACGAGGATGTTCTTCAGGGCAACCTGCTTGCCCTCGCTGTCACGGATCAGCATCTCAGCCGGTTCAGCGCTGGCCTTAAGCGGCTTGAGCTTGAGCATCCACTTGCCATCCTCGCCGGCCTTGGCGGTTTGATTCTGCCCGGCGAACTCGACTGTGACCGAGGTGTGCGGCGTGCTCCAGCCCCAGACCGGAACAGGCACGCCTCGTTGCAAGACCGCGTTGTCGCTAAACGGCGAACCGAGCGCGATCGCCGTCGCGGGTCTGGCTGTCGGCTGATCCTCAGCCGCCGATACCGCCGAGATCGATACCAACAGTGCTACCGCGAGGCCAATACTGGCCGCAAACAAAGGTCGCCTATTATTGCTCATTGTTTCCTTTGGACTGCGGCAGGCTGCTGCCGCACTGGCTTCAGCAGCCTGCTGCTGAGCAGAACAACACGGAGTGATCTTCAAAACAAGTCGCCCAACAGCAGGCTGTTGGACAGAAAGCGGCAGCAGGCAGCCGCAGTCCAAAAATTTACTTAACCGGCGTCAAGGTGAATGCCTTGACGGCGATCCCGGCCTGCGGCGGATCGTTACGAAAGAAACGCAGACTGTTCGCGCCCTCTTTGAGCGTGAGCTTGACCGGCTCGCTGTCCATCCACTGCCCGGAGGTGAAAGGCAGCGTCACGCGGACCTCAGGCCCGTCTTCGTTCGCGGAGACGTTGAGGTGTTGATTGTAATTGTTCGCAACCACTCGCGCCGTCAACGCATACGTTCCCGATCGCGGGACGGTAATGACATACTCGAAGCGCGACTTGATTCCCTGGTTCGGCCCGGTCGGGTCTACCTTCGGGCTCTTTGCGTAGTAGTCCCGGGCATAGATGTCCGCCACTCGCTCGCACACATTGCCGTGCATGTCGTAGAGTCCCCAGGCATTGGGCTTCTTCTGCCCCACCGGGTGCGACATGCCACCATCGTTGCCCTTGAACCAAGCGTAGTCGTCGAGCTGCGAAGGATCGTCGCCGAAGTGCCACGCCGTCGTACTCCCCGCGCGGCAGGCGTATTCCCACTCGGCCTCTGTGGGAAGCCGCACGTCCTGGCCAGTCAACTCCACGAGCTTTTCACAGAAGGACGTCGCGTCGGACTCGGCGATATTGTCAACCGGGCAATCCGGCAGCTTGCTCGCCCCACTGGGATTCGAGCCCATGATCGTCTGGAACTGCAATTGCGTCACCTCGTACTTGCCAAGATAAAAACCCTTGGTGAGCTTGACCTCGTGCGCCGGTAGTTCGACGCAGTTGAATCGGCCATCCGTCGTGCTCTCGCCGCCCATCGTGAACGTGCCGGGCTTGATGTAGACAAACTCCATGATGACGCCGCCGCCGAGATCAAGGTTGAGGTTCGCCGTGGGGTTGTCACCGGCAGGAGTCACGGCCACTCGGAACCCCCAATTGTTGTATTTGCCATAGCCGCCACTGAGGAGACGCGTCCCGGACTTGCTGCCGTTGGCATCACCCCTCCACGCGCCGCCGCGCAGGATCGTCAGACCCTCGCGGCCGAATCGTGGGAGTGAAATCTGCATGCCGGATTCAAAGCTCTTCAGAGCCATGACGTCTGCCGTACTGCCGGAGGGCTTGCTGTACGCGGCGGCTGGTATCGTGATCGCACCGTTCGGACCGACTGTGATTATCCGATCGGAAGGGGCCGTGGCCACCGCTTGAATGACAGGCTTCGCCCCAGACTCATTCGACTCGCCGAGGTTCGTTCCTACCGCCGCCAACGCCTTGACCTTGGCTTGCGCGATGATATTGCGCTGAGTGCAGAGTGATACGCCATACCAGAAGCCGGGATTGCCATCATGAACTCCATAGACTGGAGTCTCACCCACGACATCGCCAATCCACTGCGCACGTTTGACCTGCAGAAAGGAATCTGTGCTTTCTCGTGCCTGTGTGGTGGACAGGAAATCGAGGTCGTTCTTGTAGCGCGTCGCGGTCCAACCGCCACCCCAGCCGGCTCCCAGGCAGGGCACCCACCCATTGGGTGTCCAATGCACGAGCGATCCATGACCGGTTTGTGGCCGGGCCGTGGTCGGAACTCCGAAAGCGCGCAGAATGAAACGCCCAAAGAACGCGCGCCGACCGCAGATCCCGCCGTTCATGAGGATGTTCTGATAACTCTGTAATTCAGGCCGGTCGAACTTGACGTCACCTGAACCGTACTTGACGTCGGTCGTGACGGACTGCACATACCGCCAGTTGAAGTCGGGATTGGCGACAATGTCTGGCCGGTAGTTGCGCAACATCTGACGTCCCCAGGCGGAGACTTCATCCGGCTCGTCGCCATCCACCACCGTCCGGAGATCCCAGACCGTCAAATTCTTGAACGCGGGATCCAGCTCGCCATCCAGATAGGCCTTTTCGTAGGCCCGATAACGTTCGACGGGATCGACCGTGGCTGGGCTATTGGGCTGATCAACAGGATTGTTCTGCTTGACCGGAACCGCGTGCTCCAGAGCGATCGCCAGCGCCAGCCGCTGCAAGATCCCTTCCTTGGCTTTCCCGCTGGCCTTCTGAAGGGAGGAGTAGATCTCCATCGCCCGGCCATAGTTGTGCTCCTTGGCACCGTCGGCCACGAGCATCTGTTTCATCAGCTCGGAATCCGTCAGCAGCTTATCAACCAATGCCGCCTGTTCCGCGCCCTGCTGAGCAAACTCGGCCAGCCCGCTGGGTTTAGCGGTTTGCAACACGACCAGTTTGACAAGTTTTGGATCCAGCTTGGCGTCCGACAGAACAGGAACCAGGTTCAGTTCGGCCACGGCCTTGATCAGGTTGTCCTGCGCAGCAGCCGATTTGCGGTGCTTGATGGCGTCCAGGAAAACAGCCTTCTTCGACGCGTCGATCTGGGGCAGCGCATTTTCGATCTCAGCCTTCAATGTCTGGATCTGCGCGGCATAGCCCGCTTCGAGCTTCTGCCCACTTTCGGACAGCGTTGGTGGTTGCGCCGGCTGCGCGTCCACTGATGTTGCCCTAGTGCCGGCCAGCATGATCGCCGCCAGTATGATACCTGTGCTTTGCTTCGTGATCATTTATGGTCTCATTGGTAGATGGTGAATTGGCTCTTCGAATGAGTCGTTGATTCCATGCTCAGTTCGAGTCAGCCTTCATCAGCTTGAGCATGGCGTTGCCCATCGCTTCGCCAACATTCATATAAACTTCGGCGTTACCGCCATAATGACCATTCCCGCTGCCGCCTTGGGCCAGAGGATGAGTATAAACGGTCGCGACATTGCCTTTGAATTCCGGATACTTGCCGCTCGTGCCGTCCACTGCGAATTGGCCCTCCATGACCTTGTCGCCGCTCCCCTTCACCGCTTCTCCTATGGTGCCAAGAACGAACTTGGCATGAGGTGCGTTGAAGTCTTTGCGTAGCGCCTTGATGAAGTTGACCAGATTCTTCTCATAATGTGCAGCATGTACGGGATTCCCACCATCCTTCTCTCCTTGCCAAAAGAAGAAGCCTGCCACCTCGAATTTCGTGGAACCGGGATAGTATGTGCCAATCTCCGTGAGCGCTTTTTTGGCGGGACCGACATCGTCGTCGTATTGCAGTCCGGCATGCCAGTTGATTGGTTTCCCGTTCTTGTCCAGCCAAGCGGGCGGCTCCGTCGCGACGCCTTTGACCGGATCCGCGAGCCAGGAATCGGGTCGATCTTTATAGCCGGCGTACACTTTGCCATTTTCTACAAATCTCTGACTGCCAGGGGGTAGAAGATCCCAACCCAGGCTCCGGTTTCCTATGCAACTTTTGAGGAGCATGACCGGCGCGTCGATCTCCCTGCCCACAATGTGTGCGATGCCGAATTCCGGGCCAATGCTCGCGCCCGGTTTGATTCCCATCCAGTCGTTTTCCATGAGTCCCCGGCCCTGCATGAATCGCACGAACCGGACATCTTGCCGTTTGGCCCAGTTGCCTTCCTTGTCGAGCAAATAGGAAAACTTTCCCTGCTGGTGAACGATCGTGCTGAGTGTCCCCGGCACATCCATGCGAACCATCCAGCCGAGTCCGTTGGCACGCGGAGTCAGGTAGGTGATCTTGAAGGGTACTTTTTCGCCAGCCGTGAGTTTGACCCATTTCTTCACCGCTTGCGCGCCAGGCTCATGCCGATGCACTTCGACATCGTTGACCACCATGATGTTCTGTTCGGAGTCTCCATAGCCCGGATTGAACTGATAGAGACCGGTTTCGGCCGGCTGAATAAAGCCACGCACAACCTGTGTGCCGCCACCAGGGTAAGCAGTTGGCTCCGTGCCGCCGAAGCTCTGCAGCGCGAGTGATTTCTCGGGTTTCAGGGCATCGTAATCGGCTTGGGGATCATAAGCTCCCCGATATACCGAAACGATTGGAGTCATAAACTCTTTACCCCAGCGGGTACTGCCCCCCGAAAACTTGCCTGCTCCCACCATGTTGGACTGGCCGAGCAATATAAATACCTGGACGGGCTTGGTCATGTCCGCCGGTTTGCCATCGGGACGAGTGTGCTGGCGAGGAACCTCAGCCGTCACGGCACTTCCGTACAGCCCGCAACACAACATCGCGCCGAGGAACTTTATCGCGAACTGCGCAGTCAATGAACCAGGGTGACCAACGGAGGCCCGGTGTTTCCCGGCCTTGCGATGCTCGTCGGGGCTCATGTGCCGCGCAGACCTCAATAGGCACTCACATGGGAAGGGCAGAATCGCATTGTTTCTCATGGTATGAGGGTCCGCTGTGAAGTTGGGATCACGTATCGGCACGGGCTCGATCGTGGGTAACGTTTGTTAGCCTGTTTTCTTTCCCGGCCAAGCTCGCCACCAGTCGTTGAACTGCTGCCACTGGCTGACGAGAAACTCGCGTTGACTCGCACTGAGTCGGTCGGTCTCGTGGATGTGCCAACGGTAGGCGTCGTGACCTTCGAGCACCATCAGCTCTTTGTAGTACAACACGAGATCCGGCCCTTCGTCATAGGTCGACAACACGCGCAGCGTCTCGTCGAGTTCGGCCGCCAGACGCCGCGCGGCGACGTCCCCTTTCGCCGCTTGTTCACACAGCTCGATCAACCGCAGCACTGGCTTCGGCAAGGCGTTGCCCACGCCGGTGATGGCCCCGACCGCTCCGCACCGCACGAAGCCATGAAACACCTGCGTGTCGACCCCCACCATCAACGACAGCGACGGATCGCCGCTCGTGATGTGCTCGGCGGCATACGTCAACGAGGCAGCCCCGCCGAACTCTTTGAAGCCAACCAAATTGGCATGCTCGCGGCGGAGATCGAAGAACAACTCTGCTTTCGTCTCGAAACCATAATAGGGGCTGTTATAGATTACGGCCGGTACATCGCCGGCGGCTTGCAACACACCGGCAAAGTGCGCCCTCTGCGCAGCCCGAGACGTGCCGCGCGACATCAGCCGCGGAATCACCATCAAGCCTGCCGCACCCACTCGTTTGGCATGCGAAGCATGCGCGGCGGCTCTCTGTGGGCTTTGGGCTCCCGTGCCGACCACCACAGGGACGCCCGCCTCGACGAGTCGCCGCACGCCTTCCTGGCGTTGCTCGTCTGATAATAACGGCCAGTCTCCCATCGATCCGCAGTACACGACGCCCCGCATGCCGTCGGCGATGAGCGACTGCGCCGTGGCCACCAGGGCGTCAAAGTCAGGCACGCCATTGCGCGCGCAGGGGGTCATCAGGGCGGGAATACAGCCGCGAAAGATGCCGTTGTCGGCCACAGAGTTCTCCATCGCAATGAATTACAGCCTTGGAATCAACCGGGTTGTTTGAAAGCTCACGAAATGTCCACCACGCGCGGACCAATCACCTCGCGGCGCGGCTCGATTCCCAAGCCGGGCGCGGTCGAGGCACGCATGAAGCCGTTCTCACGCTGCGGAGCGCCCGTCGCGTTGCTCACCGTTACATAGCTGTTGAAGTCGGTGCTCGTGAACCGAAACTCCTCGGGCGTGCTGTGCGCCAGGTGCGCGATTGCCGCCGTGGTCACATCGCCCCCCCAACTATCTTCCAGCGTCATCGCAATGCCCATCGAAATACAGAGATCGCGAATTTGTTTCGTTTTGGTCAGTCCGCCGAGCTTGCTGATCTTCAAATTGACAACATCCATTGCTAGGTCGGCTTTCGCGCGCAACAGCACATCGAGACCATCGACGTTCTCGTCGAGCACAAACGGATGATCGGTGTGTCGCCGCACGGCAAGGCATTCCTCGTACGTCAGACACGGCTGCTCGATGTACACATCCACATCGCGCACCGCGCGCACCACGCGCAGCGCTTCATGCTGAGTCCAACCCGTGTTGGCGTCGGCCACGAGCCGATCGGTCGGCAGCAAAATCTCACGCACCTGACGAATCCGCTGAATGTCTTGATCGGGATCGCCACCAACCTTCAATTGAAATCGCGTGTACCCTTGAGCCCGATAACTCGCGACATTGCGTGCCATCTCCTCGGGCGATTGTTGCGAGATGGCGCGATACAACCGCACGCTATCGCCAAAGGGGCCACCCATCAACAGACAAACGGGTAATCCCGTCACCTTGCCGAGGAGGTCCCAGCAGGCCATATCGATGCCCGACTTTACATACGGATGCCCCTTGAGCGCCGCATCCATCCGGTGGTTCAATTTTCCCAACTCGCGAGGATCGCATCCGAGCAAATGCGGCCCGAGTTCCTTGAGGCCAGCCCGAACTCCTTCGGCATAGGCAGGCAGATAAAACGGCCCCAACGGGCAAACCTCGCCATAGCCGATCAGGCCACACTTGGTCTCGACGCCGACGAGCGTGCTGTCGAACACCGAGACCGACTTGCCGCCGGACCACTTGTAAGAACCCTCGACGAGCGGCAACTCCACGCGATGGGCAAAGATTCGGGCAATTTTCACGGTAGATCTGCTCTCGGAAGTTGCAGTGCGGATTCATAGTAGCACGATCAAGCAAACGGATTCTATACTGATGGAATCACGGGTTCTTGTCCTGAAAAGCCACGCCACGATGAAATCGCGCATAAGTCAGCCTCCTGGGGAACTTCCACAGGAACTCCGGGCAATCGACGTACAACGGTTGCAGACGCTGTTTGATTTGACGCCCGACATTGCCTTCTTTGTCAAAGACGCGATGGGACGTTACGTAACGGTGAACGAGTCGCTGCTGGCGCGCCATGGACTGAAGCAGCCAAGCGACGCAATCGGCAAACGACCGCAGGAAATTTGCCCCGGCGAATTCGGCCGACTGCCGACCGAACAAGATCAACGAGTGCTGCGCACGGGCAAGCCAATTATCGAGCACCTCGAATTACAATGGCATCGACCACGCGAGCCCGTCTGGTGCTTGACCAGCAAGTTCCCGATCCACGACAGCGCGGGCCAGGTAGTCGGCATCATCGGTTTTTCGCGCGACGTGCGCGATTCGGTGCGAACCGCTGAGATCCCCTGTTTATTTGCCCAGATCATTGCCGAGTATGAGCAAGATCCATCGCGCGACTTCTCGCCCGCCACATTGGCCGCGCGTTCGCAGTTATCGTTGACGCGACTCGCTCGACTGACCAAGCGCATATTCGGTCTAACGCCATCGCAATTCATCGTTAAGACACGCATCACGGTCGGCTCGCAACTCCTGCGCGAGACCGACAAATCGATCGCCGAAATTGCCCAACTCTGTGGTTACCACGATCAAAGCGCCTTCACCCGCGCCTTTCGTGCAACCACGCGACTCACGCCGCTCGAATATCGCCGTCGCGAGCTAGCTGAGCGATAGGTGATGCCCAACGCCAGCGGTGGCACCCTCCCGGAAACTCGGTCCCGGGAAACATGAGAGAATCCATGCCGACCTATTTGTAGACCCGTATAAGGCACCCTAAAAAGTGCAAAAGTCCAACTGAGTATCGAGTGCTCCAACCAACTCGGCTTCGAGTAAGTTGAGCTCAAGGCTAGCGGGCGCATTTTTCTCAATCCAATCGCGAGCCATTTTCAGGGCCACTTGAGCATCTTGATCGAGGTTCAACCCTTTCAATGCCAGGGCCTTAATCAAGAAGTGTCGTCCGTCCATTTGATCATCCATTGCCGACAGTTGCATGATCGCATCTTGAAACTCGCCTTGGCGCAATCGGATCGAAGCATTCAACAAGGTCGTCGATTCATTGGCCGGTCGAGGCGTGATTGCGCTCATCATAAGCCGCGCGCGCACGGGGTCGCGCAGTGCTGGTTCTGGTCCGTTGAGGAGCAACCAAGCCAATCGCTGTTGATAATCGACCGTTCCAGGCAACTCAGCGAGCTGGCTCCAAGTGTCGATCGCTTGCTGAAATGCCTGGAGCGACTCGGGTCGATTGGCCATTTTCAATGCCAGCCCTCGTTCGTAATGGAAATGGCCCAGCCCACCGGCAATCTCAACTCGGTCAGGAAATTGACGCGATAGGGCTTGCAACGTGGCAACGACGGACATCGTATGCTCATCGGCCAAGGCGACATCTTTTTGTCGATAGAGAAGCGTGGCCAGATGCGAGCGAGCGATTGCGGCTCGATGCTTAAATAGCACTGTGTCTGGGTAATCTTGCACGAGCTTGTTAAACAACTCAGTGGCAGCCTCAAACAATTTGCGTGCCGAGTCGAACCGTCCAAGGTCCCGCTCGATCAGTCCTGCGGCATCGTAGCAGGAGGCCATTTGCTCGATGTACCTGGACGATTGTGGGTCATCACTGAGCAAGGTTTCGATCTGCTGCCGAGCTTGGGCCATGATGGGCTCGGCCGTCGCGGCGCGAAAGTTGTCTTGCCAAGCCTGGGCCAGATCGATCTGCGTGAGCGCTAACGACTCGCGGTATCGCGGCACGTCGGGTAGCGCCTTGAGCAACGCCTGATAGTTCACGATCGCGTCCTGGTAAGCGCGACATTCCCCCTCCCAATCGCCGCGATGGCGCAAGGTCAGCGCCAAGGCAATCTGCGCCGCGGCGCTCTGCACTCGATACATCGGCTCGGTGGGTTGACGAATGACCGCAAGCTCAAATTCACGAATCGCCTCGGTGAGCCAGTGAAGAGATTCGTCGTTCTGGCCGCGATGCGCGAGGAACTCGGCCAGAGTTTGCTGCGCATGAGCCAGCTCGATTTTCAACGGCAGGTCATCCGCGCTTTGCTCTTGTGCCTCGGTCAGCGTGCTCACGGCCTGTCGTACAAGCTGCTCGGCGGCTGGATACTTACCTTGAGCCGAGAGGCTGTGGGCTCGTTGGACGAGAAGCGTGCCTTGAATGCGTTTTGTTCGCTCCTGTGCGAGCATGGTTTCGAGATCGCGCGAGGCGAGATCGTACTGGGACAGTGCTTGATCGTGCTGATTCAATTCGCTGAACATGATCCCCAGCCGCAACGCTGCATTAGCCCGCTCATACTGCGACTGATCCAAGAGTTTTTCCGAGTCACGGAGTTTGCTGAGGGTGGCATGCGCATCACGATAAGCTCGCTCGGCTTCGGTTGGTCGCCCGAGCAGCTTATGAACGTCTCCCAGTCGCAGCAGCGAACGAGCGCGTTCCAGTTCGATGTCTTCGTCGTCGGACACCTCGGCAGTAAACTGGGTGTATCGAGCCAGCGCCTGTTCGAGCAACCGCTGCCGAACACGTTGCACGCCGGGCAGATTCTCCAGCACGTCGCTGGTGCCCGTCAGCCAGGTGTCGACTGCGTCGCGAGCTTCGTGCAGGCGTCGCACGGCTTCGAGACGATGCCGTTCCGACTGATTGCGGGCGTGATTGATTTGCACCGCGGCCACCGTGGCCACGATCGCCACCGTGACCATGGACAGTGTACCGGCGATCGCCCAACTACGATGCCGCCGAATCCAACGCCAGGATCGCTCCACGAACGATTCTGGATACGCGCTGACCGGTTCGTCGGCGAGCCAGCGTTCGACATCGTCGGCCAAGGCGAGGGCCGAGGAGTAGCGTGCCTCGGGTTGGAGAGCCATTGAGCGCAAGCAGATGGCTTCGAGCGGCTTGGCCACGTTGGGGTTTACGTCTCGCGGCGGTGGAAATTGTCCGGCCACGACACGCAGCAGCAACGAGGCCAAGGACTCCGCCGCAAACGGGGGTCGACCGGTCAGAATGCTGTACAACGTAGCCCCGAGGCTGTAAATGTCGGTGGCGGGGCCTAACTCGTCGAGTCGTCCCTCGGCCTGTTCAGGGCTCATGAACTGCGGCGTGCCCAGCGTCCGGCCGAGCTGTGTCTCCATGTCGCCGGCGCTGCCACTGCGGGTCAAGCGAATGGGCTGCACATCGGTTGACTCGGCCACCGGCGAAGCCTGGCGAAGATTCTTGGCCAAGCCCCAGTCGACCAGCAGCGTCTCGCCGTAATCGCCCAACATGATATTGTCGGGCTTAATGTCGCGATGGATGATGCCGCGAGCATGGGCGTACTGCATGGCCTGGCATACTGCGACGAAGCTACGCAAGAGCTTACGCAACTCAAATTGAAACGATGCCTCACGCAAGCTCGACGCTGCCTTGCCCAGCACGTCTTGCATGCTTGTGCCGCGGATCAATCGCATGGCATAGTACGGACGCCCGTCAGGATAGGCACCTAAACCGTAGATGGGAACGATGCTCGGGTGTTCGAGCTTGCCGGTGATTTCGGCTTCGAGGACAAATCGGCGTCGCGCTTCCAGTTGATGGGCATGCCGGAGTTGAATCTCTTTGAGCGCCACCTCGCGATCAAGTTCTTGATCTTGAGCGACAAACACTTCGCCCAATCCGCCGCGTGCTAACGACCTGATAGGCCGAAATCGACTGCCGCCCACCACCGGAGCCTGACTGTCCTTGTGCATGTCAGAGTCCGATGAAACAAACTCACCGGTAGGAGTGACCGCCGACGCCAGAAAGTGTTCGAGTTCCTCTCGTAAAGCGCGCAGTTGTGGCAAGGCATCAAGGGCATGCATCAAGTTTTTGCTGTTCGACTCGATATGTCGTTGCACAATATCTTGCATGCGATCATACGCCACCGCGGTGATCAATCCGGTCTCGTACAATTGTTCTCCGATGGATCCGCGAGCATTTGCGGGACGAGTCGTTAAATAATTGAGCAGCAAAACCCGTGTCACAATCTTTTCCTGGATGGCAAGCAGCATCCACAGTAAATTTCGCGACTGATCGATGATCGAGTTTGCGTCGTCCGCTTGGTTTGGAAGTTTAGCCGCGATTCTGCTCAGCGATTTATGATCTTCCACGTGTTGAGAAAACGAAGCCTGAATGACATCGCTTTCGCCAGGAAATCGTTGAGTGTACTCATCGGCCCGCGGCGTCTCGCCCTGCCGAGTTCGATATGCGAGCTCCAGGGCAATGAACTCAGCGAGGGCTGCTCGACGGTCGCTTTGCAGAATGGGCCGTTCCAGATATCGCTCGATCGAGGGTTTTTGCCCCGCGCGCAGCTCCGCTTCGAACTCATCAAAGCAGCGCTCGCGTTCGGCGCCGATGCTCGGGTGACGGATCGGCAGCGGATCGTGGGATGACATTAGCGCTGAGGGAGAAAGTAAGGGGGCCGTTATTCGTCGGTCGCTTCACGCGACCATTTTTCGCGGATGCGCGCAACCTTCCGCTCGACGGTTCGCACGGCGCAGTCGAGCTTGGTGGCAATGTCTTGATCGGTAAAGCCTTCCATTTTCCAGACGGCGATCTGCGCGAGCGTGTCGTCCTGCAAACTGTCGAGCAGCCGTTGCGACTCTTCGGCAATGAAGAGCGCCATGCCTGGCGCAAGCTCGTTGCCGCCCACGGCCTGCATGCCCGGATTGTTCGAGTCCCCTGCTTCGCCGAACACCGACTCGCCGCGCACTGCGCCGCCGCCACGTTTCAGGCGACGATCGAAACGCACGTAGTCTCGCACCTTGCGGCAGGTCAGCGTAACGAGAATCTTCCAGAGGTCATCGCGATTATCGAGCTTGGGAAACTGGCTTGCGGCGGCCCGTTCGCAAAAGCTCTGGAAGACACTCAGGGCCACATCTTCTTCGTCGGCCCAACGAGGCGTCATTCCGGCCATTCGCTGTTTCGACATGCGCACGAGTTTGTCGTAAACATCGTTGTAAAGTCGATAGGCGCAGCTGCTGTTGCCAGCCTTTAAGCCCGATATCCAGGCAACGATCGAATCACGAGACGAATCCATGTCGTTCCGCCGACTTCTGTGGTTTTGGTCAAACACCGTAATTCCTTTCCCTGACGGATTCAAGCTAACAGCCCGACAAGGCCACAGCAACCAAGCGCAGCCAGGCTTTCGCATGAACCCAAGCTCTGATTTAGAGCGTCTAACAAAATGGCAGCGGAGAGGGAGACAGTCCCATTTTTCTCGGCGGCCCTCGAAGAATTGGGACAGTCCCCAGCCATTTTGTTAGACGCTCTTGCAGAAATACTCGTCAATGGCGCAGGCAATAACAGGCCAGCTTCGCCAGGCGATTTCTGAGTGCCCGATCAAGCGAATCGAGACGGAGCAACGCAGGCTAGAGGTCGACGTTGCGAGCCAACCGACCTAACCTCCATGAGGGCAGTCGCTCACCCAAGGCACGCGCAAGCTGATGGAGTCGGCGATAAAAATCCCGAAGCCGAGTGCGATCATGCTTGCAGACGCAAGCCGGCTCCGGAACTGACTCAAAGACCTCCCCATCCGTGGACTCCGAAGCGGGTTCGAATTCGGTGTAGCCCAATGGGCGTCCATCTTCATCCAAGTGTTCGACGCGAATCCAACGAGGATCCCATCCCCAAACACTACGCACGGTTTTCGCAGCCATCATTTTTCTCCTCGAAACGAGCACCTTTAACTTTCCGATCGGCGACGCGATGAGCGTCGTACAACCCAGCTATGGCCAGCGCGAACTGAAACCCGACAAGAAAATCGGGTGTCTCGGAGACTTTCCCTCACGTTTGCGATTGTCGGGCGCGGGGTCAATTTCGTTTGTGGGCAAAAAATTTGGCGCGCTCTGTCGGCTCGGAGGTCTTGTTAGCCATTGTCAGCCAAGAGGGGATGAGAGGGAGCCGACTCCGGCTCGGTGGGGCAGCCGAGCCGGAGCGGTTTTCAGCCAGTTTTCATCGAGCAAGTATGCTGCCGGTTCCGATAGTAGCGAATAAGACAGATATCCGGATTTTAGGGCGCATACCTCCTGGGGCTTGCATGTTGTGCTCTGATTGGCACTTACGCCGCAATGCCGTCCCGCTGGTACCGTGGTTGATCGGGTGCTGGCTGTTTTTGATTCCAGCCTTGGCCCGTGGGCAGCAAGGGGAGCCTGTCGAATCATCAAGTGCTATCGCTATCGCCGCGAATCAGGACGAAACTCCGCCCCATCGCGACGCGGGCGCTGTCAAGCCGGCGGGCTATGTTCAGCCGCAGCCGCAACTCACGCCGCTGACCGCTATCGCGCCGCGGATCGAATCGCCCCGCGGGGCGCAGGCCCTCTCGGCGTCTCTCTTTGGTGACGGCACGATTGCCGCCAGCTTGCTCGGCAGCGCAACGCGGTCGACGAGCCAGACCAACAACGGAGAGGCCACGGCCCGCGCCTCGACCGACGTGGGCAATTTGCTCGGCAAGGCACCGAGTGTCATCGGCGTCGGAGTCCAGCGGCGTAATCCGATCGTGACCGATCCGCGCGTTCGCGGCAGTCGCGTGGGGCAATTGGCCGCGTCGGGCTCGCATTGGGTGCCGGCCCGCATCGACCTCGACACGGCCGTGAACAAGATCGGGTCGCACCTGATCAATAACGTCTCGGTCATCAATGGCCCCTACTCGACTCGGTTGGGCCCGGGCTTTCAGTTCATCGATATCGACCTACTCGCCTCGCCTCGATATGCCGACGGTTACGAGTCGCACGCCCATCTCGGCGTCGACTACAAACAAAACGGCAACCAGTGGTTTGGCCGCGAGGCGCTCTGGGGGGGCGACACGAACTGGGGTTGGCGGGCCAATGTCGGTCAGTCGGCCGGCTACACCTATTTCAGTGGCGACGGCAGCCGGATCCCCGCGGGCTTTTACTCGCGCGACTACAACTTTGCCTTCGGTTACGATCTGACCGACGATAGCTCTGTCGAGTTCAGCTACCTTGGTCTCGGGCAGAATAACGTGTTGCTGCCAGGTCAGGTGTTCGACATCGACACCCTGGGGACCGACGCCTTCGAGCTCAAGTACCAATTACGCGATCAAGTCTATTATGACCTGCTCACGTTCGAGTATTGGAACAATGCCACCACGTTCAACGGCAGTGCCCAGCGTCCTAGCAAGCGCCAGTTCTTCCCGTTTCTCGATGACATTGGCTACGTCGGCTTCACGCACGTCAACTCGCGGTCGACAGGCTATAACCTCGCGGTGTCTTGGATCGAGGACGAGCGCAACTATCTGACCGTGGGCACCGACATGCGGCTCGTCAACCAGCAGATCGACGAGATTGGCTCGGGCGTGACGACGGGAGTTTTTACCAACGCCAACTCGCCGATTCCGCAGTCGTACGCGCTGGACTTCGGTGTCTACGGCGAGATTGCCGTGCATGATGGCGACGCGAACCAATTACGCGGCGGTGTGCGCGGCGACTGGACCGGCACCGACATCACGGCCGATCCAGCCAGCTTGCTAAGCCTGGGCAATTACTTTCCGGTTCAGCCCTCGTTCTCGGCAATCGTGGGGAGCACGGCCACGGCGCGTAACTTCGCGATGGCGGCTGGCTATCTCAGTGCCGAGCACGAGGTCACCGACCATTGGAATGTGTACTCGAAAGTTGGCGCCTCGCAGCGTGCTCCGAACCTCACCGAGTTGTACGCGGCACAGCCCTTCATGGCGCTGTTGCAAAACGGACTCAACACGGTCACGGGCGACCCCACGTTGCGGCAGGAGACGCTGCTGCAAACCGATATCGGCATGACCTTCACGCAGGACTATTTCCAGGGGGGCATCGGCGCGTACTACGCCTGGGGCTTCAACTACATTACGTTTGAAAACGTCGGTATCGTGTATGGCCCTGGCTCCGTCCCTGAGCAAGTTAACCTAAAGTACGTGAACACCGATCTGGCAACGTTCTGGGGCTCGGACGCGTACTTGCAGTACGACGAAAACGATTACCTGACCCCGTTTGGCTCGTTGAGCTATGTGCAGGGGACCGACCAGACCCGCAACGGTCACTTTGCCACCGCGCCGGTCAACGTCTCGCTGGGCGGCGTGGTCACCCCGAGCCATCGCGATGCCACGCAGGTGCGTGGCGCGTTCAACAACGGTACGGTCGGCGGCATCGCCACGGGTGGGCCAGCCAAAGAAGCTCTGCCCAGCATTCTCCCCCTGCAAAGCCGTCTCGGCGTGCGATTGCATCCGCGACGAGCCGAGGGGCCCGGCCCACAACCGTTCCCTTGGGGCATCGAGTTCAGCACGCGGATCGTCGCCTCGCAAAATCGAGTCGCGGGCAGCTTGCTCGAAACACCCACACGCGGCTTCACGCTTGTCGATATCAACGCCTATTGGCAACCCGATCGCAGTACGATGCTAAAGCTGGGCTTTGAAAACATCGGCGGCATCAACTTCCGCGAGCATCTCGACTTTCGCTCGCAGGACCCTCGGGCCCGGACCATGTTCCAGCCCGGCTTTACGGTCGTCGCCGGTGCCGAACGCACCTTCTAGTCAGTGTGAGCGTCTTCAACGTTGGTCAATCGTAGGATCTGGCATCAAGGGCATCATTCAGCGGGTGGCTGGCGG
>CAZZBK010000068.1:1266-31361 GCA_964652155.1 uncultured Planctomycetaceae bacterium | reverse complement strand
TTTTGCGGCAGCCTCGTCGCCGGATTGTCGAGCCCATTGAGGGTCACGCCTGCGGAGCTTGTCTTGACGCTAAGCGGCTCCATAACTAGATTTCGGTACGGATGACATTGTTCGACAAGGAGGTCGGAACCGATGCCCCAGTCACCATCGCAATTGCCCCGCAAACCGTTGACGGGGCTCAAGCGTGTATCGCGCCGCCTCAAGACGGCCGTTCGTCAGATACTGTCCCCCGTCGTCCCTTGGTTGCCGGATCGGGTCACCAACGTCTTTCCAAGCTTGGGGCGCGTGAGCACGTGGCTCCCCAACGGCGCTCAGGTGCGTCTCATCTCCGACGGTGACGATGGCAAGGACTACATCGCCCGCAAGGTCGCCGGTCGCAGCTTGGCCCAGTACGAGGCCGAGACCATGCAGGTGTTTCTGCGGTTACTCGAGAAATCAGCGACCTTCATTGACGTCGGCGCAAACACCGGCTTGTTTGCCTTGGCAGCCGCGGTCAGCGATCCGCGTCGACAGGTGTTCGCGTTTGAGCCGGTGCCGCAGATCGTGCAGCGCATCCAGGCGAACGTGCGTCTCAATCAACTGCAAAATGTCAGTGTCGAGAGTTTTGCCCTGAGTGATTTCGTTGGCGAGTTGGAGTTCCACGTGCCCGCCACGACGGCCAGCTTGCCATCGAGCGCGTCAGCCGCCGCAGGCTTCAAACTGCAAACGCAAGCCATTCGGGTCCCGACCATCACGCTCGATGCGTTTGTCGAACAACGCGATGTTCGATCGGTCGACTTGATGAAAATCGATACCGAGACCACCGAGCATTTCGTGCTCTCCGGCGGGGCCAACCTCATACGCCGCGATCAGCCAGCCATCCTCTGCGAGGTCCTGTATCGCGAAGGGGAGCAGCCGATCCAGCAGGTGCTGAACCGAGTTTTTCGCCCGCTGGGCTATCGATTCTTCTGGATCACCGACGACGGCCTGGTCGAGACCCAGGCCCCGCTCGGCGACCCCCGGGTGATCCTGCACAACTACTTGTTCATCCCGCCGCGTCGGCTTCGTGAGGTGGAACACCTCGTCGCCCCGTCATCGTCCCGCTACGCCGCCTAGCGATGATTGAGGTTCCGGTAATTAAGTCTCAGTCGGCGACCAACGGGAGTCCGATAATGCCGGCCTCGCGTTGCTCGGCCTGTTAAGCTGCTTATCTGAAGATGAATAGCCCTCCCTCATCATGAGCCCCCGGCGACAGAGGCGGCATGCGGAGTACGCCAGGGGGACTCACCTTGCGACCGTTGAGTTGTCAGACCAACCAGAGTTTGCAGGGGGGGGCAAAATCGCTGGAATTTCGCTCCCGATCTTTACGAGACGGCGTCGATCCATCACAATGGACTAGTGGGTCACTAGGCCCATCCCGCCTTGCAGCGTTGTACCTGAAGGTCCTGCCCGCCTCACCTTTGAAGACGAGTGCCAGCATGCCGTCTGATCTCGGCTGCTATCGCCGAATGGCTTGTGTTGCCGGAGCTTGGTTGCTCCTGGCTTTGTCGTCAGCGGTCAGCTTGCTGGCAGCCCCACTGGCGGTGACCCCCGCCGCCACGGTCCTCGATCATCCCGAGGAGACGCAACAACTACTCGCGACCGGTCAGGCCGCCGACGGCCGGGCGATCGACGTGACCCGACTGGCCAAGTATCGCGTCGAAGATCCCAAAATCGCCGAGGTCGACGAGTTGGGCTTGGTTCGCCCGTTGAAAGATGGCCAGACCGCGGTGCTCGTCGAGCACGGCGGACAATCGCAGCGCGTGGCGGTGAGCGTGCAAGGGGTCGACCAGCCGGTCCCCTTGTCCTTCCAGCGCGAGATCATTCCCATCTTGACCAAGGCGGGCTGCAATATCGGCGGCTGTCATGGCAAGGCCGAGGGCCAAAACGGATTCAAGCTCAGCGTGTTCGGGTTCGACCCGCTGGGAGACCACGAGTCGATTGCCCGACTGGGCCGTTCGCGACGCATTTCGATTGCGTCACCCGACCACAGCCTGCTCTTGCGCAAGGGGACGGCCGCCGAGCCGCACGGCGGCGGTGCTCGGATCGAGTACGACAGCCTCCGTTATCGCCGGTTGCGCCGCTGGATTGCCGAGGGTGCCCCGTATTTAATCGACGACGCGCCCGACGTGGTGCGGATTGAAATCGAGCCCGCCGACGCTGTGTTGTTGGCCGGCGAGAATCGCCAGATTCGCGTATGGGCCATCGATGCCGCAGGTGGCCGACGCTGCGTGACGACCGAGGCCGAGTATGAATCGAACGCCTCGACGATTGCCGGTGTCGATGGTCGTGGCTTTGTGCAAGCCAGCGACATTCCGGGCGAAGCCGCCATCTTGGGCAAATACCTCGGCCATGTCGCCATCTGCCGGGTCACGTTGCCGCGGCCGGGTGTCAAGTTCACCCGCCCACCGGAGCTGAACTTCATCGACGCCCTGGCCTGGAACAAGCTCGACCGGCTGGGCATCGAGCCGAGTGACATGTGCGACGACGCGACTTTCCTCCGCCGGGCGTTCCTCGATGTGATCGGCACCTTGCCCACGGCCGACGAGGCCCGGGCGTTCCTCGCCGACAAAACAGCCAACAAGCGGGCCAAGCTCGTCGATCATTTGCTCGCACGCCCCGAGTACGCCGACTACTGGACGCTGCGGTTCAGCGATCTGTTGCGGGTCGATCAAGCGAAGATCACCCCCGCCGGCGCGGTGGCGATCACCCGTTGGCTGCGTCGCCAGTTCAGCGAGAATCGCCCGTACGACGCGATGGTCCGTGAGCTGCTCACGGCCAAGGGGAACGTCAAAGCCGAGGGGCCGGCCGCGTACTTCAAGGCGCTCGACACCCCGGAGTTGCTCGCCCGCGGCGTCAGCCAAGTGTTTCTGGGGGTGCGAATCGAGTGCGCCCAGTGTCACCACCACCCCAGCGACCGCTGGGGCCAGGAAGACTACTTTGCGATGGCCGGCCTGTTCAGCGGCGTAACACGCAAGAAGCTCGCCGACGGCGGCGAGTCGGTCGTTCCCGCGCTGGCCACCGACCTCAAACACCCACGCACCGGGCAGCTCGTCCCCGCGCGGCCACTCGGCGGCGAGCCGTTCGAGTTCGGCCCGTATGACGATCGCCGCGTGTACTTGGCCCAGTGGATGACCAGCGAGTCGAATCCATTTTTTGCCACGATGATCGCCAATCGCATTTGGGCCCACTACTTCGGTCGCGGATTGGTCGAACAGATCGACGATCTGCGGACGACCAACCCGGCGACGAACGAACCGCTATTGAATGAACTCGCCAAGCACATGCGGAGCGTGAAGTACGATCTGAAAGCGTTCACGCGCACGCTGCTCTCCTCGCGGCTGTATCAGTTGAGCACGACCACCACGCCGAGCAACGCGAGCGATGACCAGAACTTCTCGCATGCCCAGCACAAGGCGATGAACGCCGAGGTGTTGCTCGACGCGATTGGCCAGGTGACTGGCGCGCCCGACACGTTCCAGGGCTGGCCGAGCGGTTATCGAGCGATCCAGATTTGGGACAACAAGCTGCCGCACTATTTCTTCCGCATCTTTGGTCGTCCGGTGCGTGCGACGGTGTGCGAGTGTGAGCGGAGCAACGAGCCGAGCATTGCCCAGGCGCTGCACCTGATGAACTCGCCCGAAATTCAGGAAAAAATTCGGGACCGACACGGTCGCTCGGCCCGGCTGGCCGACTCGGCCCAGGAGCCTGAAAAAGTGGTCGAAGAGCTGTTTTTGACCGCCTTCGCGCGGTACCCGAGCGCGGCGGAAAAGGCCGCTTCTCTGGGGGTATTTTCCGGTCGTGATCGGCGTGAGGCAGCCGAAGATATCCTCTGGGCGCTGCTCAATAGCAAGGAATTCCTTTATAATCACTGATGAGTTGCGGGGGCGGAACTCATGTCGACGAAGAACAAATACGACTTTTTCCGTGGACTGTATGAGGAGGAAGAACGGACGGCGCTCGAACTCGAAGGTCGGGCCAAGGTTTACCTGAGTGTCATTACCGCATTTCTGGTCGCGTTGGTGTTGAAACCGGACGAAACGAAGAATGTGGTCGAGGTTCTGAGGTTGCCTGGGTACTTGGTGTTATTCGAAACACTTTTGCTCGGCAGTTCGTTGTTGTGTGTCGTTTTTGCATTGCAGATTCGGACCTATGAGGCAGTGGCCAATGCTGAATCCATTGTGGAAGAATGGAAAGGCAGAGTGCCACCGGACGAAGAGTTTTTCATTGACCGCATTGTCGACTACGCCGTGGCAACAACGATCAATCGGAGACGGAATAATCAGACAGCAATAAAACTCGCCTGGGCGGGCAATTTTTTGGCCCTTGCCATGCTGGTGTTGCTCGTCATGATCGCTCTTACATTTTTTCGGAGAATGTCATGAGTTCGGAACCAGTGACCAAATCGTCCGCAGAAAACGTCCCCAAGAGGCGAAAGAAGAGTGAAGCACTCGCCGAGCGAGCCTTGAAAAGACTCGAAGAGCGTAGAAAAGTCCATTATCCAAAGAAATAACCCAGGGCGTCTTTCAAGTCAGTTCCGCCAACAACGCCTGGCGATTAACAAGAAGCCGGTAGGAATAAATCCATGCACGACAAATACTGCGATCAGATTACGCGGCGGCGGGCTTTGCGACTGGGTTCTGTCGGCCTGATCGGCGGGCTCACCCTGCCGCGGCTGCTCGAACTCGAAGCGGTCGCCGCCAGCGGCAAAGCGGCCAAGGCCAAGAGCATCATCTTCTTGTTCTTGGAAGGGGGACCCAGCACGATCGACATGTGGGACCTCAAGCCCGACGCCCCCGCCGAGATTCGCGGCCCTTATCAGCCGATCGCGACCAATGTGCCCGGCACGTTCGTGGGCGAACACTGCCCACTCACGGCGCAGATTTGCGACAAGTTCACGATGCTTCGCTCGCACAGCCACAAAGACAACGGCCACAACACCGGCTACCACTATTGCATGACCGGCTACAAGGCCGCGTTTGCCGATGGTCAGGCCGGCGGCACTCCGAACAACCTGCTCTTTCCCTCGTTGGGCTCGATCGTCTCGCGCGAGCTGGGCCCGCGCGGCAACATCCCCTGCTACATCAACTTGCCCGACCCGATGGAGTCGGGCGGGCCGGGCTTTTATGGCCCCGAGCATGCGCCGTTCGTGCTCGAGACCGATCCGGTGCAGCCCGACTTCGAGGTCCGCGACCTGCGTCTGCCCAGCGGCGTGACCAACGAGCGACTTGACCGCCGCCGCCAGTTACTCAGCGTGGTCGAGAAAGCCGAGGGGACTGCGGCTCGCAATCGCCCCGGTGTCATGTCGACCTACTATGAAAAAGCCTATCAGATGATCACCGCTCCTGAGGCGCGGGCCGCGTTCGATATCAACAAGGAGAGCGACAAGACCCGGGAGCGGTACGGCTACTCGTCGCTCGGTCAGTGCGCGCTCTTGGCCCGACGGCTGGTCGAGGCGGGCTCGCGGTTCGTGGGCATCGACAACGGCTCGTGGGACACGCACTTCTCGCAGTTCCCCAGCTTGAAGGAAGACCTGATCCCGTCGGCCGATCGCGCCTTCAGCGCCTTGGTCACCGACTTGGAACAGCGTGGCCTGCTCGACAGCACGCTGGTCATCATGATGGGCGAGATGGGCCGGACGCCGCAGATCAACAATCGCGCCGGCCGCGACCACTGGTCGATGACGCAAACCGTGCTCTGGGCCGGTGGCGGCGTCAAGCCCGGCCAGGTGCTGGGCGCGACCGACAAGCGTTGCGCTTACCCGACCACCGACCCGTATGGCGTGGAAGACGTGATCTGCACGATCTTCCATCAATTGGGCGTCGACACGACGAAGACCTACTACACCCCGCTGGGACGTCCGGTGCCGATCGTCAACGGCGGCCGGGTGATTCCGGGCGTGGTGTAGTGAGCCCCTCGATGTCCGACATGCGCTCAGCCCTGACCGATGCGACCACACAACGGCCATGCCCCTCGCGGCGAACGCTGTTGCAGGCTGGTAGCTTGGCAGCGCTTGGGCTCAATCTGCCGCAGCTTTTGGCCGCGCGGAGCGAGTCGGCGGCGCGAGCCGCTCGGGCCAAGAGTTGCATTCTGCTATTCGCCACCGGCGGCCCCGCGCAACAAGAGACGTTCGATCCCAAGCCCGACGCGAACGACGGCTACCGCGGCGAGTTTCAGCCCATCGCCACGAGCGTGCCGGGAACGCAGATTTGCGAACTGCTGCCGCTCATGGCGCGGCAAGCCCATCGCTACGCGATCGTTCGCTCGACCTATCATGGCAGCAACACGCACGGCGTCGGCGTCCACTACAACCTCAGCGGCCTCAAGCACGCTCCACGAGCCCAGGGCGAACCGCAGAACGGCCGCATCGACCCCCCCTCGATCAGCGGCGTGATGCGTCAATTGCGCGGCGACCGCAACGGTCTCCCGGGCGCGGTGCATCTGCCGGTGCGGATCGGCGATCAGAACAACTTTCAATGGGCAGGCCAAGGCGCGGGGCTGCTGGGACCCAAGTTCGACCCGCTCACGCTGATCGACGACAGTTGGTCGCCGGGCACGATGCCGCCGGGCTTTTTGCCCCCGGCCGAGGTCGACCTCGACCGCCACCGTCAGCGCGCCGCGTTGCTGCACGGCATCAACTCGCCGGGCGTGGGGGACGAGGCGCTCCAGCAAGGCTACCGTCGCTACAGCGAGCAAGCGCTTTCGATTCTCGAATCGAAGTCGGCCTGGGAAGCGTTCCTGCTCGAAGGCGAAACGCCCGCCACGCTTGAGCGCTACGGCGACAACAAGTTTGGCCGCAGTTGTCTGGTCGCGCGGCGGTTGATCGAGGCGGGCGTGAGTCTCGTCACCGTCCCCTGGATGTTCCTGCACTCGACGAAGAATTTCGACACGCACAGCAAGCACTTCGAGACAATGAAGACGCTGCTCATGCCACCGGTCGATCAAGCGTTCTCGGCGCTGCTCGAAGACCTGGCCCAACGGGGCCTGCTCGACGACACGCTCGTCGCCTGGACCGGCGAGTTTGGCCGGACACCCAAGGTGAACAAAGGGGCTGGCCGCGATCACTGGGGCGCGGTCTACAGCACGGTGCTCGCCGGCGGCGGTATTCGCGGCGGTCAGGCATACGGCTCCAGCGACAAAATCGGCGGCGAGCCGGTCGACAACCCCGTGCATGTCCGCGACCTGTTTGCCACGATCTATCATGCACTCGGCTTTACGCACGACACGAAAGTGCTCGACCCGGTCGGTCGACCGCACTTTTTTATCGAAGGCAGCGTGGTCGACAAATTGTTTTAAGAGCGCAACTTGTTTTAAGAGCGCAACGCGAAACGGCGTGGGGGGCTGTCCCAACTTTTCGAGCGACCCGCTCTCCCCAGCCTCAGATCCCCCGCACCACGCGAAAGCCCGTGTTGCCCGTCCGGCTCAGCGGCGAGTAGTTGTTCCGATACGCGCTGCGGCAATGCAGATCAAAATAGTGCCAGCCGGCACCGCGGACAATGCGATGGCCACCCATCGCGGGCCCGGTCGGGTCTTGCAGCGGACTCTTGCCATACCAGGCTGGATCATGGAAGTCCTGACAACGCTCCCAGACGTTGCCGTGCATGTCGTACAGCCCGAATGGATTGGGACGCTTGCTGGCCACCCTTCGAGCGCCGATCGCGCGCCCCTGCTCGGCCGTGCGATTGAACCAAGCGTGCTCGTCCAGTACGGGCACCGCGTCTCCAAACGAGTAATGCGTCGTGGTGCCCGCCCGGCAAGCATACTCCCACTCCGCTTCGCTCGGCAGACGATAACCATTCGCGCCGGCAACGAGTTCCCAAACGCCTTGGTCGTTCTGCTTCAGGCAACGCTCGCGGCCTTCGTGGTCGCTCAGCCAACTACAAAAGGCGATCATGTCGTTCCAAGTGATTTGAGTCACGGGCGAATCATCGGTCACGCCATAGCCGGGCGAGTGCCACAGCGCAGTGCGCTTGGTCGGCTCGGTCTCGTTGGGCTTGGATGAATTGCCGCCGCCGCAGCGCTCGGTCTCGGTCACGTAGTTCGCCGCCCTGACAAAGCGGCGAAATTGGCCGATGGTCACTTCCGTCTGCCCCATCCGGATCGGTCGTGTGAGCACCACGCGATGCTGCGGCTGCTCCTCGTTGCGGATGCGGTCGGCTTCGCCCGGCGCTACTCGCGGAATCGTCGTCAGCCAACGCAGCGCCAACTCGACCTGCTCGGGCGAACTCCCCATCAGAAACTCGCCGGGCGGAATCAGCACGAGCGTCATCTGCAGCGAGTTCTGCTGCTCGACGGTCGTGGCCAGGTGCTCAGCCCACGCCGTTTGATGAGCTTTCGCCTGACGGGAATCGAACGGCGCCACGGCTGACGGCGGTGCCGATCGGGCCGTTCGCTCGCTGCCCACGAGCAGGCCCACGACCAAGGCCAACCACACGATCGTTCGGTCACACGTTCTTGAAGTCATCATCAGACTGTCGAGGGAAAAGTTACTTGAGCGCGTCGGCGACGCGGACCGTGGCACCCCCCTTGGAGCGGCTTTGCTGGGCGGCTTCGAGCACGCCGAACAACTCGATCGTCTCGCTCGAGGTGACCGGTGCCGGGCCTCCCTTGAAAAACTTGGCAATCTCGATGGCGATGCCTTCGTAGCCCATGTACTTGTCCTTGGTCGGCACGACCCCTTGCACCGGGACACCGTGTCCATAGATGCCGGCGGTCGAGACCCCCTTGTCGCCAAAGACCGTGGCGCTGTACTTCACCGCGCCCGACTTGATGCCGCGATACGTCCCCAAGCGGCCGTCCTTCCAGACCAGCGTGAAGGACTCGGCGGTTTCGGTCGAGGTGCGGCTCACCGAAACAACACCCGGCCCCATGATCGCGTAGATCGTCTCCAGACTGTGCAGCGGACGAATGTACTCGTCGGCGGCGGGCCCCTTGATATCGAAGCCGCCATACACGTCGCAACCCAACACCTGGCCCACCTCGGCATGATTACGCATGCCGCTGAAGCCAGGGCTGTAACGATGTTGCGAACTGCTGAACATCGGCGTGCCGGTTTGCTCGGCGAGCTTGAAAATCGCCCGAGCATCGGCGAGCGACGCAGCGAGCGGACGGGTCAGAAACAATCGCTTGCCCGCCTTGAGCACCGGCTCGGCCTGCTTGAGATGCATCCGACCGTCGAGGCTGCATATCATCACGGCATCGACGTTCTTCAAGAGTTCTTCGACCGACTTGACCATCGCCACCGGGTGATATTCCTTGAGCACCTTGTTGTCGCCGCTCCCCCAGCGTGCGCAGCTATCGATCCAACGCTGCGTGAGCGCCGCGCTCTCGGGATAGTCGGGACACTCGACCGGATAGACCGCCGTGACCTTGACGCCGAGCAAATCCCCTTCGGCCTTGGGGTTGTTGAACAGTTGTGCGAAGGCCAAGCCCTGGTAGTTGTCAAAACCCAGGATGCCGACGCGCACAAACTTGTCGTCGGCCATGAGGCTCGTCGCCAACAGCATCACCCACAACCCCGTCACGATGCTCGACCATTTCATCACGATGTCTCCTCAAGTAGAACGCGGCCTACGGCGCGGCGTTTTGTGTTCAAACCGTTTGATGTCACGGATGTCTCAGCCGACAACCGCCCGACACGGTACACCAGATTCCGCGCCAAGTCGACCGATTTTCGTGGTTCTATTGCCGCGGTTCGCTCGCGATCGGCGTGAGCTGCAACGTGGCGGGATCAATCACCACGTGCTTGATCCGCTGCCGCCGCCAGGTATAGGTGGCATGGACCCGGCCGTCGGCGGTCTGGATGATCGCCGGGTAACTGTACTCGCCCGGCTCGGTTTCGAGCGTCAAGGCGGCGAGCCATGCGCGACCGTCGTGTGACGCGGCCAGATTGAGCGGCGTGCGACCCTTGGGCGTATGATTGTAGATCAACAGATGACGGCCATCGGCGAGCGTCACGGCGTCGGTCCCCGCGTTGGGATTGGGGAGCGTCAGTAGATCGAGCGGCGACCAACGGAGCCCCTGATCGGTCGAGCGGGTGGTAAACACCTTGCCGGCGCGCGTGCGACCCACCGCTTGCAGCGTGCCGTCGCGGTGTCGCAAAATGCTCGGCTGAATCGCGCCGGGCGAATCCAGTGTCGTCGGCACTTCGACCTTGGTCCAGCTCGCGCCGCCGTCGCTGCTCCGCTCGAAGTGGACGCGCCATGACGGCGCGGGACTGAGTCCCTCGGCGCTGCTGGCCGAGAGGATCGTGCCGTCGGAGAGTTCGAGGGGCTTGTTCTTGACGGGTCCCAAGATGCCGTTGGGCAATCGCCGCGCGTCGCTCCACGTTCGGCCCGCGTCGGTGCTCGTTCGCAACATGCCCCACCACGCACTGGGTGACGGCCCGACTTTATAGAACAGCATCAACGCCCCTGAGCGGGGTTGAAACAGCACGGGGTTCCAGCACGGATAGCGCTTGCCATCGGCTTGCACGCCGTTGGCCACTTCGACCGGCGCGGTCCACGAGCCGCCCGAGTGACGCGCGAGCCAGATGCCGACGTCGGCCGCCCCTTCGCGCGTGCCTCCGAACCAAGCTGCGACCAGGCCAGCGTTCGTTTCGACCAAGGTCGAGGCGTGACAACTCGGGAACGACGCCTGTTCGTAAATAAATTCGCTCGACACGAGCCCCGGTGCCTCGGCCCCAACAGATGAAGACCCACCGTCGATAAGGACAACGAGCACGAGCAGTAAAACAGCAGGGCGCAGCAAGAACGGCATGGCGAGCAACTCCGTGGCAAAGATCCGAGCACGGCCCATTCTACACGCACCGCGACCGCGCAGCACCCCCGGCAACACTCACCACCAGCTTGGGCTCTGAAACTCAACACCCAACACGCGGACCGGTTCGGTTTTGCGACGGTGACGCGCTCCGCGTCGCGGCTAACGGAGAACCGAAAACCGAAAACATTTTCTCTTCATTTTGGCCGCGCTCTTCGTCATCATTCGTTTAGCTTCGTAACCTGAGACATGGGCAACACGTTGGTGTTGCACGAGTCGATGCGGCGGGTGCGGTTTGGTTCTTGGCCAGAATCCAGGAGAAGTGCTAAGTGCTAAGTGCTAAGTGCTAAGTGCTAAGTGCTAAGTGACGGAACGCTATCGCGGCAGCGCTCCGTTTTCATCCTTCATCCTTCATCCTTCATCCTTCATCCTTCATCCTTCATCCTTCATCCCTCATCCCTCATCCGTGTGACGAATCAGTCGATCATGCTTTCGCGCACCATTCTCGCCAGAGACGGCGCAAGACGTCGTGTAATTGACTCGCCATGCGCGGACCGTCGACGAGCGGCGAGACGTCGTACTGGGAACGTAATCGCGGCCGCAACTCGGCGAGCCGGTCGACTTGTTGAGAGAATTCAATGGCGAGCCGCACATAATCGTCGCGATCGCGGGCTACGGTCTCGGTGCAGCCCACCGCAGCGAGTACGGCATACGTCTGCCGACTGGCAATCGTCTCGCCGGGGAACGTGACGGTCGGCACCCCCATCGCCGTAGCGATCAACGAGGTAATGCCCCCTGAGAATGGAAACGTATCGAGTGCCAGATCGACCTGTTGATTGTATGTGTCGAGCATCGGTGCGTAGGGTGAGCCGCCGTGCAAGATGATCCGCGCGGGGTCGACCCCGGCGTCGGCAAATTTTTGCCGCAGGCGCGTTTGAGCGCGCGGGCCGTCGAGTCCGTAAAACTTAATGAGCAACCGAGTCGTCGGCGCGCGGCGTAAAATCTCGGCCCAGGTCGACAGCACGTCCCGATTCACCTTGGCCAAATTGTTAAAGCTGCCGAAGGTCACGTACCCGTTGCGAAGCGCGGGAAGCGGCGCAATCGCAGGCCGCGGGCAAGGCAACTCGTAGCAGAACGTCGGCCCGGCGAGACGCTCGACCCGCTGCCGATAACGGGGCAGTAGCGACTCCGTGACCATCCGTGGGTCGGCAATGAAGCAATCGATTTGCTCGACGCCCGTGGGCGCAACATAGCCAAGCCATGAGACCTGCACGGGAGCGGCTCGGCGCGCGAAGAGCGACAGGTGGTTGTCGCTCGTATGGCCGGTGAGGTCGACCAGGATGTCGATCCGCTCGCGAACGATGAACTCGGCGAGCTGCGGTTCACTCAGCGTGTCGACCGAGTGCCACTCATGCGCCGCTTTCTGCAACCGATCGCGGATCGGATCGTTGAACCGTTTGGTGGCAAAACAGCACGCCTGCACGGGGCCCTGCCGCGCGGCTTCGAGCATCCGCACCATCAACAGCCCAACCGGATGGATGCCCAAATCGCCCGACACGAATCCGACGCGCAAGGGGCGCTCGGGTTCACGGATGTTTTCGTAGTGTGTCGTGATCGGCTCAATGTGAGCCGTGAACTTGTGTGCCCAGTCGCGGTGCAGTTGGTCGAGTTCTTCGATGGTCGCGCCGCAGCGATACTGCTCGCAGAGCAACAAGCCGCTGCTGGGCAACACGAAGTCGGGTGACAGCGCCAGCGACTGGCGGTATCCTTCGGCCGCTTCGTCGAGCCGTCCGAGGCGTTGCAGCACGGTGGCTCGATTGTGCAGCACGACCGCTTGCCCCTGCCGCAATTGCAACGAACGATCGTAGGCGTCGACGGCCTCATCGAATCGGCCCAGCAGCATGAGCAGGTTGCCCAAGTTGTTGTGCGTGCCCGCGTCGTGGGGGTCGAGCGCCAGGATGCGCTGGCTCATCTCGATGGCGTCGCTTAGCGCGCCGCTCTGTCGCAACGACTTGGCGGCGGCGCGGAGCACGACCAGGTCATCCGTGTGGACGGTCAACGCGAGGCGTAAGTGCTCGACCGCCGCAGCGTACGCTTTCAGTTCGACGAGCGCCAGCCCCAGGCTGCGGTGGATGCCCGACGAATTAGGGTTCAGCCGCACGGCGGTCTGATACGCGTCGCGGGCCTCGGTCCACTGGCTGAGTGCGCGGTGGCAGTCGCCCAGCAGGGTCTGAATGACTGCATCTTGGGGCGCGAGCAGGGCGGCCTGTTGTATCAGCGTCAGGGCTTGCGGGATGGCCTGCTGTCGTATCCGTATCAAGGCGAGCAGGCGCAGGGCGTCGGCCGACGGCGCGGCTTGCAGCAGCGGCGCGACGAGCGTCTCGGCCTGCTGCCAATCTCCGGCGTGGAAGAGCCGCCAGGCGGCGACCAGCGGCGACTCGTCGACGGTCATACCGTGCTCGACTCGATCCAGCCACCGCCGAGCACCCGGTCACCATCGTAGCAGACGGCCGCTTGACCCGGCGCGATGCCGTCGCGCGGCTCATGCAGCCGCACGTGCATGCGGCCTCCGGGCAAGGCGGTGACCGTTGCGGGGACGGCCTGGCTCTGGTAGCGAATCTTCACCTGACATTCGAGCGGCGCGCGCGGTTCGTCAACGAGCCAGTTGGTCCGTTGGGCGATCAATTCGGTTCGAGCCAGTTGAGCGCGCGTGCCGATGGTGACCTGTCGCGAGTTGCTGTCGACATCGACCACGTAGCGTGGCTCGCCCAGCGCGACACCGAGCCCCTTGCGCTGGCCGATCGTGTAGTTCTCGATCCCTTCGTGCCGGCCGACGATATCCCCTTCGACCGTGACAATGTCGCCCGAGAGGTCCAACTCGCCGCGGCGACGACGCACGAAGGCGGCATAGTCGCCGTCGGGAACAAAGCAGATTTCCTGACTGTCTTTCTTCTCGGCGACACGCAGGCCGATCTCTCGGGCCAGCGATCGGATGTGTTCCTTGGGATACTCGCCCACCGGGAACATGACCCTGTGCAGCACGTCCCGCTCGATGCCGAATAGGACGTAGGATTGATCTTTGACCGGATCGACGCCGCGACACAGGGCCGGGGTGTGTGTCGGATCGTCGCTCTCGATCAGCCGCGCGTAGTGTCCGGTGGCAACAAACTCAGCCCCGACGCTGTCGGCATAGTCGCAGAGCTTGCCGAATTTGAGCCAGTTATTGCACATCACGCAGGGATTAGGCGTGCGGCCGGCCGTGTACTCGGCCGTGAAGTAATCCATGATCTGGCCAAACTCGTCGGAAAAGTCGAGTGCGTAGAACGGGATGTCGAGCCGGTCGGCCACGCGTCGCGCGTCGGCCGCGTCGCTGGCGCTGCAACAGCCTTGCTTGTGCGATGATGGCGTAACGATCGGCAAGGCCGCCGGGCTCGACTCAACGGCGCATGCGGCCTCAACGGGCTCGTTGCCGTGGCGCATGAAGAGGCCAACGATGTCGTGACCCGCGGCGCGCAGCAGATGCGCGGCGACACTGCTGTCGACTCCTCCTGACATGGCTAACACGACACGCGCCATTGTTCTCTGTCACTCCTCCGCTGAGCGAAAGTGCCAACCTTCCTCCCAATCGATGCCGTTGACCGCATACCAACCTTCGGTTGTCCAGAGCTGCATCCGGTAGCGGCCGCGGATCGCAAAGCCGTCGGCATCCATCATGCCGAAGTGCAAATGGGGCAGATCGCTTGAGCCCGAATTGCCCACCAAGGCCAGGCTTTGCCCCGCTCGGACACGGTCCCCTTTGCGGACCTGCAATGAATTCTGACAAAGATGACCGTAATAGGCAAATACCCCACCGCCGCAATCCAGCTGCAAATAGTTCGATTGCTCGACGGCTGCCGAGCGGCCGATCGGGTTATCGTTCCACTGATCGTCAGCGGCGACGACAATGCCATCGGCGACGGCGACGACCTTCTGTCGCCAGGCAAAATGCTGCTCGTGGTGGTTCGCACCGGCGAAAAAGCGACCGTCGCGCTCGCGGACCAGATCGTAGGCCCAGACATTGCAATGTCGCTGCTGATGATGGCCGGTGGTATCGAGCAGCACGTGCCATTGCCCCTCGACCGGGGGCACAAAGGTGAACGGGCTCACGCGCTGGCCGCTCAACTTTCGCCAGCGGGCCAAGCTCCACTGATAAATGCTCGCGCGCGGTTGGTGTTGGTATTTGATCAACAAGCCGCGCAGCACATACTCGGCGCACTCGGCGTGCTCGTGTTGCTCGCACCATTCGACGAGCGCGCGGCGGTCGTCGTCGTGGTCGGCCGTCGAGCAGCGTCGCACGAACTCCTCGTGATGAGGCCGCCAGGCCACGCGATGCCACAGGTACCGGGTCGCGGGCAGGTGGTGTCGCATGCCGGGCAACAGTCGCTCGCCGCGGGCATGTTTCACGAGCGGGATTTGTGCCCCCGCCAAGATCAACGGCAGCGACAGAGACTCTTCCTGCGGCGGTGCGTTCAAGGCCGCCAATTGTTGCCGCAGCTCATACGTCGCCGGCGTCGGCGGCGGCGCAACCACGCGAAACTCACGGCGGTTCTGGTCGAGCTCCAAGGCATCGGCCTGAGCCAACGACGCGACCGTCGGGCACAAACCAACCCACGCCAGGAGCCATGTCCAACGCATGATCGTACGCCGCGCTTGCCAGACGTGTCCGCAGCGAGACGGTCGATCCACCGAGATCGGGCCTCGCCCAGACACCTGTCTCCAGTCTAGTCAGACGACCGGCGGAGAAGATATAGGCGCGTCGCTTTGTCGCGAGAGCATGGCTACCAGAGGGGGGGCGTCGGCTAAGCCGGACCGCTCAACGCAGGTCGCTGACGATATTACTTGAACATCCGTTGGTACCACGGACGCTCATCCACCGGCGGAGTCGAGTTCCCGGGCTGCGCGGGCCGGGTGGCGACACTCGCGGCGTTTTCGCTTGGCGATCGACTGCCAAACAGCGAGCCCGGCTGGCTCAATGTGGGGCGTTCGCCCGTCGATTTCGGCCCGGCCGCGACCTTCGGCACCTGACTGTTCGTGCCGGGCATCGTGACGACCGGAGGCGAAACCTTCGCCGGGGTCGAAGCGGTCGCCGGAATCGACGAGGCGGAAGGAGCCGCCGGGTCCTTGGGGGTCGAGCCCCCGAACCACGAGCTAAAGCGGTTCGACAAGGTCTGCGTCGACGCGGCCACGGACGAGTCGCCGGTCGTTGTCGGTGTACGGTCCGGGATCGTGGCCATGCTGCTGCCGCTTGGCGCCCCTTGCGTGGGCAATCGGACTGCGGTCGAGGTGGGGCGCGTCGCTCCGCGCGAGGCATACATGCTGGGGTCGGGACCAATCTGAAAATTGATCGGCCCCGGCGGCGGCGGTGCCTTGCCCGGCAGTGCGGGTGGTACGTTGCTCGACGTCGCGGTTGCCATCGTGTTCAGCGGCACGGTCGTCCGCTGCGGCGAGGGGGGGACAAGCACATCGGTCGCCGAACTGATCGGCGATGTCGCGGCGATCGTGGCTTGCTCACGCGGCGCGGTCGCGGGATGCGCGGAACCAATCGAGGTTGCTGGAGTCGGCGACACGGCAGGGGATGGTGCCGTCGCCGCGATGGGGGTCGGATCGTGGGTTGCTTGCGACGCGGGGTTGGTGACAAACGGATTCGAGATTTGCACGGCGTGACCCGGATTCGAAATCGTCAAAGCGTTGGACGGGGCAAATGTCTTCGCCGGAGTGACGGCCGTAACCGGCGTGTCGATCACGCGCTCGGCCGCTTTCGGTTTTGCCACGGGTTGCACCGGTCGCTCATCCGGCACGGGCTCGACGTTCGTCGTGGCCACGGAGGGCGCGCCGCGCGGGTAACGCTCCATCTGCTCGAGCAGTTCGTGAGCGCCGGCGCTACGCAACTGATGCTTGAATTGACTGACGACCTCGGCGAGGTCGAACTGCACCTGAGTCGCCGACCACGGACCCGTCAAGGAGCATTCGGTACGCAAGCCTCCCAGCTCGCGGAGTCCCCGGGTCCAGTAATCTGGATGCAGTTCGCCCAGCGGCGCGGTCCCGACCAGTTGTGCGGAAAGCTGACCGATCTCGACGGAGAGCGGCAGGTACAGTCGCTGCTGATCGAACCAGCCGGTGCCTTCGATCGTGACCAGCCCGCGATGCACGATCACCCGTTGAGCTGCACGAACCGGGTCGATGATCTCGGTGAGGGGCAAATCGGCGGCTCGCACCGCGAGGCGATGCCGCTCGCCTGGCTTGTGCCAGTTGAGCGCGATGGCCATTTCAGCCGACACCTCAGGCGCGCGGACCTTGACGATCGTCGGCGCGTTTTCCGTCGCGGGCTCATTGCTGAAGCGATCCAATTCCACGGTCGATTTGTGTCCCAGCCCCCAGTCGCGGCTCAGCCCTTCGATCTGGACGTTGCGAACCACCAGTCGCGGCGCGACATGCCCGAGCGTGCTCCGCTCTTGTCCCAGTCGGCCATGGTGTTCGAGCAAATTGAGCAGCGAGATGGGCCGGGCATCGGAGGCCAGCGGCGGCGTCGAGCTGATCCGGTCGAGTGCACCGATCAGGGCACTCACCCACGACAGTCGCACCGACTCCTGCGACCAGCCTTGCAGGTACTGTTGAATTTGCGGCTGCTGTCCTTCGTGGGGCAGCGACAGAGGCAACCGGCTCGTCCCCGCCGCCGACAAGCGGTCGAGGCCAATCAGCTTGGCGCTCTGGATGTTCAAGCGTCCGCGCAGCAACTCCGACACGTCGACCTGGGCGTCGAGCCGAGCAATGCGAAAGAGCGTATCGGCCTTATTTTCACGCCGCACGGCTTGGATGTCGTCACAGATCCACTGCCCGGTCCAGATCGAAACGTTCGTCTCGGCCGCGGTCACGTCGGCATCGATAAGCACCGCCAACTCGTGCAACAGCCGATCCGCGAGGCGCCGCTCCATGAGCGCCCAAGGAAACAGCACGCTCAGAATGGCGAGCACGGGGACGATCAGGCTGGCCCAAGGGCGCAACCAAACGGTGGGGGGCAACGCTTCGATCGACTTGCGCGCCCGGGCCGAGGCGATGCCATGCGCCGCTTTGGCGGCAGGGACGGCGAGGATGATGGCCAGGGTCACGCCGCCGACCAGCACGTAACGATCCCAATCGAGCAGCACGAGCAGCGGATGATCGCCCAGCAAGGCCACGAAACCCGAGAGTCCCAGCTCATCGAGCAGCGCAAAGCCGACCGAGCGGCAGATGTTATGCAACGCGGTGACCAGGAACAAACCGCTGCACCAGGCCCCCAGCCACGTGAGCCCGTGAACGTTCACGAGCGCCGCGAGCAACAACAGCACGACAAAGGTCAAATTGCCGCCGGTCGTGACACCGGCCAACAAGCCGAGCACCACGGCCAGCGTGACATGAGCCGGTAAGGTTCCTCCGCGGAGGAGGGCACGCAGTCGAGAAATAGACTTCGCCATGATAGTAACCCTATCGTGCCAGCATTTTCGGCCCAGCGAGTGTGTCTCGGCCGCGGCTGCTAGCAACGCCGGGCGTCCGAGAATACGGAGCTTGTCGCTTGTATCGGTTGTGCCGATTCAGCCCTTGAATAGGAGTCGCGAAAGAGAGTGAAATCCGGCAAGATTTACCGCCCCGCGCCAGCACCTCGTCGCCGACAGGGTTGGTCGATATAATGACTCGTCACACTGGGTAGCCCTGACAACTTGTTGTCCGGGTGGCGCAGCCACAAGCGGGAGTCGGGTCGTCGCTCGCTTCGCCGCTTGTCGTATTCGCGACCCCGACTAACGAGTTGTCGGGGCCACTCATCGAGTTGAAGTCCGTAAGTCGAGGAGCCCGAGTCTCATGGAACGTGAACTGATCGATCGTGCCCGGAATATGCGTCAGCGGATCACTCAACTGCGGGACGGTCTTTGACTACGCTCATAAAGAAGAGCGGTTTGCGGCCATTGAGGCCCAGCGGGCCACGGGTGAGTTTTGGGCCAATCAGGAGAAAGCGCAAGCGGTCCTTGCGGAGCTCAAAGAGCTGACGCTGGTCCTGCGCCCGCTGCGCGAACTCACGCAACAGATCGACGATGTGGACGTGATGATCGAGATGGGGGACGACGACCCATCGCTGGCAGCCGAGGTTTTGCCCGCGCTCGACAAGCTCGAAACGCTATTGGCCGACGTGGAATTGCGTTCGCTGCTCAGCGGACCGCACGACTCGGCGGGCGCGATCATCTCGTTCAATCCGCGCGACGGTGGCGTCGACGCCAACGACTGGGCCGAGATGCTCATGCGGATGTACATGCAATGGGCCAAGAAGCATGACTACGACGTCGAGATTCTCGAACGTCAGGACAACGAGCAGGCGGGCATTGCCAGCGCGACGATTGCCATTCGCGGCCCAATGGCTTACGGCTATCTGAAAGGCGAGACTGGCTACCATCGCCTGGTGCGCATCAGCCCGTTCAACGCCGAAGGCAAGCGGATGACCAGCTTCGCGGCGGTCGACGTCTCGCCCGAGATCAACAACGACGCCGAGATCGAGATCAAGCCGGACGAGGTCCGCGAGGACGTGTTCTGCGCCAGCGGCGCGGGAGGCCAGCACGTCAACAAGACCTCGAGCGCCATTCGCCTCACGCACTTGCCGACCAACACGGTCGTGCAATGCCAGAACGAGCGGAGCCAGCACAAGAACCGGGCCTTGGCCTACAAAATGCTCCGCGCCAAACTGGCTCGAATCGAAGACGAGAAGCGCGAGAACGAACAGGCGGCCAAGTACCAATCGCAGGCCAAGACCGGTTTCGGCTCGCAGATTCGCAACTACTTCCAGCATCCCGAGCAGCGTGTGAAAGACGCCCGCACCGGCTATGGCGCGACGCACTTCCAGAGCGTACTGGACGGTGACATCCAGGGGTTTCTGGAGGCCGTGCTCCGCTGGCGCGTGGGGCAAGAGGTGCATCAGGAGTGAGCGCGAAAGAGGCGGTAATTGAAGCTCGCTCGTGGCGCGTTGTGGTGCGCCGCGTTGGCGATCGTGGCCAGCACACGATTTATGTGCGCGACGGAGAAACGTTTAAGCCGTTGCTCGTTTCGGTCGAGGGGACCAGCGAGGAACTTTGGCCAGCGAGCCCGCCGCTGCAACAGTGGCACATCGAGTGTCGTCCCCAATCGCAAGTATTGCTGGGCGTTGGCATGGCGGGCCACAGTCACTGGTCGCTGAGCATCGAGGCCTCGGCCGAGCACAATGAGTTGACCTTTGATGTCGCCTGCCGCATTCGAGGCCAAGCCGGTTCGTTAGTCAGTACTTATGACATGCTCTCGTTGCAGAAACACAACGGAGAAATGCCAGACCTTGTCGATCGACTCGGTGGAGAACATCAATTTTCGGCTCCGTTTGCTCCGCTTGTGTTGGAGCGATTCGGAGATCAAATTCGCTATCGGGTCGACACGACGGCGCACGCGGGCCCCGGCACGATCCGCTGGCAGTACCGTTTCAAGCTCGTCGATTGACCCGCGCAATAAAAAAAGTGTTAAATGCGAAGTGATAAGTGATAAATTAGATACCGTAGGGTACGCACCCCGTGCGTACCATTTTCCGTCATTCTCGCTTGATTTCGGGGCTGGTACGCACGGGGTGCGTACCCTACATGCGCTCGCTAACGTCGTCTCACATCCCTCGTCCCACACCTCTCACCCCTCCTCATGAAACTCGCCTTCAGTTCCAACGCCTACATGAACTTCTCGATCGAAGAGACGATCCGCCGGATCGCGTCGATCGGGTTCTCGGGCATCGAAGTGCTCGCCGACGTGCCTCATGCCTGGCCAGCCGGGCTGTTGCCCGAACGCAAACAGGCGATCCGCGAATGTCTGGCGCAGCACAAGCTGCAGGTCTCGAATGTCAACGGCTTCATGATGAATGCGGTGGCCGACCCTCGTCAGCCCTACTGGCACCCGTCGTGGATCGAGCCCGACCCGAACTACCGGGCCATTCGCCGCGAGCATACCAAGCGGGCCTTGCGATTGGCGAAAGATATTGGCGCGCGGAACTTGCAAACCGAGCCGGGCGGACCGCTCGCCCAGGGCCAATCCTGGGACGCGGCCGCCGATCTGTTCTATGAAGAGTTGATGCCGTGCATCGAGGTGGCCGAGGAAGTTGAGGTCGGCTTGCTGATTGAGCCCGAGCCCGAGTTGCTCATCGAGCGGTTTGGCGAGTTCCTGCGCTTCATGGAGCGGATCGACTCGCCGTGGGTCGGCTTGAATTTCGACATCGGCCATGCGTTCTGCGTTAGTGAAGATCCGCAGAACTGGGTGGCCGACATGGCCAAGTACACGCGGCACTATCACTTTGAAGACATCGCCGCGACGCGCGTGCATCGGCATTTGATCCCCGGCCACGGCGCGATCGACTTCGAGGCCACACTGGCCGCGATCGCCCAGACGAACTACGACGGCTTCATTACGATCGAGCTGTACCCGTACATCGAGAACCCCGACTCGGCGGCCCGCGAGGCGTATGAGTACATCACCACGATCATGCGCCGGCTCAATATCCCCTGGAATTAGCATGTCACGCGGCCTGGCCTACTTGCAGTTGTTTCGATTGCCCAACGTGTTCACCGCGTTGTCGGACGTTGCGATGGGCTACGTGTTCGCCGCCTGGCATGGGTTCAGTGCGTTGCAACTGGCGGTGCTCGGCCTCGCGTCGGGCTGCCTGTACACGGCCGGCATGGTGCTCAACGATGCCTACGACGCCGAGATCGACGCGCGCGAGAGACCGTGGCGACCGATCCCCAGCGGCCGCGTGCAGCGACGCATCGCTTTTTTGATCGGCTACCAATTGCTCGTCGTCGGCTGCGGACTGGCTTACGTCGCCGGCTCGCTGAGCGGTACCTGGCTCACCGGAGCGACCTCGGTCGTGCTCGCCGGCGCGATCATTGCTTACAACGCCTGGCTCAAGAGCACGCCGCTGGCCACCCTCGCGATGGGGAGCTGCCGCGCGCTCAATATCCTGATGGCCATGAGTACCGTCGGCGAATGGTCGAACGTGGGCTTGGTGCTCGCACTGGGGATGGGCGTGTACATTGCGGGCATCACCTGGTACTCGCGCAGCGAAGCCACCGAGAGCAAGCCACTGCACCTCGCGTTGGCCACGACCGTTATTGTGCTCGGCTTGATCACCCTAGGGTGGACGCCCGTCTGGGACCCGAGCGAGGCGTATTTCACGCGCCGGTTTCCCTATGCCAATCAACTCGGCGAGCGCTGGCTGATCATGTGGCTGTTGCTCGGCGCGTCGATCGGCTACCGCTGCCTGTGGGGTGTCATCGAACCATCGGCCGCACGCGTGCAAGCGGCGGTCAAGAATGCGCTGCTCTCGCTGATCGTGCTCGACGCGGTGTTGGTCTTTGCCGTCGGAGGTATTTGGCCCGCGGGCTGGGTGATCGCCCTGCTCATCCCGAGCCGGCTGCTTGGTCGTTGGGTGTACTCGACCTGACGCACGGCGGAAGGCCCCGCGTGGGGTGCTTGGATCGCAGTGGACCCAGCCGCGCGGCCTGACACGCTAGGTCCGAGACGGACCGGCTCTGGGAAAGCGCATGCGCGCTCGTGCTCTGGTGTCATCCCACATCCTTATTTCCCGCTGGTATCTAGCTGAATCCTTCACCTGCGGGGTTCGGGCGGTTATAGTTTGGGCACGATTATTGACCCCTGAGTGCTATTTATCCCGCCGGAGAGTTGCTCATGTTTTTGTCTCGTTGCGTGCGCGGTGTCGCGCGCCTTGGTAGTGTTCTGTCGCTGCTGGCCACGACGGTCGCGGCCCAAGAGACCGCCGTGCCGCCGATGTTCAAGGATTTATTGAATCCGGAGTCGGTCGCGATCAGCGCGGATCTGAAGATTTTCGTCACCGTCATCGGTGAGTTCAACAAAGATGGTGACGGTTCGGTCGCGGTGTTTGAGAAGGCGAAACGCACGACGCTCGTCGGCAATCTGAACGACCCCAAGGGGATTGTGCTCAGCGGCGACTCGCTGTACGTGACCGACAAGACCAAGGTGCTGAAGATCTCGCTCGATGGCAAGTCGAGCGTGCTTGCGGCTCCCGAGGCATTCCCCGTCGCGCCGAAGTTTTTGAACGACATCGAAGTCGACGCGGCCGGCAACTTGTATGTGACCGACAGCGGCGACCTGCAAGGGGGCGCTGGCGCGGTGTACAAAATTGCCCCAGGCGGCAAGGTGACGACCGTCATCGACAGCAAGAACCCGGCGGTCAAAACGCCCAACGGCCTGTTGATGGACGGTCCCGATCATTTGCTGCTCGCCGACTTTGGCTCGGGCGAGCTGCACTGCCTCAAAATTGCCGACGGCTCGTTGACCAAGATCGCCGACGGTTTCCCCGGTGCCGATGGCCTGGCCCGCGATTGGGACGGCAATGTTTATCTCTCGCAGTGGAAGACTGGCGAGGTCTCGGTGCTCCGCGGCGGCAAAGCGCCGGCGCAGCAGATCAGCAAGCAGTTCAAGGCCGCGGCCGATATCTGCATCCATCCCAAGGCGGGGCAGATTCTCGTCCCCGACATGACCGCCGGCACGCTCACGCCGATCTCGTGGGTCTCGAACAATCCCTCGAATGTCGACACGTCGCCGCTGGCCGTGAAGCCGGAGCATGTTTACCAGGAAATCGAATTCGATCGCCCAATCGTGTTGACCCACGCCGGCGACGGTTCGAACCGCGTGTTCATTGCCTCGCAAAAGGGAAAGGTGTTCGTGCTTCCGAACGACCCGCAGGCCTCGCAGGCCAAGCTGTTCTTCGATCTGAGCAAAAAGACCCGCTACGCCGACAATGAGAACGAAGAAGGGTTCCTGGGCTTTTGCTTCCACCCGAAGTTCAAGGAGAACGGTCAGTGTTTTGCCTTCTACAACACGACCGACACGCCGCACACGACCGTCGTGTCGCGGTTTCGCGTGTCGAAGGATAATCCGAATCTGGTCGAGGCCAGCAGCGAAGAAGAACTGCTGCGGGTCGCGCAGCCGTATTGGAACCACAATGGCGGCACGATCGCGTTCGGTCCCGATGGTTACCTGTACATCGGCCTGGGCGACGGCGGCAAGGCCAACGACCCGCACGGCAACGGTCAAAACCTCGGCACGCTGCTCGGTTCGATCATGCGCATCGATGTCGATCGCAAAGACGCCGGACTCGGCTACGCCATTCCGAAAGACAACCCTTTTGTGGGCAAGAGTGGCGCGGCGGGCGAGATTTGGGCCTACGGCGTGCGGAACATCTGGCGATTGTCGTTCGATCGGCTCACGGGTGCCTGCTGGGCCGCCGATGTTGGCCAAGATATTTGGGAAGAAATCAACATCGTCCGCAAGGGTGACAACCTCGGCTGGAACCTGCGCGAAGGCATGCATCGCTTCAAGAGCGAGGGCTCGGCGCCCCGCGCTGAGTTCGTCGAGCCGATTTGGGAGTATCACCACGACATCGGCAAGAGCGTGACCGGCGGGCATGTCTACCGTGGCAAACGCGTCCCAGAACTTGGTGGTCTGTATGTGTACGCCGACTACGTCACCGGCAAGCTCTGGGCGCTCAAGTACGACGACGCCGCGAAGCGGGTCACCGCCAACCACTCGATCGCCGGCAACACCGCGCCGGTCATGTCGTTTGGAGAGGACGAGACGGGCGATGTCTACTTCATGACCGTCAACGGGCGCATCTTCCGCTTTGCCAGCGGCAAGTAAGTGTCGCGTGTCGGCCGATATCGAGCTGAGTTTTGAGAGGGTCCGTACTCCGGTGCGGACCCTCTTTTGTTGAGCCCACGGAGTCTCAACCGAGGCGTTGATCGGGGTGTAAAAACGAGCCCCATCCAGGGCTGCACTTGGCTTGTGCGCGCCGCAAAAAGTCGTTTCGCAAGTCATTTATTTACTTAAACTTGCGATCGGCACGGTTTCGCCCGAGCCGCTAGAGTAAACGACCCTGATCGGCTATAGTGATGGCTGCTTGGCCGGTGACGCTCGGGGCCCGCTCCGACGTCGCTGCGACCCAATCGCCGCTGGCGCTTGGGCTCCTCTGGCTGTGTTCGGCCGGGGATGGTTTTTGAGACCGAAAGGAGTTGGTGTTGGCTTCTGATAATGATGACAACGAGCCGATCGACGAAGGCGCGGCAGACGGCAGCCTGTCCCCCGTCGTCGAAGGCAAACTGATTGATATCGCCATTGAGCAGGAGCTCAAGAATAGTTATCTGACATACGCCATGAGCGTCATCGTCAGCCGGGCTTTGCCCGACGTGCGCGACGGGCTCAAGCCCTCGCAGCGACGCATCCTGGTTGCGATGAACGACCTGAACCTCACGCCTGGCGCGTCGCGAGTCAAGTGCGCCAAGATCAGCGGCGACACGAGCGGCAACTATCACCCGCACGGCGAGAGCGTGATCTACCCGACGCTCGTCCGCATGGCGCAAGACTGGAACATGCGCTATACGCTCGTCGACAAGCAAGGCAATTTCGGGTCGATCGCCGGGCTCCCTCCGGCCGCAATGCGATACACCGAAGCCCGCATGTCGCCGATGTCGGCGATGATGATGGAGGACCTGAAGCTCGACACGGTCGACTTCATCCCCACCTACGACGAGAAGCGGCTCGAACCCACGGTGTTGCCGAGCAAGTTTCCGAACCTGCTCGTCAACGGTGCCAACGGCATCGCGGTGGGCATGGCCACCAGTGTTCCGCCGCACAATTTGACCGAAGTCTGCAACGCCCTGATCCGACTCATTGACGAACCAGACACGTCGATCGACGAGATCATGGAAATCCTGCCGGGTCCCGACTTCCCGACCGGCGGCATTATCTGCGGTCGCAGCGGTATCCGGCGCGGCTATTACACCGGTCGCGGCACCATCACCCTGCGGGCCCGCGCGCGCATCGAAGATGTGGGCAAGAACCGGCAGCGGATCGTCGTCAACGAAATTCCCTACCAAAAGTCTCGCGACCCAATCGTCGAACGCATCGCCGAGTTGGTCAACGAGGACCGCATCAAGGGGATCTCGGGCATTCGCGACGAGAGCGATCTGAAAGAGCCGGTCAGGTTAATTATCGACATCAAGCGCGACGGCGACGCCGAAGTGGTGCTCAATCAGCTCTACCAGTTCTCGCCGCTCCAAGACACGTTCTCGCTCATCTTCTTGGCGTTGGTCGACGGCAAGCCGCGGATGTTGAGCATCAAGGACATGCTCGACGAGTTCATCCGCCATCGGGTGATCGTCATTCGCCGCCGCACCCAATTCCTGTTGGCTCGAGCTCGGCAACGCAAGCACACGGTCGAGGGGCTGTTGCTGGCGTACGCAAACATCGACGAAGTGATTCGCGTGATTCGCACGTCCAAGACCCAGGCCGAGGCCAAAACGCGGTTGATGACCATCGAGTGTCCGTCCGCCATGATGCGTCGCGCCTTGGGCGATGGCGGCTTCGATCTCTTCCAGAAAGAGCGCGGCGATCGCGAGTCATACACTCTGACCGCCGTGCAGGCCGACGCCATCCTACGGATGACGCTCGGTCAGTTGGTCAACCTGGAAGAAGAAAAGCTCGGCAACGAATTTAACGAGCTGCTCAACGAGATCTCCGAATACCTGCGGATCCTCTCCGACGAGAAGCACATGCTGCAGATCATTCGCGACGACCTGGTGGAGATTCGCCGCAAGTACGGTGACGATCGCCGCACCGAAATCAGCGGCGAGGAGCTGGGCAACATCGACCTCGAAGACCTGATCACCGAAGAGAACATGGTGGTCACCATCTCGCATCAGGGCTACATCAAACGCACGCCCGTGAGCACCTACGAGGCGCAACGCCGCGGCGGCAAGGGGATCAAGGGAGCCAAGAGCGAAGACGAGGACCCGATCCAGCACCTGTTCGCCGCCAGCACGCACGACTACCTGCTGTTCTTCACCAATCGCGGCAAGGTCTTCTGGCAGAAAGTGTACGACTTGCCCCAATTGGGACGCGAGAGCCGCGGACGCGCCATCGTCAACCTGCTCAACCTGGGCGAAGGTGAAAAGGTCGCGGCCTGTAAGGCTGTACGTAATTTCGCCGAGCCTGAGCATTATCTCATCATGGCCACGCGCCGCGGGCTGGTGAAAAAGACGCCGCTCGAACAATACGGCCGGCCGAAAAAGACCGGCATCATCGCCATCAATCTCCGCGACGACGACGAACTGGTCGATGTCGCCATCACCAAGACAGGCGACGAGATCATCTTGTCGACCGCCCTGGGCATGGCCATCCGCTTCAGCCAGGCCGACGCCCGTGCGATGGGACGCAACTCGACCGGTGTCAAAGGCATCAACCTCACCAAGGCCGATCGGCTTGTGGGGATGGTGGTCGCCGACCCCGACGCGACCTTGCTGACCGCCTGCGAAAACGGCTACGGCAAACGCACCCCCTTTGGGCCCAACGACCCTGCGCTGGTCCAAGTGGCCGACGTGGGTGACGACGAAACGATCGAAACGCCTCCGGTCGAAACCGAGCCGGAAGCGGACGACGACGCTGATAGCTCCGGTCGTCGCTACCGCACGCAACGCCGCGGCGGTAAAGGCTTGCGCGACATCAAGACCACCGACCGCAACGGTCCCGTGGTCGGCATTTGCTCGGTGATCGATCAGGACGAAGTGCTCATGATGACCGCCCGCGGCAAGATTCAACGGGTCAAGGTGAGCGATATGAGCGTGATTGGCCGCAACACGCAAGGCGTGAAGATCATGTCGCTCGACGAGGGAGACACGCTGGCGGCGATCGTCCGCGTGCCGCGCGAAGAAGCTCCGCCCGAGGCCGCGCCGTCAAGCTAACCCTGACACACCGGTAACCCAGCCATGAACCTGATGGTGTCGGCTCGGCAGGTCGCCGCACGACTCAAACGCGAGCAGCGGCGGCTCGTGTTGGCCGAAAGCTGCACGGCCGGGCTGATCTCGGCGACCTTGGCGCGCGTACCAGGCATCTCGGAGTGGCTGTGCGGCTCGGCGGTCACCTACCGCGATTGGGTCAAAGAGCACTGGCTGGGCATCCCAGCGAGCGAAATCGACATGTACACGGCGGTCAGCGAGCCGGTCGCCCGCAGCATGGCGTTGGGTGTGTTGCGGCGGACCCAGGACGCCGAGTTGTCACTCTCGATTACCGGACACCTAGGCCCCAAAGCGCCAGCCGACCTCGACGGAGTGGTGTTCGTTGCGCTGGCCGAGCGTTGGGAGCGCGACACCAAGGTGTTGCATGTGTTCGAGCACAAGCTCAAGCAGGCGTCGCGTTACCAGCGTCAGCAAGAGGCGGTCGACGTGGCGTTGCACGATTTTCTAAAACTCTTCAAGTAAGCGGAGATTGCCGAGATGTCGTTGATCTTATCGCGCCGCGCGCTGTTGCAAAGTTCGCTCGCCGCCTTTGCCAGTGGGCCGCTCGCGGCGCAAGACACGCCTGCCGAGAGCTTCTCGTTCGCGCACCTCACCGACATGCACGTGCAAAGCGAACTCGGCGCGGCTGATGGCTTCCGGCAGTGCATCGAGCACGTCAACCGCTTGAGTCCGCGCCCCGATTTCGTCATCACCGGCGGCGACCTGATCATGGATGCCCTGGCCGTCGATCATGATCGCATTGGGCAACAATGGCGACTATTCGACGAGAGCCTCAAGACACTTGAGTTGCCCGTGCATCATACGATCGGCAACCACGATGTCGCCGGTTGGTCGCCCACCGCCAAACTGGCCCGCGATCACGTCGACTATGGCAAGCGCATCTTTGCCGACCGTTATGGGCAAGGTCGCACGTATCGGAGTTTCGACCATCGCGGCTGGCATTTCATTCTGCTCGACTCGATCGGCCTCAATTCAATTTCGCACGATTACTACGGGAGAATCGACGACGCGCAGCTCGATTGGTTGAAGCAGGACCTGGAACACGTCGGCCGCCAGCGTCCGATCGTAATCGTCACGCATATTCCGTTCTACTCGACATGGCACCAGGTGAGCCTGGGACCGGAAAAGCCGCTGGGACCCAAGGCCCTGATCACCAACAGCCCGCAGGTGCAGAAACTCTTGAAGCCGCATAACGTGCGGTTGGTGCTCAGCGGTCACGGCCACGTGCGCGAGCGGATCGAGGTCGCGCATCAGGTACACATCCAGTCGGGCGCGGTGAGCGGCTTGTGGTGGAAGGGACCTGTTCACGGCGACGCCGAGGCGTATGGCGTCGTGAGTTGTCGCGGCAATGCGTTCGATTACCGCTACGAGAGCTACGGCTGGCAAGCGCGCAAGCCGAGTTGATTTTCATCGGCTACTATGACCCCGAGCAGTGTGACTCTGCTCAAAGGCACATGCTCACGCAGACGTGAGCATGGCACTCGCGATTCCATCGTGGTCGATGTTTACGGTGCGACACGCTCGTGGGGCGCGTCGACTCGCTGCTGGGCGGCGAGCCGCTTTTGAGCGCGGCGGCGACGCTTTTGGGCCCGATAGGCCGATGAAAACCGGAACGCCCAGTTGATTCGATAATCGACCAGCCGCTCGCGCCACGACGATGGCAGCCAGCTTTGTTGACTCGCGAGGCTCGTCTCCTTGCGGAGGAACAACAAGCCACTGCGGGCAAAGTGATTGATGCCCGGGTAGTCGGCGAGGGTCACGTGCCGGGCGTCGAGCGTCGTGGCCACCGAGCACTCGAAGCCGAGCGACTCGATGTGATGGATCCAGTAGCTGCTCGGCTGGCAGTTGACATGATGATGGCCGTCTTCCTGGCCGGGAAAGGCGTGCGTGACCATGATCGCTTTGCGGGCCAGGGCGAATGTGCCCAGGATGGCGCGGAGGTGCTTGGCATCGACATGTTCAAGGAACTCGCAAGACCAAACCAGGTCGAACGAACGTGGGCTGGCCAGCGGTCCTTGGCAGAAATCATGGAGCGTGACATGGCCGGGGACGACGCTGTTATCGATGGCCGTTTGACAGCCGTCGACGCCGAGAACCTCGCAGCCGAGTTGACTGAAGAAGCGGGTCGAGTGCCCTTCGCCACAACCGACGTCGAGCACCGACTCGATACCAAGCCGCTCGACGACCCAACGCCAGAGATGCGGACACCAAGTGCCTGGGTCGCCGCCGGGAATATATCCGCCCAGATGGCCATCCCTAACCATGCGTTGCTTCAAACTGCTCATGGCGTCCTCCTGACGCGCGTATTCCAATGCGAGCCGCGATCGAATGCGGCCAGACTAATCATGTACCCGATTAGGGGGAATTCGACAAGAGAAGATATCGCTGCTAGCGTGTTTAGGCCGTCGCTGCTAGCGTGTTTAGGCC
>CAZZBK010000068.1:0-1166 GCA_964652155.1 uncultured Planctomycetaceae bacterium | reverse complement strand
TCGCTGCTAGCGTGTTTAGGCCGTCGCTGCTAGCGTGTTTAGGCCATGGTCAGAGCGACTAGCGAGCCTTTTGGGCAACGTGGATTTGTGCCCGAGCTTGGGCGACGACCCGATCACGGATGGCGAGCAGTTCGGGCGTATGGGCCGGCTTGGCCTTGGCAGCCGTAAGCTGCTCGTTGGCCACCGCGGCATCGATTTTCTCGGCCGGCACGGCGCGGCCGGTCAGGACCGAGACCAGCGAACCCGTAACCTGCACGAAGCCACCATCGATGTAGAAGCGTTGCAGCTTGCCGGCTTGACTGATCCGCAGCTCACCATAGCCGAGGCGGCCGATGAGCGGTGCGTGCTGAGGGTAAATGCCCATTTCACCGTCGAACAACGGGACCGCGACCGAGTCGGCGACCCCTTCGAGGACGGTCGCCTCGGGAGTGACGATGACGCATTGCAAGTCGTGATTAGAAACGTGGGAGTCGGACATGGAGAAGAGTGCTAAATGAAAAGTGATAAATGATAAATGAAGAATGTGACAAGCGAAACACAAGTGATCGGAACGATAACTGAGACTGCCATTAATTTATCACTTAGCATTTAGCACTTGGCACTTCTTATTTCTTCGTCGACTTCTTCCATTGCTCTTCGGCCTGCTCGATCGGGCCGACGTACATGAACGCGCTCTCGGGCAGGTGATCCCACTTGCCGTCGGCGATCTCCTCGAAACTGCGAATCGTGTCGTCGATCGAGGTGTACTCACCCGCTTTGCCGGTGAACACTTCGGCGACGAAGAACGGTTGCGACAAGAAGCGTTCCATGCGGCGAGCGCGGTGCACGACCTGCTTGTCTTGCTCGCTCAATTCATCGATACCGAGAATGGCGATAATGTCTTGCAACTCGCGGTAGCGTTGCAGCGTGCGCTGCACGCGGCGAGCCACATTGTAGTGACGATCGCCGACGTACTGCGGATCGAGAATACGGCTCGACGACGCGAGCGGATCGACGGCCGGATAAATACCCTTCTCCGAGATCGAACGTTCGAGGTACAAGAAGGCGTCGAGCTGACCGAACGCGGTCGCCGGGGCGGGGTCGGTCGGATCGTCGGCCGGGACGTACACGGCTTGCACGCTCGTGATGGCCCCCTTATTGGTCGAGGCGATTCGCTCCTGGAGCGC
>CAZZBK010000067.1:5854-31539 GCA_964652155.1 uncultured Planctomycetaceae bacterium | reverse complement strand
GCTAGCCTTGCTCGGGGGTCCGTCGCGCGCGGAGCAATGACCCAAGCTGATCGAGGACCGCGGCGTCGGACGGTAGCGGTGACGTGAGCATGGCCCGCAACGGGATGGGGACCTCGTCCATGCGATAAGCCGTGCCGGGGAGGTGGATGCCGTAAATGGCGGTCGGAATGCTCACCGTGGGGGTGAAGGGGAGTTGGCCTTTCGGATGGCCGACGAGCACGGTGGGCAGCTTGGCCAGCGCGCGCTGCGCGGCCGGCGAGAGCGTATCGACGCCATCGGTGCCGACGAGCAAGCAACGATCAATTTCGCCGCGCGTCAGCAAGCCGTCGGCGTTGTACTCGTCTGGGTTGTAACGCGGATACCCACGCGCCAAGTTGACGCTGAACGGATAGCCGGTTTGCCAGCAGAGCACCATGTCGGCGCCAGCCACGTCGCCGTAGATGCGCATTCGCCGGGCATAAAACCGCGTGAAGGCGTTGAGTTCGCGCGTCAGTTCCAGCAGCGCCTCGACATTCGCATGGGCCGTGGGTCCGGCGGTTAGCCCGCGTCCAAAAAAGAACACGCCGCAGCGGCACTCTTTGAGCAGGGTGGCCAATTGGGCGAGCTGCTCGCGTGCCACGCCGCCGACCTGCGTGGCTTCGAGGTCAGTGCCGTTCACCAAGGCCCGCAACGCCCAGAGCACGTCAAAGTCGCTTTGGGGGGCGATGTGCACGAACTGATCGGCCCGCTCGGCGGTTTCGGTCCGCGCGACGTCGACGACGATCAGCCGCCGGCCGGCGCGGCCTGCGGGTACGAATAGCCCGTGGGGTTCGAGGGCGTAGCGCTGCATGTGTCGCGGATGGCTGGTGGCCGGATCGGAGCCCCAGTAGACGACCAGGTCGGCGCGTTGGGCGACCTCGCCGAGCGTGCAGGTCGACTCGCCCACGCGTTGCAGCGCCATGATGGACGGTCCATGACAGGTCGAGGCCGAGGTGTCGATGGTCGCCCCGAGTTGGTCAGCCAGTCGGATCGCGGCCCGCTGCCCTGGGGTACTGCTGCTCGACAGGCCATAGATGAGCGGGGCCTGCGCGTCGTGGAAGATCGAGGCTGCCTGCTCGAGCGCCTCGTCGAGCGATGCGCGGCGACCGGCGATTTGTATTTCGGCGGCGCTCGCGGCCTCGACCGATTGAAACCAACGCTCGGCCAAGGGGCAATCGGGCGTAAAGCTGGCGAGGCGATTGTCGATGACGCTCACGCGCAGGTCGTCACACACACAACCGCAGGCAGTGCAGGCGACGTCGGTAAATTCCTGCGTGGTAGCAGACAAGCGAGCACTCGCAGAGCCGTTCGAGCCCGAGCCCCCCCGGCGCGGATACGCATCCGCGCGTCATTTGACTCGTCGACGCGACGGTCGTATGGTGGGTGAGAGGCTCGATTCTCGATAGGCTCGAGGGGTGTGTCAAGTTGCCCACCGAGGGCCTTCGCTTCCTATTCCAGAGTGCTTGTGATGCTATTATCGTTCTCCGCTGCCCGGGTTTCGCGTCGCGATTGGCTCCGCGCGGCGGCTGCCATCATGGGTTCAACGTGGCTGGCCCCGCGGTCGACGCTCAGCGCCGGCGAACCGTATGCGGCCAAGGAGTTTCGCCACGCGCGCATACTCGACGCCTGGGAAAAATACGCGGCTCGACTCAGCTTTGGCAAAGGACAGACCCTGGCGCTGGTCGACGACGGCTGCCGACCAGCAATGCCCGAGTGGAACACGCCCGTCGAGGGGGTCTCCAAAGTGCTCGTGCAGTACGACAGCGTCGACGGCGACAATGACCCGAAGCACGAAGGACGCGGCTACCACGGCTCGACGATCGGCATGCCCTCGTCGCTCAACTATCAGGGAAAGCTGGGGGTGGCCTACAACAACCAGGTGGCCATTATTCGCGGCCTGGAGTGTTGTCACTGCAAGGTGGCCGACGGCAAGACGCTCGGCGCGGCGCTGGAGTGGATTGTGCAGCACCACGTCCAGTATCGGATTACGACCGTGAACCTTGCGCCGGTCGACGACCTCGCGCACGACATGCCCGTCGCAACACCGATCGACGGGCCGCTTGCCGCCTTGCGTGCGAAAAATATCTGGGTTAGTGCTCCCACGGGCAACCACAATTTCACGAACGGCATATCCTGGCCTGCCTGTCAGCCGAATTGCTTTGCGATTGGGGCGGTGCGGAGCAGCGCGGACGAGGTGTATCTGGATCGGCACGCCAAGGTCGATCTGGTCGTGCCTGCCGCGGCGACCAGCTCGTCGAACGCGATCGCCTGCGGGGCGGCGATGTTGCTGCGCGAGGCCGTCGAGCAGGCGGGCTATGACTGGCGCCAGGATGGCCCCACGCTCAGCGAGGCCCTGCTGGCGATTATGCAGCGGACCGGCGTGAGCGTGGCAGACAAGGCGAGCGGGCGTAGCTATCCGCGGCTTGATGTGTGTGCCGCGCTCGATCATGTGTTTGCGAAGCCGAAACGCTAGCGCAAGGGCACACGAACCTGGCGGATACCATGCTCGCGGCTTGGCTACTTCAGCAAGGCTTGCAGGGCTGTGGCGGCGCTCTGGCCGGTCACATCGTGCACGCGCTGCGGGTCGAGTAGTCCGACGAGGCCGGGAAGGTCGCCGTACTTGACGGCCCCGGGCAGAAAATCAGCGTCGTCGAAGGCCGTCAGCTTCTGGAAGCGAAAGCCGCCGAGGTCGAGCAGCGAGCGATCGACGGCCTGGCCGGCGACGAGTGCCGCGGCGGCGGCCCATTTGCCCGCCCCCTCGAGGGCCACCAGATGCACCTGTTGCGGCTTCTCTTTGTGTCCCTTCACATACGAGACGACGCTGAGCAGGTCATGCACGCGCTGGGCGAACAGCGGATGGTTGTAACCGTAGGTGAAGCCCGCGAACTGCCGCTCGGTTTTGACCTTGCGGTTCTTGAACTCGCTCTGTCCAGCGGCCAGGAACTCGCCTTGCCCGAACAGGTCGACCCCCGTGACGGCGTAACCTTTGCGGAGCAACTGGAGCACTTCGGCTTTCGGTTCGCCGCTGGAGCTGTAGAGTCCGGCCTTGCCTTGGGGCGAGACCCAGACGACGACCTGGTTGTTCCAAGTCTCGGCGGGGTGCAAGAACACGACGGGGATTTCCTCAGCCTGGGCTTTGTTGCGCAGCAGGGCGGCAAACTCGAGATAGTCGGGGTGCTCTTTCTGCGACACCTTGTGGTACTCGATCGAGCCCGCCGTGGGCAACGAGCGGCCGATGATCGCTTCCCAACCGCCGCCGACGACACGGCGCTGCTCGGCCGGGTTGTGCTTGAGCTCGCTGCGCTGTTGTTCGCTGAGCTGGTCGATCTGGCGGCACAAACTCCGCTCGTAGTCGTCGCCGCTCGGCGGGGCCGGATGTTTGTCGTCCCAGACGGTCATCTCTTCGTTCGACAGCCGGCGATAGTCCCCTTCGACGATCGGCTCACTTTGCTTGAGCGCGAGGTGCTTGTTGAACCAGTGGTACATGGCCGACCGGCTCACGTAGTTGTAATTGTGCGGAAAGTGGACGAGCGGCTTGGCCATGACGTTGTCGGGCGCGCCGAGCAGTTTGTAAAGCTGCTGCAACTCGGGCAACCCCTTGGTCATGATCTCTTTGGTCCAGTCGTTCGCGGCGGCCATGCCGAGCGGCTTGGGAGCAAACAGGCCGGCCAACTCGATGTTCCCCGTATTGATACGGAGCAGCGAGCAGTTCTCGCAGGTGCAGCCCCCTTGCATGGCGGTCGAGACCATCACGGCCGGAAACTGCACCGTCACGCGCGGGTCGACCGCGCCGAGGATAAAAGTCTGCGTGCCGCCGCCACTCGCGCCGGTCACGCCAATCCGCGTGGGGTCGACCTCGCTGAGAGTCAGTAGCCAGTCCAAGGCGCGAATCGAGTTATAGGTTTGCAGGCCGAAAATGCTTTGCAGCCGCAACTCGGCCTGAGCGCTGAAGAGACCCCAGTTGTCGGCGCCTTCCATCTCGCTGCGCGGTTTGCCGTAGCGGTGCGCCACGTTGAACGAGATTTGCTGACTGTCGGCGTAACCAATCATGTCGTAGTGAAACACGATGCAGCCCATGCGTGCCAACTGCATGCAGCGTGACTGCAACGGGCTGCGGCCGCCGTCCTCGAAACGCTCGGCCCCCTCGGTGATCTGCCGCTTGGTCGCCGTCTCGCCGTTGTCATAAAAGCGGCCGTTGGGCCAGTGTCCGTGCGGACAGAGCACGGCCGGCACACGCCCCTTGATCTGCTTGGGCTTGTACAGACTGCCGGTCACGAAGAAGCCTGGATAGCTCTCGAAGTACACTCGCTCGACCGTGTAATCGTCCAGTTCGAGCTTGCCATGCACGACGGCATTGAGCGGCGTGGGCTTGGGCATCGGCCACAGGCCGCAAGCCACGAGCACCTGGCGTCGCACCTCGGCCGCGCGCACCTCCCAGGCCTCGCGGGTCGCCGGCGGAGTAAAAGGGAAGTAGCCATTCAAATCCTTCGGCGACTCCAGTCGCTTGTCGTTGGGCAATTGCCCCTCGGGCAATGCTCGCGGCGCGGCGAGTGCCGGCGCAGCCATGAGAAGCGACAGGACGACCCAGCGGGCAAACGTGAACATGAGCAACTCGCGCAGTGGAAGGGTGAATGCTAGAGCCCCGCGATGCGCTGTCTGTTGTCAGTCAGCGACGCGCCGTTGTCAATAGTTTTGTCGGCTCTAGCCGAGGCGAGACGCCTCGTCCGACGGGGTGGCCCTGACAACTAACGGGGTGGCCCTGACAACTAGTTGTCAGGGTGGCGCAGCCACAAGAGGAGCACGACAGGGGGCACGCGCTCCGCCTCATGTCGCCTGCGGCGACCCAAACAACAAGTTGTCCAGGCTACCCGATCCGTGTCGACTCGACCAAGCTAGGCGGCGTGACGCCGCTGGGCCGTGTCGCTGGGCGAGTACAGTCGCACGCGGAGCGTTTCGAGATGCTCGGGCTGCGCGAGCCAGTGCTGTGCAAACAGCCGCAGCAGGCTGGCGACCGCTCCCAGGTAGCGAGGATCGTGGCTGTTTGCGTCGGCGCCGCTGGCCTGCAAGTCGATCCGGACCGTGTCGGCCGCGCCGCACGACAAGCTCAGCCGCCATTGGTAACCCGCCGCCGCGCCGCTGCGCGACCAGACATGGGTCTCGATGGGCTCTGCCCCTCGGCAGATGCTAAGCTCGACACGCTCGGTGGGCCAACGCGCCAACTTGGCCGTGAGCAGGTCCCAACTCTGATCGAACGACAGCGTTTCGAGTTGTTCGAGTTCGAGTTGATGCGGCAGCCGCAACCAGCGAATGAAGTAGCGCTTGCTCGAAGCCAGCGCGGCGAACCATGAGCGGCGAACGAGTTTCGATTCGTGATGGCCAAAGTACCGCAATTGGGCCAGCGAGACGACGACGATGAGCGAGGTGAGCCAGCCGAGCGGTTCGCTGTCGAACCACGCCGAGAGCAACGCTCCCGCGGCGGTCACACTGCACAGACCGACGACCACAGCGAGCGCCTGCCAAGTGTTCAAGCCGCGATCGAGCAGCCGATGATGCAGGTGCCCGCGATCGGCATGGTCGAACCGGCGTCCGCTGAGCTTGCGGCGCACAATGGCCAGCGACGTGTCGAGCACTGGAATCGTCATAATGACCAGCGGAGCCGCAATCCGCAGCGCGCCCGACGACTCGCGGGCCCCCTCGATGCACATTAAGCTTGTGACGACGCCGATCACCGTGCTGCCGGCGTCACCCAAGTAAATACTGGCCGAGGGGAGGTTATAGGCCAAAAAGCCGCACAGCGCGCCAGCCAGCGCCAGCGACACCGCCACCGGCGCGTCGAGTGCGTGCAGATGGGCAATGGTCGCGATGGTCAGCAAGGCGATCACCCCCACGGTCGAGGCGTTGCCATCCATGCCATCGAGCAGATTGACTGCGTTCGTGCAGCCCACGAGCCAGAGCAGCATCAGGGGGATGCCGATCGCGCCGAGCCAGACCGGATGATTGAGCACCACGATCGAGTCGAACCCGTAGCCGTACACGACCACGGGCAACACGCTGACGAATTGCAGGATGAGTTTGATTCGGCCGGGCAGGTCCCAGCGGTCGTCGGCAAAGCCGAGCAAGAAGATCAGCCCGGAGGTGACGGCGGTCAGGGTGGCGAGCGGCACGAGGCGGTCGAGCGGCAGCTCGGTTAATTGGCAGGCCAGCACGAGCCCGGCCAGAAAGGCGACATACACGGCCGCGCCTCCCCAGTGTGGAATGGGTCGCGCGTGCAGTTTGCGTCGTCCGTCGGGCTGGTCGAGCGCGCCGCATTTGCGCGCCAAGCCGCGCATGACGCGCGTCACGATTAATGACAGCGCGAGCGGAACGACGAACGTCAGTGCCAGGGCTTGCGTCATGCGTTTGTGACCGAAGCGGCAAAAAACTCGCCGCGCCGGACCATCCCTCCTTGGACTCCTCGAGCACGATGCGTCGTTGTAACCGCTCGGCACGGCAGACCACTAGGTCAATCTCGCCAGAAGCCCGCTGCTAGCATCAAGCGCTCTTCTCAGCCGACGGGCAATGATCTATGACATGCTGATTGCGGCGCCCGGGGGTCTGCGACCAAGGATGGTTCGACGATGTTTGAAGTCTGTCATGTGCAAGTGCAGCCCATACTCAGCGGCGTGCAGCGTGCCATGCTCGAGATGTTCCGGCACATCGACCGTCGCCGCTATCGCTTGCAGGTCGTCTGCCAGCAGCCTGGCCCGCTCAGCGACGAGCTGGCGCGGCAGCGGATCGCCTGTCACTTTATTCCCTCGCTCGGCCGAGCCATTCGGCCGTGGCGTGACCTGACGGCGTTACTCGAGCTGCGACGGTTCTTCCGCCAGCATCGCTTCGATCTGGTGCACACCCACTCGTCGAAGCCGGGCATCCTGGGTCGGCTCGCCGCGCGTTGGGCCGACGTGCCGCAGATCGTGCATCACGTCCACTCGTTTGCCTTTCACGAGTTCTCGCCGCCGCTCGAACATGCCGTCTACACGCGGCTTGAACGCTGGGCTGGCCATTACTGCGACCACGTCATCTTCGTGAACCACGAAGAGCGTGAATGGGCCGTCGAGCACCGACTGCTCCGCGCCGAGCAGTGCCTCACCGTTCATAACGGCATCGACCTGGACCCGTTCCTGAGCCCCGCCCGATTCGCGCAGCGGCAACAGTTCCGCGCCGCGCGGCAGTGGGCCGACGATGAGCAGGTCATTCTGGTCATCGGCCGCTTGGATGCTCAGAAGCAGCCGTTGATCTTGGCCGACATTGCCGCCGCGTTGCAGTCCTTGTGTCCCGCCCATCGTTGGCGACTGGCCATTGCCGGCAGCGGCAGCTTGGAAAGCGCGTTGCGGCGGCTCGTCGAGTCACGCGGGCTCGAGCAGCGGGTGGAATTTCTCGGCTGGCAAGAGCAGCCTGCGACCGTGTATCACGCCGCCGACATCCAGTTGCAACCTTCGCTCTGGGAAGGTTTGCCGCTTACGCTCATCGAGGGGCACGCGGCCACGCTCTGTGCCGTGGCCAGCGACGTGAAAGGGAATCGCGAGGTGGTCACCCACGAGACCGGCACGCTCTGCGCTCCGCGCGCGGCCGACGAGTACGCCGCGGCCTTGGCGCGGTTGATCGTCGACCCGAAGTTGCGCAAAGAGCAGGGGCTCGCCGCCCGACGCCGGGCGATCGCCCACTTCGACGGCCGCGTGAACATGCGGCGGATCGCCGAGTTGTACGATCAATGGTTGGCCCAAGAAGGCACCCTGTCGCGGATGGCCGCCTAGCGCGAAGGATTTTCACGGCATGCGGCTGCTGATCGTTTCGTACTATTTTCCGCCGTATAACACGATCGGCGCGGTGCGCGTGAGCAAGACCGCCCGGCTGCTCGCCCAGTGGGGACACGACGTGCGCGTGCTCTGCGCCGACGATCAGCCCTTGCAGCCTACGCTCGATGTCGAGCTGGACGAAGCGTGCATCACGCGGACACCGTGGTGGAACGTCAATGCCCCGGTCGAACACCTGCTCGGCGGCCGACAGCGTGTCGCCGCGCAGGGCTTTACCCTAAAGCAGGGCTCGTCGTCGTTCGTCGGCAAGCTGGGACGACTCTATAAGTCGGCCGTGAATTTTCCGGACGCGCAGATCGGCTGGCTCCCCTATGCCGTCCGAGCCGGCGAGCGACTGTTACGCGATTGGAACGCCGAGGTGATCCTGGCCAGTGGCCTGCCCGCCACCGTGCTGTGCGTGGCCAGCCGCTTGGCCAAGCGATTCAATCTACCCTGGGTCGCCGAGCTGCGCGACCTCTGGACCCTGGCCGGGTCGTACGACGAGCCGTGGTGGCGACGCTGGCTCGAGACGCGCCTCGAACGCGCGGTCCTCTCGACCGCGCGCGGCATGGTGACCGTCTCGCAACCACTCGCCGACGAGTTGCAGCGCGCCTACCGATGTCCCACGGCCGTCGTGCTCAACGGCTGCGATCCGCATGACTTCGAGCGGGCACGCGCGCTGCCCGGGGAAGCGTCGTCGGCGACCGTCGAGCCGCGGTTGAAAATCACGTACACGGGCATGATCTACGCCCTTCGACGCGACCCGCGCCCGCTCTTCGCCGCGCTGCAATTGCTCGGCGACGACGCGAAACAGATTCACGTCGAGTTCGTCGGCCGATACCTGCACGAGGTCCAGCGTCAAGCCGCCGAGTTTGGCCTGGCCGAGTGCGTGACGGTGCGTGAGTCGATCCCCTACCTCGAAGCATTGCGGTTGCAACAACAGTCGGACGTGAATTTGTTGTTGCTTGACCCCGACGTGCGGCAGCAGGGTGTGTACACCGGCAAGCTGTTCGAGTATCTCGGCGCGCGGCGACCGATCTTGGCGCTCGGGCCGCGCGAGACGGTTGCCGGACAACTGATCGCCGAGCGGCGGGCAGGTTGCGTGTCGCTCGACCGTGTTGAGTTGGCGGCGCAATTGCGCCGCTGGCTCGCCGAGAAGCGCGCACTCGGGCACGTGGCGCCGCTCGACGCGACGGTGATCGACGGCCTCACGCGGCACGACCAGGTGCGGCGACTCGAAGCGTTTTTGAACACGCTGCTGCACGGTCAAGCATCGCAGCGGCAAGCCGCCTGAGCATCGCGAGGCTGCTAGCAGTGCCAGCATGAGCGACCCCTTCTTCAGGGTCGGCGGCGAAAGAGTCGGATTTACAATTTCTATTGCGGTGCTCTATAACCGTGACGTGCGATGGTCTTGGAGGACCGTCTCTATGTTGCGCGCACGTCGTCAAGGAAGATGAGGTAACGCCATGGCATCAGATGCCGTTCGATTGGGCATGGTCGGCTTGGGTGGTTGGGGCAAAAACGTTGTCCGGAGTTTCGGACAAGCCCAGCATTGCGAGGTCGCCTGCCTTTGCGACGCGAACCCAAAATCGCTCGAGACGCATGGCAAGCTGCACCCCCGCGCTCGCTGCACCGACTCGTACGAGAGTCTGTTGCGCGACGAGAGTATCGACGCCATCGCGCTGGCCACGCCGGCCCCCATGCACTTTGAAATGGCGCATGCCGCGCTCTCGGCCGGCAAGCACGTGTACGTCGAAAAGCCGATGACGCTCAACACGCCCCATGCCGAAGCGCTTGTCGAACTGGCTCAACAGATGGACCGCAAGCTGATGGTCGGCCACCTGCTCGAGTACCATCCGGTCGTCGACATGATGAAGCAACGGATCGACTCGGGCGACCTGGGGCGCATCTGCTACATGTACTGCCAACGGCTCAACCTGGGCGTGGTACGGACACAGGAAAACGCTTTCTGGTCGCTCGCGCCGCACGACATCTCGGTGATTTTGTACCTGTTCGGACAAGAGCCCGACGGCGTCACCGCGCGGGGTGAATGTTATTTGCAGGATGGCATTGAGGATGTCGTGTTCGTGAACCTGCATTTTCCTGACGGCCGCATGGCCCAGATTCATGTCTCGTGGCTCGACCCGCAAAAAGAGCGGAAGATGGTCGTCGTCGGCAGCGAAAAGATGATGATTTTCGACGACATGCAAGCGGCCGAGAAGTTGCGGATCATTCAGAGCAACGCCCGGGTGGTGACCGACACGGTGACGGCCTTGCAGGCGATCAACATTCGACATGGCGACGTGATCTTGCCGCGCGTGCCGACGGTCGAGCCGCTGCTGGTCGAGGTGCAGCACTTTGTCGACTGCATCCGCAACAACACCACGCCGCGGAGCGATGGGCACGACGGATTGCGCGTGGTGCGGATCCTCGAGCAGGTCGATCAGCAATTGCAGGCGTTGCCCAAAATTCACCGCATCGAAGAGCGTCGCCGCAAGACCGCATAGCCGGCGAATGGATGATGATTTTTTCCTTTCTGGTTGTCAGGATCACCGCAGCATGTCCGAGTCGCCTTACTTTGTGCATGAGTCGTCGTATGTCGACGACGGCGTTGAGATTGGCCCCGGGACGATGATTTGGCATTTTTGCCACATCATCAAGGGGACCCGCATCGGCGAGCGTTGCCGCATTGGGCAGAATGTCGTGATCGGCCCGAGCGTATCGGTGGGTAACAACTGCAAGATCCAGAACAACGTGTCGCTGTACAACGGCGTGACACTCGAGGACGACGTGTTTTGCGGCCCGTCGTGCGTCTTCACGAACATCGTGACTCCGCGTTCGGCGTTTCCGCGCAATCGGCCCGAAGACAATTGCCCCACGCTGGTCAAGCGCGGCGCAAGCATTGGCGCAAACGCGACGATTGTGTGCGGCCGAACGATTGGCGAGCACGCTTTGATCGGCGCGGGGGCGGTCGTCACGAAGGACGTGCCACCGCATGCCGTGATGGTTGGCAACCCCGCGCGACAGCGTGGCTGGGCCTGCGAGTGCGGCATCGTCTTGCAGTTCTCGGGCGAGCGCGCCACGTGCGGCGAGTGCAACCGCGAGTACGTGCAACTCGATCCGCTCTCGATTCTCCGCGTCGATGTGCCCCTCGAAAAGACTTTGCCTGATTCAAAAAAGGTCGCCTAACCAACTTGTATTTATTCATCACTCATCATTCCGCATTCATCATTTTCCTTGCAGGTGCATCATGATCCCGATGTGCGATTTGCAGCAGCAGTATCAAAACCTTCGCTCCGAGATTGACGAGGCCATGCAGCAGGTTGCGGCCGAGGGGCGTTACATTCTTGGCCCCAATGTCGTGGCGCTCGAGAAAGAGATTGCCGCCTATTGCGATTGCCGACACGCGGCCGGCGTGGCCAATGGGACCGACGCCCTGCACCTGGCGCTGCGAGCCCTGCGCGTGGGACCAGGGGACGAAGTGATCACCACCCCGTTCACGTTCGTGGCCACGACCGAGGCCATTGGCATCGTGGGTGCCAAGCCGGTGTTCGTCGACATCGACCCGCAGACGTACAACATCGACGTGACAAAAATCGAGGCGGCGATCACGCCGCGCACCAAGGCCATCATGCCGGTACACCTGTATGGTCAGCCGTGCGACATGGACGCGCTGGGCGACATTGCCCAGCGGCACAAGCTGGCCATCGTTGAAGATTGTGCCCAGGCGATCGGCGCGACGTACAAAGGACGCAAGGTGGGCTCGTTCGGCGACGCGGGCTGCATCAGCTTCTTCCCGAGCAAAAACCTTGGCGCGTTTGGTGACGGCGGCATGGTGGTGAGCAACAACGCCGAAGTGTTCGAGCGGGTCGAGATGCTCCGCCGTCATGGTGGCAAGATCAAGTACCGGCACTGCGAGCTGGGACTCAACAGCCGCCTCGACGAGTTGCAGGCGGCCATATTGCGGGTGAAATTTCGTCAGCTCGATGAGTGGAGCGACGCGCGACGCCGCCACGCCATGTTCTACAATCGCGCGCTGTCGTCGCTGTCAAGCATCGTCTGTCCGCACGAGATCAGCGAGCAAGGGACGATCGTCGCGATTGCTCCGACTGTGAATCGCCGCGTGCGTTGCGTGTATCACCAGTACACGATCCGCGTCGAGAACCGTGACGCGATCGGCAAGCAGCTCACGGCGGCGGGCGTGGCAAACATGGTCTACTACCCCGTGCCGCTGCACTTGCAAGAGGTGCATGCCGATCTGGGGTTGGGACGCGGCAGCTTCCCGGTCGCCGAGGAGGTGGCCGATCACTGCCTGAGCCTGCCCATGTTCCCGGAACTCACCGAGAGCCAGCAGACGCACGTGATTGGCGCGGTCCGCGCGGCGCTTGAGAGCGCTTCGCCCAATGCCCTGCGCAAGTCGGCCTAACACACGAGTTTTCAACAGCAGGAGATCATCATCGATGTGCGGAATCGCCGGATTGGTCAGCACGCATCGTCGGCCCATTGACCCAGAAGCGGTCAAGCGGATGTGCGATGTATTGGCCCATCGCGGACCCGACGACGCCGGCTACGTTTACTTTCGTCCCGGCCAACGCGCTGGCGACGGGGGCTCCTGGGCGGCGTTCGCCGACCCCGCGTTTCGACATATCAACGAGCACCTGCCGTCGCTGGGGAGTTCATTTTTCCGCGATGAAATGGCGGCCGGGCAATTTTCGGTCGCGCTGGGACACCGCCGCCTCGCGATCATCGATCTGACGCACTACGGTCATCAGCCGATGAGTAGTGGCGACGGCCGCTTTTGGATCAGCTTCAACGGCGAGATCTACAACTTTCCGGAGCTGCGCAGCGAGTTGATCGCGGCGGGGCACATCTTTCGCACCCGCAGCGACACCGAAGTGATCTTGCACCTCTGGGAAGAATACGGCGCCGAGGCCTGCGCGCGGCTCGACGGCATGTTCGCCTTCGCCATCTACGATCGCTTTCAGAATGAACTCACGCTGGTCCGCGATCGCTTCGGGGTCAAGCCGCTGTACTATGCGTTTTGTCAGGGCACGCTGCTCTTCGCCAGCGAGATCAAGGCGCTCTTTGCCAGCGGGCTGATTCGTGGCGAAATGAACCCGGCTGCCCTCGTCGAGTATTTCACGTTCCAGAACACTTTCGGCGCGACGACCTTGTTCGAAGGGGTCCACATGCTCGAGCCGGGCGAGTGCCTGACCGTGCGTCCCGACGCCTGGCAGATGCCCACGCCGCGCAAGTATCACCACGGTTTTCCGAGCGTCGACCTGAGCCTGTCGGACGAGCGCGAAACGGCCGAGCTGGTCGGCGAAACGTTCTGCGCCGCGGTCAAGCGGCAGTTGATCAGCGACGTCGAGGTGGGTTCCTACCTGTCGGGCGGCATGGACAGCGGCTCGATCGTCGCCGTCGCCGGACGTTCCATTCCGCGGCTGCTCACGTTCACCGGCGGGTTCGACCTGACGAACGTCAACGGCATCGAGCAAGGCTTCGACGAGCGACGCAGTGCCGAGCAGCTCTCGCACCTGCTGCAAACCGAGCACTACGACGTCGTGTTGCACGCCGGCGACATGCCCGCCGCGATGGAAAAAATCACTTGGCACATGGACGACCCGCGCGTCGGCATGTGTCATCAGAATTGGTACGTGGCCAAGCTCGCCAGCCGGTTTGTGAAAGTCTGCCTGGCCGGGGCCGGCGGCGACGAACTGTTCGCCGGCTACCCGTGGCGTTACTCGAAGGGGATGGCCTCGGGCTCGTTCGAGTCGTTCGACGACGCGTATTTTTCCTACTGGCATCGATTTTTGTCGCCGCAGGAGTTACCCGCCCTGTTCGTGGGCGAGCTGCACGGGTACTCAGAGTCGGCGCGGGCCAGTTACGCGCGAGTCATGGCCTCGGCACCGGCGTATGATGGCCGGCTCTCGGCGATCGAGAACATGGTGCAACGCGCGTTGCACTTCGAGTTCAAGACGTTCTTGCATGGCTTCCTGGTCACCGAAGACCGGATCAGCATGGCCCATTCGCTCGAGACGCGGGTGCCGTTCCTCGACAACGCGCTGGTGGATTTGTCGTGCCGCGTGCGACCGTCGCTCAAGCTGAACACCGAGACGCTGCTGGGTAACCCGCAAGGGCACGTCGAAACGGCCGACGGGAAACGGGTACTGCGGCGGGCCATGGAGTCGTTCCTGCCGCGCGAGTTCACGCAGCAACGCAAGCAGGGCTTCTCGCCCCCCGACGCGAATTGGTATCGCGGACCGTCGATGGACTACATCCAGAGCGTGCTGTTCGATCGACGCACGCTGCAACGACCCTGGTTCGACCAGACATTTATCCGCGGCAAGCTCGAAGAGCATTTCGCGGGGCGCCAGAACCACCGCTTGTTGATCTGGTCGCTCTTGAGCGTCGAGTGGCTGCAACGACACTACACCGACGGTGTCCAGAGTAAAGCCTGGGCCCGCAGCGCATAACCTTCTCGCAGACGGATCGATGAGCACAACCCACACGACGACCGCCGCCGACCACTGGCTCGCCCCGCTCGCGCCGGTGCTGCGCCACCGTCGCCTGACCTGGGAGATGGCCAAGCGCGAGATTCGCGATCGCTACGCGGGGCAGATGTTCGGCGTGCTGTGGGCCGCCGGTCACCCGCTCGCGCTGATGAGCGTGTATGTGTTCGTGTTCGCGTATGTGTTCAAGCTCCGCGTCGGCGGGAGCGTCGAGCTGCCCCGCGATTTTACGGTCTACCTGCTCTCGGGGCTGATCCCCTGGATGGCCTTTCAGGAGTCGATGAGCAAGGCGGCGAGCGTGGTCATCGCCAACTCGAATCTCGTCAAACAGGTGGTGTTTCCGCTCGAGGTGTTGCCCATCAAGGGCATTCTGGCCAGCAGCATCACGCAACTCATCGCCACCGTGCTGCTCGTGCTCTACACGCTCGCCACGAGCGGCACGCTGCCGTGGACTTACGTGCTGCTGCCGGTGTTGTGGGGGCTGCAATTTTTGGCCGTGGGCGGCGTGTGCTATTTGCTCGCTTCGCTGAGCGTGTATTTTCGCGACGTGAAAGACGTGCTGCAACTGTTCTGCACGGCCGGCGTGTATTTCATGCCCGTGTTCTATTTGCCCGACTGGGTCCCCGAGCCGATCCGTCCCGCGCTCTACGCCAACCCCTTGAGCTACCTGGCCTGGTGTTACCAGGACGTCTGTTATTTCGGCCGCATCGACCATCCGTGGGCCTGGGCGGTGTTCGCCGTCGGGGCGCCGAGCATGTTCGTGTTGGGTTACGGCGCGTGGCGCAAACTCAAAGTCTGCTTTGGGAGCGTGCTATGAGCGCCGCGACGCAACACGCCATCGAGGTCCGCAACCTCAGCAAGACGTACAAGGTGTATCGCAAACCGGCCGACATGTTCTGGGAACTCCTCACGCGCCGCCCGCACCATAGCGAGTTCCACGCGCTCAGCGACGTGTCGTTCAACATCGAGCGTGGCGAGGTCGTGGGGGTGATCGGTCGCAATGGCGCGGGCAAAAGCACCCTGCTCAAGGTGTTGGCCGGCACGCTCGACCATACCGCGGGCAGCGTCGCGATCAACGGCCGAGTGTCGGCCATTCTCGAACTCGGCACCGGGTTTCATCCGGAGTACACCGGGCGAGAGAATATTTACATGGGCGGCCTGTGCCTGGGCATGACCCGCGAGGAAATCGACCGCAAGCTCGACTCGATCATCGACTTCAGCGAGCTGCGCGAGGTCATCGATCAGCCGTTCAAAACCTACAGCAGCGGCATGCAGGCCCGACTCACGTTCTCGACGGCCATCAGTGTCGAACCCGACATTTTCATCGTCGACGAGGCGCTCGCCGCCGGCGATTCGTTCTTCGTGCCCAAGTGCCTCAAGCGGATCAAAGAGATCTGCCAGAGCGGCGCGACCGTGCTGTTCGTGTCGCACTCGACCGATTTGATGAAGCGGCTCTGCCACCGCGCCATGCTCATCGAGAAAGGCGAGCTACGTCAGATCGGCCCGGCCCAAGATATTTGCAGCATCTACGAGTCGTTGCAGCTCGACACCTCGACGATCTTCAACGAGCAGCAGGCGCTCACGCAGGGGGTCAAGCTCGACGGCCCGCTCGTCCGCATCGAGTCGATCCGCGCACTCGACGAGCGCGAACGCAGCACGCTGGCGTTCTTTCAGCACTCGCGGGTCCACTTCGAGATCACGGTCGACTGCCAGCAACGGGTCATAAATCCGGCCGTCTGGATTCGCTTCACGCGCAGTGACGGCGTCACGGCGACCAGCTGGATCAGTCATGAGCCCGAGTTTCGCGACATCGGCGTGCTCGAGCCGGGGCGGCATGTGATTCGCCTGACGGCCGACGACCTGCTCGGCGGCGACGGCTTTTATCAGCTCACGGTGGCCCTGTTTCCCGAGAAGCGCGGGGCCGAGTCGGCGTTCTACATCGACCCGTTGTGCATGTGGGATCGCGTGGTGCAAATCGAGGTTAAGCGTCGCAGTCGGCCGTTGTCGACATTGTACGATCAGCCTTTTGAGATCGCGGTGCGACGCGCCGCGGAACCGGAACTTACTCTGCGAAAGGCCGGTTGATCCGGAACCCACCGCGATGGCCACCGCCGTTGAGCACCCGTCGAGCCGTTGGCGCAGCGCGTGGCAGTGGTGCGCGCCGTCACGGTGGCGCGCGTGGTGGGACAAGCTACAACAGTTGCCGGCCGAGGTTCGAGTATTGCAGCGCGAACTCGACAACGCACAGCACGGACTCGACAACGCGCAGCGCCAACTCACGCTCGTGCAGGCCGAGTTGCAGACGGCGCGTCACGCACTCGCCGAGGCCATGCAGCAGAGCGCGGCGACCCAACAGCAGCAACTCGAAGGAGTGCAACAAAACCTGGCCGGGTCTCAATATCAGCTCGCCCTGGTCGATCAGCGGCTCGGCGCACTGGAACAGTATGAGCCGATCGCGCGAATCGCCGGATTGCTCAACGCGATGAACGCGCTCGAAAATCGCGTCGCGGCCGGCGAGGCGCACGGGGCCGCCCAGCTCGCGCATGACACGCACGAATTGCGTTTTCAGTTGCAACTCGAGTCGCTCCGCTTGCGAGGCAACCTGCTCCGCGAACCGCACGGGGTACCGGCCGTGCCCGCCCCGCTCGACACCGCGCCGACGTGGGAAGCGTCGCTGGCACAACTGCGACCGCATGCGCCACAGGCCTTCGACGTGTGGCACAAGCTGCTGACGGTCAACGCCCAGGCGTATGAAGGGTTTCCGGTCGACAGTTGCGCGGTCGCCGGACACGTGTGCGGCGAGTTGTTCCGCTGCTTCCTGGCGACGCACCTGCACGGCAACGCGCTCGACTTGGGCTGCGGACCGCAGGGTGTCCCGCTGTACCTGCAAGATTATCCCGTCGAGCACATTGCGGGGGTCGATCCGCTCGCGCCGGTCGAGCCGCACCCGTTCGTGTTTCATCAAGGGGTGGCCGAGTTGCTGCCTTGGCGAGACGGGACGTTTCAGACGGTGATCGCGGCGACGTCGCTCGATCACGTGCTGCTGCTCGATCGCGCGCTCGACGAAATCGCGCGGGTGCTTGCGCCGCGCGGACGGTTTGTCACTTGGGTGTCGTTCATCCCGGGCTCGGCGCGTTACAACCCGTATCGCACTGACATCAAGCCGATCGACCCCTACCACTTGTTTCACTTCGATCAGACATGGTTTGAAGCGGTGCTGGGGGAGCGGTTCCGGCTGGTGGAGCGATGTGTGCTCGATCGATATCAGAGCGCGTTTTATAGTTTCGCGGTGAAATAGCGCATGCCTACCCAAGTATTGAACGTCGTGAATCGATTGCCGCGTGTCGACGCGCCCGAGAGGGCGTGCCGCGCCGAGCGCGAGACCTGGGCCGAGGTCGGGCAATGCCTGTTCGACTTTCAGGAGAAGTACGGTCGCGCGCCGCGCGTGCTGTGCCTGGGGAACGTGGCCAACAACGGCTACAACAACGGCAAGCTGCTCTCCCGCGCCGGCTGGGACATCGACGTGATGTGTTACGATTACTACCATATCATGGGTTGTCCCGAGTGGGAGGACGCCGATTTCGAGGGGGACGTCGGCGACCCGTTTCATCCCAACTGGCGGCAGGTCAACTTACGGGGCTTCCGACGACCTTCATGGTTCATCCAAGGGCCACGCAGTCTGTGTGTCCGCGCGCTGTTGGCGCGCCGGCAGCATCGACCGCTGGCGTGGCAATTTTGGCGCTACGTGATCGCCAACTGGCAACGACCCCATGTGCAACACGCGACCATCGCGTACTATCGAGCCAAACGACTCGCTCAGCAATTGCAGACGCACTGGGCACGCATGCTTCTGGCCGTTCGACAGACGACACACGGCATGCTCGCACGTGCCTGGACGGTGCCGCGCCGCAGCGGAACTCCGCTCACCCTGCCGATCCTTCGTCGAGCCCACACGGGCCTGCAACGCGGCCGGAGCTACCTGAGTCGCCGCTGGAACCAAGTCCAAGCACGTGTTTCGAGCGTTTACGCCCCCGTTCGCGCCTTCGTTCGCAAGGCGTGGCTGGGCATCGGCCGGCGGCTCAACTCGGCCGCGAGACGCTGTCGATCGCAACCATCGTCGGCGTGGTCGGTCCCCCTGGCTCTCGTCGGTTGGTTGCCGTTGCTCGCCATGTTGGCGGTCTACCGTGGCACGGACGTCCTGGTTCGCCACGTGCCCGCGCTGACGCGGCGCATCGCTCAGTGCGGGACACAGATTGCGCGCGGCCTGGCACGCCTCGTTCGGGGCGCCGTGCGTCGCGGAGTGTCGCTGGTGCGTCACGCGGTCCACGCGGTGCTCAGCGTGCCCGGGCACTTGGCCCGAGCGGTCGCGACACTCTGGACGCGACTCATCGCCCGACGCCGCTCGCACAGCTCGGCCGAGGACCTGTCCTGGTTCGACGAGCGCTGCGCGCAATTGGTCGACGAGTTTGCCCGAGCCTTTCCGGAGCGCGACGATCAACTCGTGCTGAACGACATCCTGGGCTATCGGAGCATCGCGACCGAGTGGCGAAAGCTGTGCGGTCATTATGACCTGATCATCGGCTATGCCAGCGACGGCATTTATCCGCTGTTGCTCGACAAACGTCCGTATGTGGCTTACGAGCACGGCACGATTCGCAGCATCCCGTTCGACGATTCGCCCTCAGGGCGCGTGTGCGCGATGACGTACCGATTTGCCGACGCCTCGCTGATCACCAACTGCGACAATATCTTGGCGGCCGAGCGGCTCGCGCTCGACAACCATCGTTTTATCCCGCATCCGATCAACGAAGACTGGCTGAGCGATCGCAAGTGGGAGGCCCTGCGGCAGGAGTTGCGGACGAAGCTGGCGAGCGATTTCATCATTTTTCACCCGTCGCGGCAGCATTGGGAGGCGGCTCGTCACCCCAGTTGGGAAAAAGGGAACGACATATTTATTCGCGGCTTTGCTCGTTTCGTGCACGAGGTTAACCCGGCCGCCGGGGCCGTGTTCGTCGATTGGGGCAAGACGGTCGAGGAATCGAAGGCGCTGCTCGACGAGCTTGGGGTGGGGGACCGCGTGCTGTGGATCAAAGAGCAGCCGACGGCCAGCATGACCCGATACCTGCGAGCCTGCGACGTGACCGCCGATCAGTTTTATCTCGGCGCGTTCGGCGGCGTGATGCCCAAGGCGATGGTCTACGGCCGACCGACGCTCATTTACTTGGATGAAGCACGGCATCGCTGGTGCTTTGACGAGATGCCGCCGATCTGCAACACGCGAACCGACTCCGAGGTGTTCGCGGCTTTGCGGCGGCTGTACGTCGAGCCGACTTACCTACAACAGATGGTGGCCGACGGTCAGCGTTGGTACGAGCGTTATCACAGCAGCGAGGTGGTGTCGGCCCGGTTCTGCGCCGCGCTACGCAGGTGTTTACCGTTTTAACCCTTTCCGCAACTCACGGCGCCGCACGACGCCAAGGACATCGATCATGCGTGTCACCGTCATCGGGAGTCGAGGCCTGCTGGGCCAACGATTGGTTAGCCAACTGCAAGGCCAGCAACACACCGTACACGCCGTCAGCAGCCGCACCAGCGGCGGCATTGATCCCGAAAGCGGCCGACTGAGCGCCGCGTTTGCGTACCCCGCGGGGACCGAGGCGGTCGTCTACCTGGCCCAGTCGCCCCACTATCGCCGGCTGCCCGAGATGATCGCTCACGTCTGGAATGTCAACGTGATCTCGGCGGTCGAAGCGGCCGACGCGGCACGCCGCGCGGGGGTGAGCCGATTCATCTACGCCTCGACCGGCAGCGTGTACGGCCCGAGCTTCACGTCGCTCGGCGAGAGCGCCAGCGTGCGGCGCGATCGCTACTACCCGCTGAGCAAGTTGCAGGCCGAAGAAGCCCTCGCGCCGCTCCGCAACGATCTGCGGCTCACCATGCTGCGCCCCTTTGGTCTTTACGGGCCTGGGCAGACCGGCATGCTCGTGTCGAACTTGGCCGACAGTGTCGCGAAACGCCAGCCGATCACGATCGACCGCAATCCGTGCGATCCGGGTGACGAGGCGGGGCTGAAAATCTCGCTGTGCTATGTCGACGACGCCGCGGCGATGGTCGCGCGACTGCTCACCGTGGCCGAGCCGCCGCCGGTGCTCAATATCGCCGGAGCCCTTCCCGTCAGCATTCGAGAGATTGCCGAGACGATCGGCGCGCTGCTCGAGCGCGAGGTGCTGTTCAGCGAGGTCGAGCGGCAACGCGAGACCGACCTGATCGCCGACACGACGCTGCTCCGCGCGACACTGCAACCCACCTGGACCGACTTGGCACAAGGCCTGCGGGCGATGCTAGCACCGCACGGTCAAGCCAACTCGGCTTGCGCTGCCTGAGCCCTTCTGTTTATATTGACGACACTCGCACGACGAGCCACACACCCGTTCAAGGAAGACCACCATGCTGGCGACAGAAACTCTCGTTCCGCTCACGCACCCGTTCGATCCCACGTTAGCGTTGGAGGTCGATGGAGAGCGGCTCGTGTGTCAGGCGACGGGAGAAACGTTTCCGATCGTGCGTGGCATTCCGCGTTTGGTGAGCACGATCGACGAACAGCAAGAACAGACCCAAGAGGGGTTTGGCTACAAGTGGAACCGGACACCGAATTTCGGGGCCGAGCCGGGCCACCTGGCCATGACCTTGCAGGCCTACCAAGAGTGGTTCGGCATTCAACAGCCCGACGACTTTGCGGTCCACATGCGCGGCAAGACGCTGCTCAACGCCGGCTGCGGCTGCGGACGCAACGAGCACGTCTGGGGACACCTGCCCGAGAAGATCGTCGATCTGGACATCTCGTCGGCGATCGACGTGGCCCACAAGAACTGGGGACACGACGCTCGGTTCCAGTTTGTGCAGGCCGACGCGCTGCACATTCCGTTTGCCAACGAGACGTTCGACGTTGTGTGGAGCGAAGGGGTGTTGCACCATACGCCAAACACCAAAGCCGCGCTGACGAGTTGCGTGCGCGTGCTCAAGCGCGGCGGGCGGATCTTGTTCTACGTGTATCGCCAGAAGGCACCGCTCCGCGAGTTTGCCGACGACCATATTCGCGCCTTGATCGCCGACATGCCGCCGGAAGAGGCCTGGAAGGCGCTCGAACCGCTCACGAAAATGGCCAAGGTGTTCTCCGACCTCAAGACGACCGTCACGCTCGAAGAGGACGTGGAACTGCTGGGCTTCAAGGCGGGCACGTATGACCTGCAACGCTTCATGTACTACAACATCATGAAGTTCTTCTGGAACGACCAGCTCACGTTCGACGAGAACGTGCACCTGAACTTCGATTGGTACTATCCCAAGTACTGCTGGCGACACACGGCCGCCGAGGTGCGCGCGTGGCTCGCTGAACTGGGCCTGCGCGAGGTCGCGCTGTACGAGGCCGACAGCGGCCTGGGCGTGATCGCCGACAAGTGCTGAAACGCGCTCCACGGGGAGCGTGCCATGTGCGCGTTCAGCGTCAGGCCTGGGCAGACGGGGCGGCGGGGAGTACGCTGATGGGTCGTTCCCCATGATCTGGCTTGGATTTGGTATCGAGACGCGGCATGACCGAGCGCGACGCCACGCCCCCTGAGCACGCTGCGCGCTCGGACCGCACTCGACCCCGCGCGCGATGGCTGGCCCTGGCGGAGATCATCGCCGTGTGGGCCATCTTCGCCCTCGAAGGGGGCTGGCCGATCCCCGACGTGAACGAGCCCCACTACTTGGCCAAGGCCAAGCACTTCTGGCAGAGTGACTGGCTCGCCAACGACTTTTTTCTCTCCTCGGGCGAAGCGCACGGCGTGTTCTACGCGCTCTGCGGCTGGCCCTTGCTGTGGCTCTCGATGCCCACGATGGCGCTCGTGGGCCGGGCCGCGAGTTGGTTGTGGCTGGCGATCGCATGGCGCCGTTTGAGTGGGTCGGTCGCGCCCCGTTGGGGGCTCGCCGCGCTCTCGGCCGCGCTGCTCGTTGCCGGCCAGCAGTGGTGTCCGATGGCGGGCGAATGGGTCGTCGGCGGCTTTGAAGCCAAACCGATCGCGTATGGCTGCGTCTGGTTCGCGCTCGCCGACTCGCTTGCCGATCGACCGTGGCGATGCGGCCTGTGGCTCGGCGCGGCGACGGCGATGCACGTGCTCGTCGGCGGTTGGTCGCTCGTGGCGCTCATGATTGCGGAACTGCTCCGCGGTCGACCGCTGCCCAGCATGCGCGATACGCTCAAGGTCCTGCTGCCCGTCATCATCTTGGGGGCGATCTCGGCCGTGCCGGCGCTCTTGCTCGATCGGGGCATGCCGCGCGAACAGACCGCCGAGGCGCATCGCATTTACGTCTTCGAGCGGCTCTCGCATCATCTGCTGCCCGACGCCTTCCCGTTGCACTTTCAACTACGACACCTGGCCCTGGCCGCCGCCTGGATCGTCACGTGTCTCCTGGTGCGGCCGTCGAGTGCGCAGCAAGCGGTGCGACGGTTCGTTGCCGGAGTGGTCGCCATCTCGGTGCTCGGCATCCTCGTGCGACTCGTGACGCTCGATCATCCGACCCTGGCGGCGAACGTGCTCCGTTTTTACTGGTTTCGCCTGAGCGACGCGCTGCTCCCGCTGGGCATGGCGATGGAACTGACCTGCTTGCTGGGCGGGGTCACGCTGACGCGCAGCGCTGAGCTTGCGCGCAAGGCAGTGGGCTGCGCGACCGTCAGCCTCGCGCTCTTACACCTGGGCTACATGGTCGTTCAGCGCGTGGCACCCGATCCGCCGCGGGCCGACAAGTTGGGCCGCACGCTTGACCCGCACGCGTGGCGTGACGTCTGCGAGTGGATCGCCCTCAACACGCCTCCGTCGGCCTTGTTTATCTCGCCGCGCAACGGGGTCTCGTTTCGCTGGTATGCCGAGCGACCGGACGTGGGGACCTGGAAGGACATACCGCAGGACGCCGCGCATGTCCTCGAGTGGTGGGATCGCATGCACGCGATTTACTTCATGTACAACGAAGACCCGACGGCGCGTTGGTATCCGTCGCTGGCCGAGGCGGACCGGAGCCATGTGCTGCGCGCGGCGCGGCAGTACGGCGTACAATACATCCTGACGGCCTGCGAGCCGCCGTTGGACTTGGAACTCGTGTACCGCAACACGGCCTATGCCGTGTACCGCGTGCCGCAATGAACAACGCGCCGTGCAAGGCAGGGTAGGCATCATGGATCGACTTCTGCCGGAGAAAATCGCCGCGGCGCTCAAGCGCCCCCTGCCGGGTCGAGTTGCCCAGCGACGGTTTGAGCCGGAGCTGAGTTTCGGGCGGCACTTTGGTCCGCCGCCGCGACACCGCAGCGCGCGCGCGGCAGTGCTCGCGCTGCTCTACCCGCATCAAGGCGAGTGGTGTGTGCCGCTGACGATCCGTCCCCCCACCATGCTCACGCACGCCGGACAGATCAGTTTTCCGGGCGGAGGCATCGAGCCCGACGAGAGCGGCGCTCATGCCGCGCTCCGCGAGTTGCACGAAGAGTTGGGGGTTGAACCCGAGCGGGTCGAGCTGCTGGGTCAACTCTCGCCGCTGCATTTGTTTGTCAGCGGTTACGTGCTGAACCCCTGGGTGGGCGTGTCGCGCGAGCGGCCCAATTTTCGCTGCGACGAGCGCGAGGTGGCCGAACTCATCGAGGTGCCGCTGGCGCACTTGCTCGATCCAGCGTTTCACGGCAGCCATCAGCGCGTGCGGCGGGGCATCGCGCAGCAAGCGCCACACCTCAGCTGGGGACCGCATCGCATTTGGGGCGCAACCGCGATGGTGCTCGGCGAGCTCCTGCGCGTCGTCGAGACGTTGAGAACCGCACCCTAAAAACAACTGCAATCGTTGGCCGGGGCATACATCGGCTGCTGATAAACCGGCCCACCGTAGCCACCGTAGGGTTGTTGGCCAGCGTAGCCATGCGGGTCTCCATACATCGGATGGTTCTGGCACCACCACGGCCGCCAACAACAGCCCCCGGCCCCGCAGAGCAACCACATCAAAGCCCCCGCGTAGATCATGCGACGCATCGGCGCGTACCTCGGACAAAAACAGGAGACCGGCAGAACAAGAGCGGGTGCGGACGTTAGGCAAACGCCGCCCGAGCGTCAAGGGCAGTCGGTGCTCCCCGTCGGGTCATGCTGACACCGCTGGCACTGCACGCGCGTGCATTCTACAAGCCGATCACAACGCGCTAGCGTTCTACTCTCACCCCTCACCCCACGCCCCTCACTCTACGACACAAACGCCTCGCGCAACTGGCTCAGGTAGCGAGGGCACTCGATGCGCGGGTCGCCGGCTTCTTCGAATTCGAGCACGATGTACCCCTGATAGCCGACCTCGCGCATGATCTTGGCCAGCCGCTTGAAGTCGGCCGGTTCGGCCGCGCTGTTCTTGGGCTTCATCACGACCTTGATCTGCACGTTGATCGCGTAGGGGGCGATCTTGGCCAGGTCGTCGTAGGCCGTCGCGCTATGGAAGTTGCCCGTGTCGACGTTCACGCCGAACCAAGGGCTCTTCACGTCGCGGATCAGCTTGAGCATGTCGTCGACGTTCTCGGTGAGGCCGCCGTGATTTTCCAGCGCCAGGTACACGCCGTGATCGCGGGCATAATCGCAGCACTCTTCGATCCCTTCGACGGCGAGCTTGTGCGCCTGCTCGACGGTCTGGTCTTTGCCAGCCCTGCCCGAGAAGATGCGAATGACCGGCACGCCGAGCGTGTCGCTGTGATCGATCCAGGTCTTGACCAACTCGATCTGCGCGTCGCGCTTTTCACCCTTGGACAGGCACAGGTCGTTGCCCACCGCGGTGCCCGAGATGTCGAGCCCTTGCACGAAACACTCTTGCTTGATGTGCGTCAGGTACTCGTGCGAGATTTCCTTGGGAAAGTAATAGCTGGTGAGCTCAGTCCCTTCGAGGCCGAAACGCGCGCAGTCGTCGATAAAGTCTTCCAGGTCGAGCGACTTGTTCGGTCCGCTCAGAAGACTACGGTAGCTGTAGGCGGCGAGCGAGAATTTGAACTTGGCCTTGCCGCCCCGCGCGATCGGCTCGATGGCCCGGGCCGAGCGGTTGAGCCCCGTCAGACCCGCGACGGCGATCGAGGCGGTTTGCAAGAACTGGCGTCGGGTGGCGGTCATGAGCGGTAACTCCAAGTGTGGCCGGTGAGGGGTCGGTCGAGCGATCCCCTGATTGTCACTCACCGCGCATCGCGAATCAATCCTGTTCTGGATCGAAGGGCGTGGCATGAAGCAGCCCTGTCGGGCGAGGCGGCGCGAGCGCATCACGGTTGTGGGTGGCTGGCGTTTTG
>CAZZBK010000067.1:0-5754 GCA_964652155.1 uncultured Planctomycetaceae bacterium | reverse complement strand
GCAAAACGCCAGCCACCCTTGCGGATCATCTCGCTTCGACCGCGGCGATTCAGCACGAACTTTCGAGACGCGCACACCGACGGGGACTGTCCCCCCCGCGCGATTCGGTTTGACGATGGTCGCTCAGACGTGGGCCATCGACTCGTCGGCGGTCATGCGCAGCCGAGGCACAAAGCGACCGGTCCGCGCGCAGTACGCGGCATACTTGCCCCCGTGCAACGCATGCATGAACCGCTCTTCGTTGCGGGCCTTGAAGTGCATCAGCGCCAGATGCAACAGCGCCGTCAGGGCGAGGGCCGGAATCGGCACCACCCCCACCGTGCAGACCATCATCGCAATGCTCAACGCGTAAATCGGATGGCGGACCCAGGCAAACAGGCCGCTCGTCACGAGTTCGGTTTTCACGCCGGGCAACACGACCACGCTCCAGTTGCGACCCATCCGCAACCAACAACGGATGGTCAACACCAAACACCCGACCACCATGAGAGCCAAGCACCAGCGGAGCGCATGCACGGCGGCGATCTCGCGGGCCCACGCGGGCAGCGCCAGGCCATAACGGGACGAGCGCAACGCGCGGTACGGCAGCACGATCCAAGCCGCGATGACCGCGGTCCACAACGGCCACACGACCCCCTCGGCGAGCGTTTTGGGAACCAGTCCGCTGGCCGGATATTTACGCGCCCAGCGCCACACAGCCATCAGGGCCACGCTGACCCAATACACGGTGATGGTCAGTGCCACGACCAGCGTCGCTCCGTCACGCATCCCAGAACTCCTCGAGTAAACTGCTAGCAGCTAGCGACCTTGTGGGGGGCGAATAACGAGCAGGGGTCGTCAGGCCCCCGATACGGTCGCATGCGTCAACGGTCTGGCAATTCAAGCTCATCGGGAGGCTGACGCCTCCCGCTCGTTAGAACCTCGTGGCGATGAATTCTCTCACGTCGTTCGGCCAGCTTCTCTCGGTGAGCGAGCCGATTTCTCGCGCGGCGATACTCTCATGCAAAGTGGTCGAAGTGTCAAGGCGAGGTGGCTCCCCCCGCAAGTGATCTTTGCCCCGGCAGGCACGCGCGGTACACGTGAGACGATTGCGAGAGGTGAAACGGAACGTGTGAGCGTCTTCAAAGTTGGTCAATCGTAGGATCTGGCATCCAGGGCACCATTGAGCGGCGGGTGGCTGGCGGTTTGCGAAGCAAACCCCGGCGAGTGACATGTGACACCGCCTCGAAGTGAGCCGGGGTTTGCAGACGCAAACCGCCAGCCACCCACAACGGTGACGCTCACACAAACGGAACCGATCGGGTGTGATAAACTTGCCCCATGACAGCAATCACCCCCCCCTCGACTGCGGCCCCCATGACGAGCGCTGCGGCTCAGGTCGCTTCGCCGCAGCGCGTGCATGCGCTCGATGCGCTGCGCGGCGTGGCCATGCTGCTGGGGGTGGCCCTGCATGCCGCGGTCAGTTACATGCAGGGCCGGGTCCCCGAGCTGCTGTGGCCCATCTTCGATTCAACGCACAGTGCATGGTTCGACGCATTCTTCTGGTGGCTGCACGCCTTTCGGCTGCCGCTCTTTTTTCTGATCGCCGGATTTTTCTCGCGACTGGTGCGCGAGTCGCACGGCTCTCAGGGCTATCTGCGGCATCGCACACAGCGACTGCTGATCCCGGCGCTCGCCGCAGGCGTGATCGTGCTGCCGATCATGATGTATGTGTCGTGCTTCGGCTGGCTGCTCAGCGGCCAGTGCACCATTCGTGAGGTGCTGCGGTTGCGGTTCTCGCCCGCGTTGCAAGCGAACGTCGCCGGCCCGGCCCATCTGTGGTTTCTGCTCGACCTGTACCTGATCTCGGTCGCGTACTGGGCGTACACGGCGCTCGTGCCGCCGCGACACTCGGGCCCGCATCCCGCCTCGAACTGGCTCTGGTCGTCACGATTCAAGAGCCTGTGGTTCGCATTGCCCACCGCGGCCATGTTGTACGACGACGCCTCGCCCTACGTGATGCATGACAACACGTTCGTCCCGCATGTCTGGCGGATGGTGTACTACGGCAGCTATTTCGCCGTGGGAGCATGGGTCTACGGCTACCGGCATCGCTTGGGCGAGCTGTCGCGCGGCGCGGTGCTGAACCTGGCGTGCTCGCTGCTCGCGTTCTGGGGACTGTGGCAGGTGCTCCCCCGGTCCTTGGCAGCGCCCGATGACGCGCGGCTGTCGGCTGGGCTCGCGCTGAGCTTGGCGGCGACGGCTTGGTGCTCGATCTGGGGCTGCCTGGGCGCTTTCGTGCAGCGGTTCGATCGACCGAGCCCCGCGCTGCGATATCTGGCCGACGCCTCGTACTGGATTTATCTCATCCACTTGCCGATCGTCGCCTTGGTGCAAATCCGCTTGTATCAACTCGAGTGGCCCGCGCTCGTCAAGTTTCTGCTCGCGATTATGGTGACGGTGTCCATTGGACTCGTCACCTACCAACGTTACGTGCGTTACTCGTTCATCGGCGGCTGGCTGCACGGCCCGCGAAAACGGCCTGGCGCAGAACCAATCGCGGCGTCAGGGCGCTGAACGTTGCACGGCTTGGGCCCGCAACAGGGCGGCGGGGCGCTCCAACCCAGCAACCTGGTGATAGGCGGCGATCGCCTCGGCCTGCTTGCCCTGACGCAGCCAGACCTCGGCCAGCAAAAATTGCGCATGCGGCTTCCAAGGGCTGGCGGGATAAATTCGTGCGTACCGCTCGTCGAGGTACTCGAGCGCCGTGTCCAGGTTGCCACGCTCCAGCGCGATGACCCCCAGCCAATACGTGGCTTGCTGCTTGGCAAAGTCGATCCGATCGCGATCGACCTTGCCAAGCTCGAGTTGATCGAGCCGATCTTTGGCCGGGCGCGACGATTGGTAGGCCCGGCTCGCGCCGACCTCACCCAACACTTGCCCGCGCAGCTGCAATACCCGACCGGTCCACAAAAACGGCGCCGGCTCATGATACGGCCGCAACTCGTCGAGCACCTTGGTCATCTCGGCCCGCGAGGCTTGCTGCCGCCGCGTGATCCGCTCGAGCGGGAGGGTCCAAAACGTGACGGCCTTCACCTGCGGCAGCTTTTTAAGCTGCGCGGCACACCCCGCGGCGTCGGCGGACAGTACCATCCGCTGCTCCCCCGAGAGCCGCAGCTCGACATGTCGAAAACGCTCCGCGAAGTACTGCGGCGATGATTCAACGCCCAGCGTGAGCTGTTGCAGCTCGGCGGCCTCGATCGGGTACGGGTGATCGTCGAGGCTCCATTGCCGGAGCAACTCGGCATTCGCGGCGACGTCGGCGAGCGTGGCAAAGCCCTGTCCGTCGGCGCGACGCAAAGGCAACCCCAACGCGACATCGAACAGGGCCAATTGCCCGTCGAGGAAAATGCCGACCTGTCGTGGCGCCTCGCGCTGGGACTCGGGCAGCAGCACGACGGCGCTCAGGCCTTGTTGTCGCGCAAGCAGCAAGAAAATCCACACCCGCTCGGCGAGCGTGCCACGCCCATGAATCAGCACCTCCCAGGCGAGCCGCGGCGGTCGGTCCGTGGTCGACTCATCGAGCAGCGCGATGTTTCGCGTCGTCCAGTCGAGCAACGCCAGGGCTTTGTCCGCGTCGGTCTTGTGCCCCTGCGCCACATGCCGCGCCGTGTCACGCAGCCACTGCGCCTCTTGCAGCGCCCAGCCATCGCCCGAGATGAACTTGAGCTGATCCAGCGATTGAATCGCCGCGGACTTTTGCAGTGCTTCGGGCAACGTTGCCAAGAGCGGGTCGCGTCGCCAGTCGGGCAAATGCTCGCGGCTCTCGACCCATTGGTTCAAACGATTCACGACGTCGGCAAGCAACTCACGCGACGTGATCTGCTCGGGGTCGTCGAGCAAGCCCAACGCATTGTCGAACAGCTTCTCGACGAGCGACGACTGATGGGCGCGCTGCCGACGATCGAGTTCGGCCGAGGCATCGATCGACCGCTGGCAGCCGACGAGCAGCGACAACTCGAGCACGGCCAAGAGCGCGCCGGTCCCGATGATCCAGAGCCGGAACCAGGCCTGGTGCGTGACCGACTCGACGCTGGCGAGGGGAGACTCGTTCATGAATCGAAAGACTCCACCGTGGCGCGTAACGCTAGGATCCGCTGCACGAGGCGCTCGAACTCGTCGAGCGGCACCATGTTGGGACCATCGCTGGGAGAACGATCGGGATCCGGATGGGTTTCGAAGAACAGGCCGTCGGCCCCGACCACCGTGGCAGCCCGCGCCAGCGGCTCGACCAGCGCGCGATTGCCGCCCGTCGCGCCACCCAAGCCGCCGGGCTCCTGCACGCTGTGCGTGGCGTCGTAGATCACCGGCACGCCGAGGGACTGCATCAGCCCAATGCTGCGGAAATCGTTGACGAGCCGGCCGTAGCCAAAGAACGTGCCGCGCTCGCAGAGCAAGATGTTCTGGCAAGCGGCCGCCGTGAGTTTGTCGACAACGTACTTCATATCGAGCGGGGCCATGAACTGCCCCTTCTTCACATGCACCGCGCGCTCGGTGGCCGCCGCCGCCAACAGCAAGTCGGTCTGTCGCGCCAGAAAGGCGGGAATCTGCAACAGATCGCAAACCTCGCCGGCCGGCGCGGCCTGATACGACTCGTGAATGTCGGTGGTCACACAGAGCCCGGTCGCCGCTTTGACCTTGGAGAGCACGGCCAGACCGGCCTCGAGTCCGGCCCCGCGAAACGCCGCCGCGCTGGTGCGATTGGCCTTGTCGAACGAGGCCTTGAAGATGAGTTGGATGCCCAGCCGATCGGCCATCGCGCGCAGCGATTCGGCGATCCGCAACGTAAGCGCTTCGCTCTCGATCACACAGGGGCCCGCGATGAACAATAGCGGCGCGCCTCGACCGCAGCGATGCGGACCGATCGAGGCAGGCAAGTTGGGCCGACGTTCGGGGTGTGCCATGTCAGACGGAGCGCGCGGGGTTGGTGCGACGGATGCGGCAGCGTGCTTACACTACGCACCGTCTGGCCGGTTGGTTGACCCGTCGGGGCTCAAAAACCGTCGACCGACAGCACTGCGGAGTGGAGCTCGAATGGTCAACATAGAGCCGTCCCACGGCGGGCGTCAATTAGCGGCAGGATCGATCATCAGAATCGAACACACGCCTCAAACAGCTCACATGCTCGGATCCACACCGCGGTCGACCGCGACCAGATTAAAAACGACATAAGTCATTTTTATTTAATGCCTTATGTAAATTTACTTGTCTAAATACGCCATTTGAGCACGGCTTGGCACGCGGTCTGCTTTAGATCAAGCCACGCGAGCCCGGTTGTGGGCGCGCGACACGCTGAGCCGATCGACTAGCCCCAAGGCTGTGGACGCGATTTTGGTTGGGTGATTCACGCCCCTGGTCACCTTGCCCTGCCTGTCTGTTGACCGGCACGTCCACAGCCTTTTTTATTATCTGGTAACGAGTTGCGGCAATTTTGACCGCTCGTCACGGGGCCCCGCGGAGCTCAAACCGCGGTGGGCCGCCGCATGTCGGCCGACCGCGAGCTAGAGTAACTCAGCACCGACACCCTGGGCAGCGATGCCAGGGGTTCGACCGATCGGCCGATCTCAAGCACGACTTCCTGGGCGTAACTCTTGACGCCGCAGGGGAGTTGCCCTAAGTTGCGAGGTTTCGGCAACGCGCAGTTCGCAAGCCAGCCTAGCTTCAATTGGCAGAGCACCGCATTCGTAATGCGGGGGTTGCGGGTTCGACTCCCGC
>CAZZBK010000066.1:9408-31664 GCA_964652155.1 uncultured Planctomycetaceae bacterium | reverse complement strand
ATGTGGGTCGACAACACCACCGACAACCTGCTCGTCAAGGCCTACCAGCGTGCCCAGCCGATCTACACCGACTGGCGCTGCGCCTACGGCTCGTTCCCGACCGCCTAATCGCAACCGCTCGATCAAAGGAGAGCCCCGCACATGGGCATCACTCACCTGAGCGGCCTCGAGGTCGCAGGCGTTCCGACGATGGGGATGGGCGGCGGGCTGCCCATCGCCCCCCGCTACTTCTTCGTCAGCTCGGACTACGGGTCGGATGGCAACACCGGCGCGTTCGACTCCCCCTACGCGACGATCGGGCAGGCGCTGACCGCCGTCAGTTCCCAGCACAAGGTGGGTGATACCATCGTGCTGATGCCCGGGCACTCGCAGACGATCACGGGTGCTGGCGGCATCGCCTGCGCGACGGCCGATGTGAACATCATTGGCCTTGGCGTCGGCACCAGCCGACCGACGTTCCTGATGGACGGCGGCACCACCGTCACCGTCACCGTCACCGCGGCCAACGTGCTTTGGCGCAACTGCGTGTTCAACTCGGGGCACTCCAACGTCGTCACGTGCTTCAACATCACTTCGACGGGATGCGTGCTTGACGGGCTTGAGTTCGGCAACAACACGACCAACGAGGACTTCCTGACGCCGATCAAGGCGACGGGCGCCGACAACACGGCGGACGGGCTGACGGTCATCAACTGCCGCTGGCTGACGAGCGATGCCGACGATCTGGAAATGATCGAGATCACCGGCAACCTCAACAAGCTGAGCGTCATCAACAATCTGATGATCTCGGCTGGCACGACGTCGCCGCTGGTCCTGTCGGCTGGTGCCAAGGTGCTGACGCAAGCCTACATCGCATACAACAACGTGCAGAACGCCAACACATCCGGCGACATGCTCATCAACAACGGCGGCGCGACCAATACCGGCCTCGTCTGCAACAACAACGTCGGCAACCTCGATACGACCGGGCCGCAGGATCTCGGCGCGGCGACCGGGCTGCAGTTCTTCGCGAACTACACGACCTCGACCTCGACCTTGTCGGGCGGCATCAACCCGGTGGCGGATACCCCGACGACCTAATGACGAACATAGCCATCCTGGGGGCGCATCCATCGTCACGGTTGGATGCGCCCTTCGGGGACACGGACTGGGAGATCTGGGCGTGCAGTTCCCGCAACATGGGGCAATTGCCGCGCCACGATCTCTGGTTCGAGCTCCACGAACCTCTGGGCCACGAGAAATACGTCGCGTGGCTCGGTCGTCAGCCCCACGTCATGGTTCGCACGGCGCGGGGCCGGGAATGGTTGCCGCACGCGGCGGTCTACCCGGAGGCGGCGATGCGGAAGCGGTTCGGGCCGTTCTTCTTCACGTCGAGCGTCGCGTACATGCTGGCCTTGGCGTTGTCCCGCGAGCCAGCCCGGATCGGCATGTGGGGCGTCGAGATGGTTCAGGGGCACGAGTACCAGTATCAGCGCCCCGGGTGTCACTACTTCATTCAGCGCGCGCGTGACATGGGCGTCGAGGTCACGGCCTCGCGCAGTGTGCTTGAGCCCCCGAAAGAGGAATGGTGATGACCGGCGGACGCATCACGCGGCACGAGGACGAGTTCGAGCGCTTCTTTGCTCTGCTCCGTGCCGAGGGCGTGCGGCGCTACGCCGAGATCGGCACGCGCGACGGCAACACGTTCTTCAAGGTCATGATGGCGCTCGGCGAGGGATCACTCGGTGTTGCTGTCGACATGCCCGGAGGCCCGTGGGGCTGGCCGGATAGCGCCGCAATGCTGGCCAAGACGTGCGAGCGTCTGCGCCGCCGCGGCCGCACGGTCGAGACGGTGATCGGAGATAGCGCATCAAGGCCGGTGATCGAGGCGGTCACCCGCTTTGCACCGTTCGACGCCATCCTCATCGATGGCGACCATAGCTATGCCGCGGCGCATGCGGATTGGGTGGCCTACGCGCCGCTGGCACGCATCGTCGCTTTCCACGACATCGCGCCCGGCGTGCACGGCTCGCCCGGGATCGAGATCCCGCGACTGTGGGGTGAGGTGAGGGCCGACCCGAGCATTGCCCGGGTCGAGGAGATCATCGGGAGAAATCCCGGGGCGGGCATCGGCGTCGCGTGGCGCCGCGACCAAAGGGAGACGGGCAGTGAAGGGACGCAAGAACTACGCGACGGGCGGCTCGACGCGGACGATGAGGGACATCGGCGTAAAAGCGCCGCGCGAGGGCGAAAGCGAAAGAGTGATCGCTGAGGCCAAGAAAGGAACCACGGGGATATTGGCCGAGGGCGAGAGCGCTCTCCCGCGCCTGGATCGCCCCGCCCGTGCGCGCGGCGGTGCCGCCAAGAAGGGATGCTAATCCATGGCGCAGCCCATCACCGTCACGGTCGGGCCGCTCGCAACGGCTGACGACGATCTCGTGAGCCTGTCGCAGACGGCGGCCGGCGCGCAGTATCTCGTGATCAACGGCGCCGGCGCGGCGGGCACGTTCGTTGCCAACTCGATATGCGCCTCTCAAACACCGGGGGGCGCCGGCGCGCTGACGATCGACGGAACCTTGGCGACGACACGGCCGGTAGCCGGCGCGGGCGGCACGGATTCGGCTCCATCCGCCTTGGTCAGGTTTTCGAGCCCGGTGCGCGTCTATATTACGTGCGCCGGCGACAACTCTGGGCGAACATTCACCGTGACCGGCACGATCCAGAGTGTCGGCACGTTCGGCCCTGGCATTGTGGTTTCCGAAACGGTTACCGGCGCCAATGCCAATACCGTTGCGACGTCCGCACTGTTCTCGACGGTGACGGCGGTCTCCATCTCTGGCGCGTCCACGGGCGCGGTGACCGTCGGCCACTCCGGCACGGCGACGGCCGACATGGCGCGGCGCATCATCATCACCTCTGGCGGTGACGACACAGGCATAACGTTCGCGGTTGCCGGCACCGATTGGGCGGGCAACGCGATCAGCGAGACAATCACCGGGGCCAACGGCATTGCCTCGTCAGTGCTCGACTACCTGACGGTGACAAGCGTGCGCACATCGGCCGCGGCGGCGTCGACCGTCAAGGTTGGCACGAATGGTGTTGCGGGCTCGCCCTGGGTGCGCTTCGACGACTATGCGTCCAACGCGCAAGTGGCCCTTCAATGCACGGTGTCCGGCACGGCCAACTACACCGTGCAGCAGACGCTCGCAGATCCGAACCAGATCACCAACCAGAACCCGACGCCAACCTATCGGTGGGCCCGGTCGGCGGTGTCTTGGCTCGATCATCCCGATAGCGCGCTCGTCGCGGCAACCACGACAAAGCAGGGCAACTACGGTTACGCGCCGGTGTTCGCGCGCGTGCTTCTGAATTCGGGCACGGGCACCGTCACGGGCACGTTCCGGCAGGCCTATCTGAGCTAAGGGGGATTGTAACGATGGCTGGCTTGGGACTAGGCCTCCTCACGGCGGCGGCACCGACGGCTGCCTACGCGGTGAAAAGCGCGGCGGTGATGACCAACGGGCAGACAATCTTCACGGTCGCCGGCGGCCCGATCCTAATCCAGGCGCTCGTGTCGCTGTGCGTCACGGCCAACAACGGCACCGCCTCGACGCTGCAATACAGCGTCACGCCGACGGTAGGCGCCGGGGCGCAGACGATCAGCGCCGCGTCGGCATCCCTTGCAAGCGCCGCGGCCGGGGCATCGGTGTCTCTCCTCGGCACGGCGCTGACCACCGCAGCCAACCTCAACGCGAATGGACCCAACCTGTCGATGACCGCGCCACTGTTCTGCCCGGCAGGCACGATCACGCTGGTGGTCGGCGTCGGATCGACCACGGGCACATGGGAGCACCACTTGTTCTACTGGGCTCTCGGCGACAGCGTTCGGATCTCTTGACGACTAAAGGGGGCACTCGCTTATGGCCATCCAATTTTCGGTTGCCGTCCGCAATGCGCGGCTTGATGCGTGGGAAACGGCCATCGGGACTAGCGCCATCGTCCGGCTCCGTTCCGGAGCGCAGCCCGCCAATTGCGCTGCCGCCGATAGCGGAACCGCACTCGTCTCTTTCTCGCTCTCATCGGATTGGGCGTCGCCCGCCGCATCGGGATCCAAGGCTATTACGGGGACGCCCCTGTCTTCGACTGGCTTGGCCGCCGGATCGATCGGTCACTATCGGATATATGCGTCCGATGGGACGACTTGCCATGAGCAGGGATCGGTGACGGCAACAGGCGGCGGCGGCGACATGACGGTCGACAACGTGTCCGTCGCGGTTAACCAGGCGGTTAACATAACGTCGTGGGTCAAGACGGAGCCGCACTCGTGACGATAACGACCCGCGACGGTCTGATCAGCGCGCTTGGCAACAACGCCAGTCGCTTTGTCGTCGACAAGGCGTCCATCGCGAACGCAGTCGCGGGTGCGTACTACTCATTGTGGCGTGCGACGGGGCAGCCCGGGCAGGCGGCGATACCGACATCTGCCGCCGTGCCGTCCGACGTGACTGTCGGCGGCATGGGGTTCACTCAGCAGAGCGCCCCGGCAACCAGCTATGGGGCGTGGGCGAACGCGGTGTGTTCGAACTCTGCCGTCACTATCGAGATCCACGACAGACTTGCGCACGTGGGCGGTCTTGTCGGCAATGTGACGACGGCGCAGACCGTGACTGGCCTCGATTTGTCGTCTCTTCTCGCGACGTCGAATCTCGATGCCCGGAAAGGTGACGCCAACTACAGCGACGTGCAGTGGTGGGCGGAGTGGTACACCGACACTGGCGCCACGGCATCGAACGCAACCGTCAGTGCTACATTCAACGACGGTACGGTTGCCAACCTGTCCGTCTTTGCGGCGGGCGGCACGCTGCGCGCGGGCCGCTTGATCCCGCTCAACAATCTGGTTGCGTCGGCGCAGGCAGGCAAGTTCATCCGAGGTATCAATTCCGTCACGCTATCGGCGTCGACGGGGACGGCGGGAAACTTCGGTTTCACCGCGACGCGGCCACGCATGACCATGCCGCTCCCGCTGGCCAACAAGATGGAGGTCTTCGACTGGGCTCAGCTTGGCCTGCCCGAGATATTCAACTCAAGCTGCCTATTCCCCATCGAGTTGTGCTCGACAACGACAACCGGAACCGTCCGGGGCGGGGGCAAGATCGCGCATGGATAACATGCCGCAAACAGACTTGCCGCCGCGGCTTTCTGGGGGCGCCGATGCGTGGGACTCGGATGCGGGGTCTATCCTGCTTCAGGGGTACTTTGGCGCTGGTGGCGGCGGCGACCCTGACCGCGCCATGTCTGGCGCCCAATCGCTTACGGTTCTGACGCAAAGTGCGGCTGGCGTCATCCATATATCGGCAGGCGGCGCGATTGCGTTGGGCCCCGTCGGGCAAGCGGTCGCGGTCGATATCATGGTATCCGCGCTCGCTGACCACTCTCTGATGGCCATTTCCCAAACGGCACTTGCTTTCGTGCGGGTTGGCGCCGTCGGCTCTCAGACGCTTCTGTCCTCGCAGCAGGCGCTATCCGGCGCCGCCGCAATCGCGGGGGCGGCAATCGCCCCATTGTCCTCCATTGGGCAGTCCGCCGCGGGTGGTGGTATCATTGCCAGTGTAGCAGAGACGTCGCTCGGGTTGCTTGGCGGGACAGGGACGGCGACCGTCACGGTGTCGGCGTCTCAGGCGACCGCTATGCCTCAGCTTGCTCAGGACGCCATCGCCAACGCCGCGATAGCCGCGGGCGGCAGTGCCATCCTTGCGGCCCACGATCAGGTCGCGACGGCGTCCGTCGTCATGGGCGGCGTCAGCGGCGCCAGCGCGGTGGTGTTGGCCACTGTCGGGCAATCTGCGACGGCAGCGGCGGCGATCCATGGCGTGGCTATGGCGACGGCGGTGTCCGTCAGCCAACAGGCGGTAGCGACGACCCCTGATCCGACGAGATTGGTCGGCGCGGCTGGGAATCTTCAGCCCGTTACCCAGACCGCCACGGCATCGCGATCCAGATTCAACCGACGCCGGGCGGGTGGCTTGGCTGCGGTGCGCCGCCCGACCGCAGTGGCGGCCCGCACCAATTGGGGCGGCTCGTCGTCACCCGTGGCGGGTGGTGCACTGACGAAGGCGACCAGCCCAGGCGTCGACACGAATTGGGAAACGGCGGGGCAATCGTCGGCCGGCGCTTGGCGCGTGGTTCGGAACGTGGCCTGAGGGAGGGGTAGGGGATGGCATCTACGGGGACAACCAACTACGGCCCGGCGGCATCCAACCTGACGTTGACCGCGTTCGGCCGCATCGGAATCCGTCGCGCGGAGATCACCGCGCAGCACATGGCTGACGCGGAGAACGAGGCAAACCTCGTACAGGTCAAGATTGCAAACCTGCAGCCGAACCTTTGGACAAGCAGTCTGCTGTCGACCGTGCTGGTCGACGGCACGGCAACCTACACGTTGCCCGCAAGTACGATCGCGATCCAGGCTTGCTACCTGTCGACGTCATCCGGCGGCGTGTCGACGGACCGCCTGCTATGGCCCTACTCGACATTCGAGTATGCGGCCATCCCCGACAAGACACAGGAAGGGCCGCCAACGTCTTATTGGTACAACCGGCTGGCGACACCTGAAATCACGATGTGGCCAGTCCCCGACGACGCGGCCACTTACACCCTCAATTTGCGTACGGTGGGCCAGATCGAGGATGTGAGCCTCAAGTCGGGCGCGACGCTTGATCTGCCCTATCGATGGTTGGACGTCTTCGTCGCCGATCTCGCGTATCGCATGGCTCGCATTTACGCCCCGGAACGCGAAGCGGCACGCAAGATCGATGCCCAAGAGGCGTGGAGCAACGCAGCGTTCGAGGATCAAGAGGCAGTTCCGCTTTACCTCAACATGAACACGGGGAGCTACTACGGCTGATGGCTTACCGCTGGCATCCCCGCAACGCCGAAACGGACGCCGACAACCCCAGGGCATGGGGCACGTGCGACCGCTGCGGCTTTGTGCACAATCTCCACAAACTCCAGTGGCAATTCTCATACCTCGGAACAAGCCAACCGCAGAACACACGCTTCTTGGTCTGTGAGCGTTGCCTGGACCCGCTAAACCCTCAGGATATGCCCTACATCCTGCCGCCCGATCCCCTGCCGGTCTACAACGCCCGGCCCGAGCCATATCTCCTGGACGAGACGTCGTGGCTGGTCACGCAGGACGGCGAGATACTCACCACTGAGGACGGCACGCCGATCATCACGGCAATACCGGATCCAAACTCGACGGCGAGCATTGCCGATCAGTCGGCCGTAAACCTGACGACTGAGGACGGCGAGGAGATCGTGACCGAGGAAGGCGACGGCAACCCCATCGATTACGAGCCGAACCCATGACCGAAACCATCAAGACGTCACAGTTGCCGTCTGCGGGCGTTCTGAGCGGCACGGAGCGGGTTGCGATCGTTCAGGGCGGGACGACCAAGCAGACCACGACGCAGGCCGTGGCGCAGTTGTTCACGGGGCGCGGGTCCGGTGACGTTGTCGGGCCGGCATCATCGACCAACGACGGGTTCGCACGCTTCGATGGCGTAACTGGGCTCCTGCTGAAGGACAGCGCGGCCGTCATCGCGGTTGTCGATGGGGGCACGGGGGTCACGACGGCGACGGGTACGGGGTCGGTTGTTCGGAGCACGTCGCCAACGCTTGTTACGCCGGCGCTTGGAACGGCCGCCTCCGGCGTTCTTACGAATTGCACGGGCTTGCCCATCTCAACGGGTGTGGCTGGCCTCGCTGCTGGCATAGCAACCTTCCTGGCGACACCATCAAGCGCGAACCTCGCATCCGCTGTCACGGACGAGACGGGCGGCGGTCTGCTGGTGTTCAACAACAATCCGACGCTGATCTCGCCCATCCTGGGAACCCCGTCCTCAGGCACTCTCACAAGCTGCACGGGTCTGCCCATCTCAACGGGCGTGTCCGGGCTCGGAACCGGCATAGCGACATTCCTGGCGACGCCATCCAGTGCCAACCTTGCCGCCGCAGTGACAGACGAGACGGGATCTGGTGCCCTTGTCTTTGCAACATCGCCGACCCTTGTAACGCCAGCACTTGGCACGCCAGCCTCGGGCGTCCTTACCAATGCGACGGGGCTGCCGCTGACGTCAGGCGTGACAGGGCAACTGCCCGTTGCCAACGGCGGCACGGCGGCCAGCACGGTCGCGGCGGCCAGGACAACCTTCGGACTTGCTCCTGGCACGCCGCAAGGCCGGATCACACTGTCGACGGCAACGCCCGTTATGACGTCGACGGTCAGCGGGGCCACGACCGTCTACTATACGCCATACGCGGGCCTGTTCGTGCCACTCTATGACGGCACGAACATCGTCATGACATCCATCGCGGCCGAGCTGTCGCAGGCGACGACCGACGCGACGAAGAGCCCGGCGGCATGCACCACAAACAGCAACTATGACGTGTTCGTCTGGTCGGATAGCGGAACCATGCGCGCTACGCGGGGCCCGGCGTGGAGTTCCGACACGGCCCGCGGTACGGGCGCGGGAACGACCGAATTGGAGCGGGTGCAGGGGGTCTACCTCAACAAGGTTGCCATCACGAACGGCCCCGCGGCCAACCGCGGCACCTACGTCGGGACGATCCGCACCAACGGTTCGTCGCAGGTCGATTTTATTCTGGGCGGTGCGGCATCCGGGGGAACGGCTGGCGTGCTCGGCGTGTGGAATGCCTACAATCGCGTGGGCGTCGTGGCGTCGGCCTTTGACTCGGGAACGTCGTACACGTACTCGACGGCCACGTGGCGCGCGCAGCGCGGCGGCACCACGATGCGGGTCTCGTTCGTGTTGGGTCTCGCCGAGGATGCGATCCATTGCCTATACGGCACGGTCGTTGATCCGGGGGTGGGCGGGCAGGCGCTCATCGGGATCGGCATAGACACCACGACAGCGTCGACGTCGCCATATGCCTCGGTTCCCGCCAGCACGTCGATCTCCGCCACGGCGGACTACACGAGCGCGCCGCTACTGGGTTTTCACTACGCGGGCGCCAACGAGTTCGTGGTTGCGGGAACATCGACATTTTATCCGGCCAATGCGTCCCAGATGCGCGTCAGCGTCCCGATGTGAGCGTGTGACACCGAGGATCGACCGATGCCATCTCAGACGAACATCTTGACCCTGCCGGTCGCGGTCTCGCTTGATGGGAGCGAGTACGTCCCGATTGTTCAGGGCGGCGTGACGAGGCGCGCATCGGTATCGACGATCGGGCAGTTCCCCGAAGGCGCCGCATCACAGTCGGCAAATACGGTCTACGCGGGTCCAACATCCGGGTCTGCCGCAACGCCATCATTCCGCGCTTTGGTGGCGGCGGATTTGTCTGGCATCACCCTGCCGGCTGCCAACGGTGGAACGGGGATCGCCAGCTACACGGTCGGCGACATCCTCTATGCGAGTGGTGCCACCACCCTAGCCAAACTCGCGGGCGTGGTGACTGGCCGCGTACTCCGCTCCGGTGGCGTGGCGACGGCCCCGGCATGGGGCCAAGTTGACCTTGCGACCGATATAACCGGCAATCTGCCTGTTGCGAACCTAAACAGCGGCTCGGCGGCAAGCGCTCTCACCTACTGGCGCGGCGACGGAACATGGGCAACGCCCGCCGGGTCGGGAACGGTCACGAGCGTCGACGTGTCGGGAGGCTCTACCGGGATCACCGCATCGGGTGGCCCGATCACCGGGTCAGGGACGATCACGCTCGCCGGCACACTGGTAGCGGCCAATGGCGGAACCGGGATTACATCTTACGCCGTAGGTGACCTGATCTATGCAAGCGGCGCAACGACGCTGGCCAAACTGGCCGATATTGCAACGGGCAACGCATTGCTATCCGGAGGCGTTGGCGTTGCCCCGGCGTGGGGCAAGATCGGCCTGACGACGCACGTATCTGGTACGCTGCCGGTCGCCAATGGCGGTACTGGCGTCACGTCGCTCGGGACATTGACCAAGGCGGACGACACCAATGTCACGGTGACGCTGGGAGGCACGCCGACGGGGGCATTGATCAATGCCGTCTCGCTCACGATGGGGTGGTCTGGCCAGCTCGCCATCAACCGCGGCGGCACGGCCGCATCGACGGCCACGGCGGCATTCGACAACCTCGCCCCGACTACGACGCGCGGCGATTTGATCTTCCGCAACGCCACGACGAACGCGCGCCTTGCGGCGTCGACGTCTGGCTATCTGTTACAGACCAACGGGGCGGGCACCGATCCGACGTGGTCCGGCTTTCTCCAGGCGGGCACGGGCGCGACGACGCTAACGTGGCAGACCAAACTCCGTCAGTACGTCAACGTTGCCGATTTCGGCGCGGTTGGCGACGGGGCAACGGATGACCGTGTTGCCATCCAGGCGGCAATCGATGCCACGCCAGCCGGCGGTACGCTTCTGTTTGGGCCGTACACGTATGCTGTCAGCAAGGCGGCTGGCGCCTACTGCTTGACCAGATCATCTCCGATTACGATGATCGGCACGCAAGCAACGTCGATCAAGCCGCTTGCCAGCGCGACCAGCACGGTCGACGTGATCTATCTGAACGGGGCCGGCACCGGCGTTTATCTCCAGACGATCATTGACGGTATATTCTTCGGCGACAACACGGCGGGCACCAGGAACGGGCGGCATGCGATTGTCTTCGACACGCAGGCTGCGGGCGCCTATTTCGGGCGTCCAATCGTGCGGAATTGCTATCTTCAGCAAAGCGCGACCACGGGCGCCTTCGGCATCTTCCATGTCAACTCGGCGGTCAATAACCCAAACGGCGGCCTTTACGGCGCGCTATTTGAGGGCAACACAGTATCCGGCATTTCCTTGAATGCTTCCGGCGACTCCATTTGGGTCGCGAATAACCTGCTTACAGGCAATCAGGCGGGGGTCTACGCCAACCTCGTGGCGGATGCGGGCAATCTCGTCATATCGCAGAACAATTCCAGCGCTGCGGCGGGCGCTGTCGTCATTGATAGATGTGTGACCGCATCAATCATTGACAACGAGTTTGAGCAGCAGGTCACGAACACCGTCGCGGAAAATGCAATTATCGTTTTGCGCGGCACGACGGCAACGCTTGGACCCGTCGCCGTCCTGCGCAATATGGTACAGGATACCCCTGGCACCGGCGATCCTTATTTGGTCTACGTCGGCGCGGCCGATGCCGCGGTGATCGACCAGAACCGTTTTGCCACATCGACGAGCCGCTCGGGCGTCATCATCACCGCGTCGGCATCGGGGACTATTGTCGGCGCTGCGAACAAGTTCGCGACGGGTACGCCCGTAATCACCAACAACGACACGACCACCCTGTTCTCGAGCACGACTTATCTGTCTGGGAACGGCGGCAGCTTGCCAGCCGCCTACGTCGCGGGCACGACCTACTATGCGGGGCAGCGCACGGATACGACCGAGTCGCTGGTTGCCATGGTCACGTCTGTCGATTGTACGTTCCGCAACCTGTACGTCTACTCATCTGGTTCGCCCGGTGGCGTCGGCGCCACTTACGTGTGCACGTTGCGCACCGGGCTGGCGACCGACACGGCGCTCACTGCCACAATCGTATCCGGGCTCAACTCGGCATCCGATACCACCAATGCGGTGACGGTAGCCGCTGGCACCCGGTTCTCGATCAAGATCGCGACGAATGCTGCAGCCGTAAACAGCCCAGCGCCCTTCATCTGGGCGATGAGCATGACCATCCCGTGAGGACGACATGAACTACACGGAGATCGTGACGGCCCTGTCGCAACTGACGGTGATGCCGACGACCGATGCGAATTTCGCGGCGATCCTGCCGAGCACGTTTGCCTATGCCGAGGGGCGGATCACGCGCGAGCTCGATCTGATGGCGGCGAACGTGCGGGATTCCAGCGGGTCGACATCGGCGCTCAACCGCAACTTCACCATCCCGACCGCGACGGGCACGTTCTTGGTCGTGGACGGTATCAACGTGATCACGCCCGCGTCGACGGCGCCCGATTCCGGTACGCGTGTGATGCTTCAGCCCGCATCACGCGATTATCTCGACTACGCATGGCCAAGCACCACGGGCGCAACGGTTCCGGCCTATTTCGCCTACCTTAGCCAGGACACCTATACGTCGCCGGCACAGACGCAGATCGTGTTCGGTCCGTGGCCCGACGCCGCATACCGGGTTGAGGTGATCGGGAAGGTGCAGCCGGCAGCGCTGTCATCATCAAACGCGACGACATGGCTCTCGGCGAACCTCCCCGATCTCTACATCGCCGCGTGCATGATCTACCTGGCGGGCGGGTTCCAGAAGAACTTCGGCGCGCAGGCGGACGATCCGCGCTCGGCCCAATCGTGGGAAACGCAATACCAGAAACTCCTCGAATCGGCTGGTGTCTACGAGGCGCGGAAACGGTGGTCCGGCGCCTCGTGGACATCGAAGCCGGTTGAGCCGGTGGCGCAGCCGCAAAGGGGGTGATCCGTGCCGTTCACGACGAACAAACTGCTCTCGGTTCAAGCGGCCGGCACGAACACCGGCACGTGGGGTGCGGGCACGACTGATTCGCTCAACGAGGGCGTGATCGAGAAACTCGACGTCATGCTCGGCGGGATCACGACGCTGTCGCTGACGTCGAGCAACGTGGCGATGACCCAGGCGCAATGCAACAACGCCCTGATCCGCCTTACCGGCACGCTGCTTGCCAACATCACGATTGCGCCGGATGCAGGCGTGACGCAAATCGGCTTCTTCATGTTCGAGAACGTCACCGCGGGCGCGTTCACGGTCACCTACAGCAACGGCATCTCGACGCTCGTACTTCCGCAAGGGCGCCGCGGCATCTTCTGGAATGATCAGACCAACGGGCCGCGCCTGATTTCAATATGTGGCGTGACGGGTGCGGACGCGACGCCCACTGGTACGTCGATGATGTTCTATCAGGCCTCCGTCCCGACGGGATGGACGGCCGTGGTGACCAACGACGTCGCATTCCGGGCCGTCCTGAACGGAACATCAGGAGGTACGTCTGGCGGCACGCTTGCTTTCTCCACGGTGTTCGGCGGCACGACGACGGGCGCGACAACGCTCACGGTCGATCAGATTCCGTCTCACTCTCATTCGTACACCAGCGTCACGCTGACGAGCTCGGTAGCCAGCGGGAGCAACACCGCCGCGACGGTCGCGGCTGCGTCGACGACGGGTCTGACGGGCGGCGGCAACAGCCACACGCACCCGATGGACCTTCGTGTCGGGTATCTCAACGTCGTCGTCGGCACGAGGGTTTAAACGATGGGCGCGCTCCCCGACAAGGATATCAAGTGTCATCACACCGCTTTCGAGAAGCGCTGCTTCGACATGGTCGTCGAGCACCGCTGCCGGAAGTGGTGCCATTTCCTCGGCAAGCACCCGCAGACAGGGGCTGATATCGACGCGTGGGACTGTCGGGATCAACTTGAGCACCTCTTTTGGATCGAGGCGGCGCGGCAGCAACGGGGCACTACGGCCAGCGTCGACAAACTCGCGAACGAAGTCGCCAAGGCGAACGACAGTGGCATGGCGAGCGCCCTGATGGGTCTCAACGCGCAGGCGCGGCGCATGGCCGAGGCGCTCGATACGCAGCAGATCGCGCCGACCCCGTCGACGAAACTGTTGGAGGCGGGCTAAAATGGCTTGGGGGAGCGTTACGCTGAAGCCAGGAGTGAACGTCGAGTTCACGCCGACCGCCAATCAGGCGGGCTATTCGGATTCGTCGCTGATGCGGTTCCGCGCTGGCCTGGCCGAGAAGATCGGTGGCTGGGAGCGCATCTATGCGAACGCGGTCGGCGGTGTTCCGCGCGGCATGCACGCATGGCAGGATCTCAACGAAGTCGCGCATCTGGCGGTGGGTAGCACGACCGGGCTTGGTGTGATCACGGACGGGCAACTCTCGTCGATCACACCACAGACGCTCACTTCAGACTTCACGCCCGACTTTTCGACGACGGCATCGTCCACAACGGTCACCGTCGATGACCCGAACATTTCCAACGTCACAACCTATGATGCCGTCGAGTTCAAGACACCGATCGCGGTGGGGGGCACCGTGCTGTCGGGGGTCTACCCGATCGATCTCGTGACGGGGGCCACGACATACCAGATCTCAGCCGCGTCTGCGGCAACCACGACGCGAGCCAACGCGACGATTTCGGGCGCGACCCAAGCTAATCCGTGCGTGGTCACGACCGGGGCGGCGCACGGGTTCTCGAACGGCGACCTGATCTATATCGACGACGTCGTCGGGATGACGCAGATCAACAAGCGCATCTACACGATCGCCAACATAACGGGAACGACATTCGAGCTCTCTGGCGTCAATTCGACGGCCTACACCGCCTATTCGTCTGGGGGAGCCGCGTCGCCATCGAGCGTGCCATTCTTCACCACCGCGGCGGGATCCGCCTCGGTGACGGTCACCTTGCAGGATCACGGGGTCACGGCCGGTGGCGATGTCGTGTTCCCTATCTCCACGACGATGCAATCGTCTGTGGTCACGATCACGATCGCAACGCCGGGCGTCGTGACATGGTTCACCGGCAACCACGGCATGAGCGGCGGCGAAAGCATCGTGTTCACGACCACGGGCGCGTTGCCAACCGGGCTCACGGCAGGAACGACCTACTACGTTCTGGCGGCGGGCATAACCGCGACGACGTTCCGCGTCGCGGTGACGCCAGGCGGCGCCGCGGTCAACACGTCCGGGGCGCAATCGGGCATCCACACGGCCACCGTCGGCGCCGTGACGGTTTCTGGTACATATCGCGTTGCGTCGGTCACGGATGTCGACCACTTCGTGATCAATATCAACGCTGCGGCACAGGCGGCGTCCGTGGTTCCGATGAACACAGGCGATGCCCGATTGCGTTATGACATCGCGATCGGGCCGGTTCAGGCGGGCACGGGCTATAGCGTCGGGCTCTACAGCGCCGGCTCGTACTCGACGGGGTCTACTGTCACGGCGGAGACTGGCACGCCCATCACCGCGACGGATTGGACGCACGACAACTGGGGCTCGGTGCTGCTCTCGTGCCCCGCCGGCGGAGGCGTCTACGAGTGGGCGCCGGACACGGGGTTCGAGACGGCCAAGCTTGTTTCGGGGGCGCCGCCTTACAACGGCGGCATATTCGTAGCGGCTCCGGCGCAAATCCTGATCGCGTGGGGGTCGACGCAATATCACGAGATCGGTGCGGACCTCGACCCGCTCACTTACACGTGGTCGGACCAGCTCGACTATTCGTTCTGGGAAGCCGGCGTTGTGAACCCCGCAACGGGCTTATTCTCGCAGGCCGGATCGGCGCGCATACCGACGGGGTCCAAGATCGTCGCGGGGCTACAGGCGCCGCAACAATCCTTGCTTTGGACCGATCTTGATCTATGGGCGATCAACTACATCGGCAACCCTACCATCGGCACGTTCGGCCAGACCAAGATCGCCAGCTCGTGCGGCGCCATCGGCTCGCATGCCGTGGGGCAGCTCGGCAACGGCGTCTATTGGATGGGCCGCTCCAATTTCTTTGCCTTGAGCGGCGACGGCGTCACGCCGATCCCGTGCACGGTATGGGACGCGGTGTTTCAGGATCTCGACACGGAGAACGCCTGGAAAGTGCGTGCGGCGCCGAACACGCCTTTCAATGAGATGATGTGGCTATATCCGAGCGCCTCGGGCGGTAGCGGCGAGAATGACAGCTACGTCAAGGTCAACATCACGGACGGGAGTTGGGATATCGGGCCGGTCAACGCCATGCCGCGCTCGGCATGGATCGACCAGTCGGTTCTCGGCATGCCCATCGGGGCGTCGCCGCAGGGCATCGTCTACCAGCACGAGACGACGCAGAACGCCGACGGGCAACCGATCTCATGGTTTTTTGAGACGGGCTATTGGATGATCAGCGAAGGCGAGGAGGTTGCGTTTGTCGATTTCATCGTGCCCGATTTCAAGTACGGCACCTATAACGGGGATGCGAATGCATCGATACAAATCACGCTCTATTCGGTTATGTATCCGGGCGACACGGTGCGTGAGTACGGTCCCTATACGGTGACGGCAGCCAGCACGCAGTTCAGCACGCGGTTGCGGGGGCGCCAGATGGCGATGCGCGTGTCGGGTAGCGATCTCAACAGTTTCGCGCGTCTTGGTCGGGTCCGCTTCCGCTGGGCCCCGGACGGGAGGTTCTGATGAATTGGCTGACATCTGGCGGCAACGGCGCGCCCTCGGCCTCGTCTGGCGTCAACGACATCCCGACCAAGTTGCAGATATCGAATCAGATTCTTGCTCAGTTGCTTGATCTGTTCACGAACCTGTTCCCGCGGGCGGTCGGCACCTTCACGATGGCAGCGGCGGCGAGCAAGGTTGTGACGGATGCCAGCGTCACGACGGCGAGTTTCATCGCGTTGATGCCGACCAATGCGGCGGCGGGCACCCTGCAAGGGTCTAATGAGAGCCTTTATGTCACGCCAGCCGCGGGATCGTTCACGGTGACGACGGCGGCCGGAACGGCGGCGGCCGGAACGGAGACGTTCAGCTACGCGGTGTTCAACCCTCTCTAACGACGCGAGGACGAGACGTGATCGCCGCCATCAAAAACGCACTTCGGGTTGCCGTTGCGAATACCGAGCGCAATCCGACCGATGCGCAGAAGGAGGCGGGGAATTACGCCAAGGGCAAGATGCGCTGGCACGGGCTGGAGATTGCCATCGAGAACCCGAAGGGCGGCGAGCGATCGGGTGTCGACAAGGGTGGCAAGAGATGGTCCGTGCGGATGCCCGCGCACTACGGCTATGTGCTCGGTACGGAGGGCAAGGACGGGGATCACCTCGACGTCTACCTCGGCCCCGATCACGGCAGCCGCAAGGTGTTCGTCGTCGATCAGGTCGACGCCGAAAGCGGCCGTTTCGACGAGCACAAGGCGATGCTCTGCTATCCGGGCAAGGCAGCGGCGCTTGCCGACTACGAGAAGGCTTTCTCGGACGGCAAGGCGCGTGATCGGATCGGCGCGGTTACCGAGATGAGTATCGACGATTTCAAGGCGTGGGCCCGATCTGGCGAGACGAAGGCGCCGCTCGGGGACGTGCGCAAGGGCTATGCCAGCGGCGGAGCGGTTGAGATGACGGATAGCAATCCCAAGGCCAACGCTTTGCGGCTCGCGCGGGGCTATGCGGGCGGTGGCACGCCAAAGGGCGACTGGCGCTCGGACGTGGATGCGCCGCGGCCGCACTACGATCCGGTGACGGGGGACTGGATTGACCCGGATAAGTGGCGCACGCCTACGCTAAGTGTGCCGGAGCGCGGTAATGACCCGACCCGCACCGCAGGTGAACGTGCGATCAACGCCGTTCTTGACTACGGGCCACTTCCGGCAAAGCTGGCCGTCGAGGCGACGGGCATGCCGAGCATCGTGCGGGGTGCCGAGAATATCGGCCGGGCGGTCGACGAGGGCGATCTCGTGCGCGGGCTCGGCGGCGCCGGTCAAGTGGCGCTCGGCGCCATTCCGGGCGCAAGTGTGGCGCGCGGCCCGTTGAGCGCGGCTGTCGGGGCCCTGATGCCGTCGGTCCCCGCAGCCGTCGCGACGACGACGGCGCTTGGACTGCCTATTGCCTATTCGGATAGTGCCGAGGCCGGCAGAAAGAACGCGGTTGCGGCGATTGACGCTGATCCGGCCGTCCAGCGTTTGAAAGAGCAGATCGCCGCCGCCGAGGCGCTGAAAGGGCCGATTGACTCGCCCGAGGTTGAGGCCATCAAGGGCGATCTTTCCGAAACCGAAAGGGCAATCGCGGAGGCTAGCAAACTCAACTACAAGTCGGGCAAGGCACGGGAGTTGGCGCTTGCCCCACTCATCGCCAAGCAGGACGGGCTCATACGGCAACTTGAGAAGGCACGAGAGCAGTTTCGCACCTCGGGCTTGACTGAGCGGTCGGATCGCACCAAGGCGCTTCGCGCCCAGCTTGAAGCGGCGGAGAAAGCGGCCGGCGCGTCTTACATGGAGAACGCCCCGTTCCGTGAGCGCTACCCCGGCGCGGCGGAGTTGTTATTGGGCGCTGGCCTGACCGGGGCGTTCGGTGCCGGTGCGGCAAAAGGGTTGGCGAAGAGCCTCGGCGACGTATCGCGGGCCTCAAAGTTGGACGCCGCGGCGAACAAGGCGGATGACGCTATCGCCGGGCTGACGACTGGCGCGGAGGGGAGCTCGGCGCACGGCGCGGCAGCGACGCAGGAGTTGCTCCGCCGCCGCCTGGACTCGTGGGATCGCCACCACGGTCCCGTCGAAAAAGCATATCAGGGCGCGGGGAACGTGGCCAAGGGCGCGCTCATTGGAACGGAGGCCTCGGCGCTTCCCGAGCAAATCGACTACGTAACGTTTGATCCTGGGCACCCGACGCGGGAGAACGCGGCAAACCTGTTCAAGCGGCCGGACTATTGGAGCGAGCGTGCTATCCCGGCGCTCAGCGGCGGCGCGGCGGCGTTCTCGGGTGCGGCGCTGGGCAAGGGCGCGGGGCGGGCGATCACGGGCGGCTACACGCCTGATTTGGACAAGGCCCGCATGGTTGCATCATGGGGCGACGATCCGTCCTTTACGCAGAGCCTGGTCGCCCGCGTCACGGGCCGGGAACCGCGCGGCCCGAGCGACATCGCACTTGACCGCGTGCGGAAGCATCAGGAGGCGGTGGCGCGCGCGGAGGCGCCAACACTCAACGCCGTTGGACAGACTCGGCAAGCGCTGCAAGATTCGCGAGGTGCTCGTCGCGCCGACGAACAGCGTCAGCTCGTAGATGACGAAGCTGCTCGTCGCTTAGGTGCGCCAGGGGGCGCCTCGGGTCTATCCGAGGGGGTTCAGCGTCAACGTCAACCGCCGTCTGACGAAGCTTCGTCCAATCCATCTCGTCCTCCAGCTCTTTCACCCCCGGATGATATTCCGTTGCCTCCGGGGTTGGCAAGAAATAGTCGCGGACTAGCCTACGATACCCATACGGGGCAGGTCGTTAAAAAACGGTATCTGACCGCACGGGAGCCCAAGAAAGGCAAGTCTTCCAGTAGCGAAGGGGAAGGGTTCAAGAGCGGCGGCGCCATCGGCCGTGCGCTTGAGACGGCAAGGCGCTATGCGAACGGCGGCGTGGTTTCGGGGCCCATCGTCGGGGCTACCGGCGGGCGGGCGGATGAGTTGCCCGTCGAGGTGCCCGCCGGCGCCTATGTGATCCCGGCCGATATCGTTGCCTATCTTGGCGAGGGCAACACGCTTGCGGGCATGGAGCAACTCAAGGCCATGTTCGGCGAAAGCGAGGCGGCGGCGCGGGCGGCGGGCGGCGCGGTGCCGATACTGATCAGCGACGGCGAGTTCGTGGTTTCGCCGGGGCAAGTTGCGGCCGCCGGCAACGGCGACCTCGCGCGCGGGCACAAGGTGCTCGATGCGATGGTCCTCAAGTTGCGAAAAGCCCACATCGACACGCTTAAGTCCCTTCCCGGCCCGGCGAAAGGATGACCTCATGATCGCCGCCGCGCCCGACCCGCGCCGAGTACGCCTTGCCTCGCATGGGGACGAGTCCGAATTGCTTGAGCTATGCCGTCGGCGGCATGCGGAGGAGGGAATCGGCACGTTCTCGGCGGCCAAGGTCCGCGATGTGTTCCGCCGCGCATTCGATCCCGGGCGCGACGACCGGGCCGTGGTTGGCGTGGTGGGCGCGGGGCGCGTTGAGGGCTCGGTCGGTCTCATTGCTGAAACGCCGTGGGACAGCGAGACGGTGCTCTTGGTGACGCTGTGGAATTACGTGCTGCCGGAATGCCGGGCGTCAACGCACCTGCGGGATCTGACGGCGTGGGCCGAGCAACTTGCTCACCCGGCGCCGCTCGGGCGGGGGCTGCCAGTATCAATCAGCGCGCTGTCGACGCGCAAGACGGAGGCGCAGCAGCGCTTCTATCGGCGCCGAATGGGCGAGCCCGTGACGGTGACGTGGCTCTGTGAGATCCTAGAGAGGGCGGACTGATGGGCTTGAGCAATTTCTTCTCGGACAAGAAGAAGACCGAGACGACGTCCAACCAGAGTGCCGACCAACAATATGGCCTGTCGGATGAGGCGAATGCGTACTGGCAATCGATCGCCGGGCGTTATCAGCAGCCGTGGGCCAACGTCGATCCCAACGCCTACCAGATCAACGCGGCCAACGCGACGCCCGGCTATGCGGCCGGGCTCACGCCGGCCATGTGGCAGGCGATGCAGATCGGGGCGCAAGGGCTTGATCCCAACTCGATCGCACGATTTCAGAACCCGTGGGAGCAGCAGGTCGTCGACTCGACCGTTCGCGGCATCCGCGACAGTGCCGCCAAGACGGGGGCGCAGCAGGAGGCGGCGGCGGCCAAGATGGGGGCGCTCGGCGGCACCAGCGGCATCAACCGCCGCTTGATCCGCGATCAGGGCACCGACGAGCTGATTGGCGACACGACGGGGCGCTTGCGTCAGGCGGGGTTCAACGCGGCGTCCGGGCTCGCGCAGAACTCGCTACAGGCGCAGCTTGCTGGCATCCAGGGCGCGGGCAGCATTGCCAACACCCAAGCCGGCATCAACAACCTCGGATTTCAGCAGGGCACCCAGCTTTGGAATCAGGGTTGGCAGAATGCCATGATGCCTTACCAGATCGGGCAGATGGGGGCGGGCACCCTATCGGGGCTGGCCGGCGTTTCGGGGAACAAGACCACGGGCACCTCGACGGGTTCGCAGACGACGACGGGAACGGCCTCGCCGTTCTCGACCTTGATGAATATCGCCGGCTTGGCGGCCACCGCCTACGGCTCGGACGAGCGGATCAAGGAGAACATCAAGCCGATTGGCGAAACCTACGACGGGCAACCGATCTACAAGTACAACTACAAGGACAGCCCCAAGACGCAGATCGGCTTGCTGGCGCAGGACGTCGAGGGGCGTGTGCCCGAGGCCGTTGGCTCGGTCGCCGGCATCAAGACGGTCGACTATGACGTGGCGACCAAGGGGGCGGAGCGGGGCAAATCGATGTCGGGCGGCGGCAGCGTTGCGGCGCCGAAGGCACCCGACGCCATGGAGAAGTTCACGCGGGCGTTCGAGTCGATCTCGGGGATGCTGCAAAAGTCGCGCGGCGGATCGGTGGCACGGGCGGGCGGCGCGTCTGGGCTCGCCTCGGGCGGCCCGGTTGGAACGTGGGAAACGACGTCGACGCCTGCCGCGCCTGGCATGGATTGGAAAGCGGTTGGGCAGGGGATGTCCAAGCTCGGGCAGCAATCGTCATCCGGTGACGGCGGCGGCGATCTTCTGGCGCAGCAGCAGGCATCCCTCAGCAACTTGATGACCTCGATGACGCCAAGGCGCGCAGCCGGCGGCGGGGCATGGGGTGACACGGGCCCGGAGTTCGACGACGAGCGCCCGAGCGGGCTAGGGGCGCCGATGTTCGTCGGCGCCGGTGCCGAGCCGGTCAAGCGGCGGGCTCTGCCGCCGCCGGCCGCCGTGGCGTATCCCGATGTGATCGAGGCCATCAAGGGGTTCGAGGGCTATCGCCCCCGTGCGTACAGCGACTACAAGCAGAATTCGGTCGGCTATGGCACGCGCGCCAATCATCCGGGCGAGGAGATCGACAAGGACGAGGCGGATCGCCGACTCGCTAGCGAGGTCAGCCGCGCGCAAGATATCGTAGATCGGTTCGCGCCCAATCTGGATCCGGGCACACGAGCCGCGCTCACGTCGCTGACGTTCAACGCCGGCGCGGATTGGCAGAAGGCTGGGCTTGGCGATGCCATTCGTCGCGGCGACATGGCGGACGCTCGCGCGCGCTTCCTGCAATACACGAAGGCGGGTGGAGAGGACTTGCCCGGGCTTGTCTCGCGACGTCAGGCCGAGGCGGCGTGGATGGGCGCCCCGGATGCGGTCGGTGTCACCCGCACGGCCCCGACATCGAGCGGGGCGGCAACGGCGGCGGCCGCGCGTGCGCCAGAGGAAAAGTCCTGGATACAGCGCCTACTTCCCGGCTCCGGCGAGGGGCTTCTCGCTGGCAAGCCCATGACGGGGCTTGATCGCCTCGGCATCGCATTGATGAAAATTCGCGGCCCGATGTTCGATAGCGCTACCGGGGGCGCCGCCGACGCACTGCTCGACATCAACAAGACGCGCATTGCGGAGGCGGAGAATGAGCGGGCGGCGCAGCGATATGCGCAGCAACTCCAACAGCAGCGTGACATCGCACTCGGCAGCATCGGCGGGCAACCGACACTCGATGCGCGCCGGATCGAG
>CAZZBK010000066.1:4035-9308 GCA_964652155.1 uncultured Planctomycetaceae bacterium | reverse complement strand
GCGGAGCGCACGGCGCGCCAGACCGGCCGCTTGCCGGACGGCACACTGACGCAACAGGGCATGCTCAACGAGCAGGAGATCGCTAAGGCACGCATGCAGCGCGAGATGGAGGAACTGAAGATCGCCGACATCCGCGATCCGGATAGACTCTATGCGCGGCGCAAGGCTCTCGCCGACAAGTACGGGCTGAAAGAGGGCACAACCGAGTACACCAATTGGATATTTGACGGGAAGATACCGGATCGCACCGGCGCCAATGAGACCACGACGCAGAAGGAGGTCGCCAAGGCTGAGGTTGATATGGCGCAGAAGGCGATTGCGTCCGGCTCGGGCGCGAAGGACGTCATCCGCGTCGTTGATCAGTTGCGGGCACTCCCCGAGACGAAGAACTTCGAGAACGCGATCGGCCCGCTCGACGATTACAAGATGTGGCAGAGCATCGCTGGCAGCATTCCCATCCTAAACGCGCTCACAAACCCGACGACATCCGCCGAGATCAAGCGGCTGCAGTCGCAGCTTGAACTCGCGGGCGGCGAAAAGATGAAGGGGCTTGGCGCACAATCGGACAAGGACGCCGAGCGGCTCGCGGCCGCTGTGAGCGGCCTATCGAGCGCGCGCAATGCGACGGAGTATTACGCAGCCTTGCGCGTGATCGAGGAAAGCGTGACGGGGGCCTATAATCGGGCGGTCGAGGCGGGCAAGAAATTCCCGGCGCTCGGCGGCAACGACTTTGCGAACGCTACGCCGCGGCAAATTAAACCGTCGCCACACCAAGCCTTGACGGAGGCCCGCGAGGCCATCCGACGGGGTGCATCGAAGGACGCCGTGGCGGCGGAACTGCGCAAGATGGGCATTGACCCGGGGGGACTGTGAGCCATGGGGCTGTTCGACCACCTCATCCCGAAATCGACGGGCGAGCCCGACCCTGCGGCGATCGTCGGCAAAGGGGTTGCCGAGGACGTCGATCCGCGGCCGCCGGGCGCCGGCATGTTCGACCACCTCATCCCCGAGGTTAAGCTCGACTTCACTCGCCCCACCGACGAGATTCGAGCACAGATTTCGCGGCTCCCCGATGAAAGGCGGAAAGCTGCGCATGACGCATGGGCGGATGCGCGGGTTGCCAAGATGCGGTTGCCGCTTTTGCCAGAGCCAGCACGTGGCATTCCGGTCATCGGTTCGCTCGTTGACGAGATGGTCGGTGGGGCGAATGCCGGGTTGCACGCCATATCTGGGGGCAAGCTAGGCCTTCCCTATGATGAAGGAGTTGCTGAGGAGAGAGCCCGGGCGCGCGCGTCGCGCAAGCAGTGGCCGATAGCGACACCCGTTGTGGAGACGCTGGCCGGCATCGTCACGGGCGGCCCGATCTTCTCACGGCTTGCGCCGGCAAAGACGTTGCCGGGGCAGGTTGCCCAAGGCGCCGTTATCGGCGGCCCGCTGGCGGCGGCCGAGGGCGCGTTATCAGAGGGGAGCGTCGAGGAGCGCACTGCCCGCGCCGGCGAGATGTTTGGCCCGGGCACGATTATCGGCGGCGGCGTCCCACTTGCTCTCCGCGGCATTGGCGCCGGCGTCGAGAGGGCGGCGGATGTCATGAGCCCACAGTTGGCTCGTGCCGGTCACTATCTTCACGGGTTACGCGAGCGACTTGCCATCAAGGCAAGCGCCGACGGTAATGCCGGGGGGCTTGAGCGCACCGGGGCGGATGCTGCCGCCGAGCAGATTATCGCCAACCAGATTGCCCGCGCCAATCTGACGGTTCCGCAGTTACGGCAACGGTTCGCGGATGCTGACGAGGCTGCAAGGTTCAATGCCAACAGCCGGGCCGAGAACCTGTTGGCGCCCGTCGACATTGATCCAAGCCTCCAGCGCTTGGCTGGTGCGGTCGCGCGGCAGCAGCCGGAGGCCGACAACATCGGCAAAGCCTTCCAATACAGCCGCCAGACGGGGCAACCCTCAGGGCTCCCGCTCCCGCCGACGGCCATGGTTCCGACGCGGGATGCGATGGCCAAGGCCGGGCCAAAAGATTCGCCGGTTGGGCAATTTGAGAGGATCACGGGCGCCTTCAAGCGCGCACTCGGCATTGAGGACAGCGCGCTGCACGGCCACGGCAAGACCGGCTACGCCACCGAGAAACTGATCATGCAGCGCGCCCGGGAATCGGGCGACGAGCTGTACGGGAAGGCCTACGCGGCGGCGGATGGGGTAGATATTCGCCCTCCAGTTGAGGCCACCATGCAGAAGTGGCTGGCGGCTTCGAATGATGAGCCGGCATCGGTCGGCCACGCCATGCGGGCATTTCTCCGACAATTTACGACGGAATCCGGGCCAGTTAGCGACCTCCGCCGCTTTCAGAAGGCGAAAGAGTTTGGCGACGGGCTCATAGAGAAGTGGATGACCAGCCCGGATAGCCGCAACCGCTACGTTGGCGGCAAGCTTGCCGAGATGCAGCGCGATCTGCTCAACACCGTGGACAATATCCCGGTCATTGGGCCCGCCTACAAGACCGCGCGCGATACCTTTGCCGGCGAGATGCAACTTCGTGATGCCTATCGTCTCGGCAAAGACTCCTTGCGCGACGATAGCGAGGCCGTTGTTGATCAGTTCCGCGCATTGGCGACGGAAGGGGAGCGGAAGGCGGCCCGCCTCGGGCTTTGGGAGGGGTATCGTCAACTTGCCGCCCGCAAGAGCCGATCCGATGATGTCACACGGCTGTTCGCCAACCCCCGCGTGCAAGAGATTCTGGCCGAGGTCATCCCGCGGTCCAAGGGCGCCGATGCCATATTCGCGAACCGGCCTGAGCGTTTCGGCCAGTACCTCGCCAACGAGGGGCGGATGATCCAAACGCGCAACCAGACGATGGGCAACAGCAAGACGGCCGAGCGGCTGGCTGACGACGAGGCCCTCAACAACATGCAATCGATGATCGACGCCGCGAAGAAGGCGGGCCCGAGCGCATCGGGCATGATCACGAACATCATGGAGGTCGCGCTGTCTAAGCTGTTCGGGTTCCGGGCCGACACAGCGGCGTCGATCGCCCGCATGCTCTACACGGCCAACCCGCGCCAGCGCGAGATGCTGCTAGCGCGGGTTGAGGCGCGCATGGGGCCCGGGCGTGCGGCCCACTTCGCCCGTGTGGTGGCCGAGATGAGCGGCGCGGCCCCGGGGCAGGGCATCGTGCGCGGCGTGACGGCGCACGAAACGGAGTAGTGCAAATCAAAATAGAATGTGTCAATGTGACGCATTGCGCAAATCACGCGGCGCGTAGTTCGTCATTGCCACAATCCACATCCATGCGCCGTCCGGGAAGCCCCGGGCGGCGTTTTTTGTTTCCGGGGGCGGCGATGCAGATCGAGAACGGAATCCTGAGGGGCGTTCGGTTCGTCAAGGCGCATGCGTCGGGCGGAGCGATGTCGCCGCGGTGGGTTGTCCTCCACGACACGGCAGGAAGCCTGCGCCAGTTCTCGTCGGTGGAATGGTTCGCCTCGATAGAGTGCGGGACATCCGCCCACTTCGTCGTCGAGCGTGACGGCACGATCACGCAGATGGTTCCGACGAACAAGCGCGCCTTCCACGCGGGCGTGTCGCATTGGAAGGGCGTCTCTGGGCTCAACTCGTGCTCGGTCGGGATCGAGATCGTCAACCCTGGCAAGCTCGACAACACCGGCAAGGCCTATTTCGGCAAGGTGGCCGAGCCGTCCGAGATTTTCGCGTCGGCGTCGTCGGCTCATGGCAAGGGCTACTGGCTGCCCTACACCAAGGAGCAGATCGCCGCGGTGATCGCCATCTGCCGTGCGGTGGTCGAGGAATATCCCGACTGCAACGAGATCGTCACGCACTACGAGATTTCTCCGGGGCGCAAGATCGACGTAGGGCCGCATTTCCCGCTTGATGACGTGCGCCGGGCCGTCTTCGATCCGACCCCGGCCGAGGAGTCCATCGCACTGCCGCCGCAGCCGGTCGAGACCACGCCGGCGCCAGCCGCGCCGAGCGTCGCCAAGGAGGTTGTGCAGTCCACAACATCCAAGGGTCTGCTTGCCGTCATCTTCGGATGGCTGGCCGACCTGGTCTTCGACGCTGGTGCGTGGGTCAGCAGTCTGATCGGAAGCGCCGTCGACATCCTCAAGTCGACGCAGACCGAGGCCGACGACGCGATCGCGCCCTTGGTCAGCCTTGGCGAGAAGCTTCACGTCAATACGGGCCGGATCGCGGTGTGGATCACGCTTGCGATCCTCGCCATGGCCGTTGCCCGTCACGTTCAGAAGCGGATTGAGCTGGCACGCGTCAAGGCTGGCACGTCGCCGGCCGATGGTGGCGCATGACCTTCCTGCTGCTGGCCGTGGTCTTCTCGGCTCTCGCCTTCGGGGGCGCCGCGATCGGCGATCCCACATTCCGCCCCGATCGTGATCCGGGGCACTGGCAGACTACCGTTCGGCATGAAACCTATCACATCGGGGGAACTACCCAATGAACAAGGCAGACGTCGGCGCCGCGCTTGCGGCGGCCCTATCCGTGCTGGCATCCGTTGCCGTGCTGGCGCGGGAGTATGCCAGCAAGGCACTCGAATACATGCGCGTCTCGTTCGTGGCTCTCATCTCGTCCAGGGCCGTCTGGGCGGCCGTTCTGCTGACGTCCCTAGGCGGGTTTTGGGCGGGCCATATCGTGGGCGCTACCGGCAAGCGGGCATTGCGTGCCGAGGTCGCACGGCTCGACACTCGCGCCAAGATCAGCGCGGCTGCGGCAACCACTGCAACGGCACGTGCCACCAAGGCCGAGGCACGGGTTGCCGATCTCGCGGGCACGGTTGAGGCCATGCAGGCGGAGATCGCCGCGCTGAAGGCGCGGAAAACGCCCGCCAGCGCGCCCGTGGCGCCCGCCGTCAAGCGGCCGGTAGCCAAGACCCTGCCGAACAAGCCGGCCGCTGGCTACCCCGCCAGGGCTCGCTGGACACCGTGGGGCTGAGTCCATGCTTCCCACCATCAGGCTTGGTCTCATGATCTGGGCCGTCGCCGGGCCCGTCCTTGCCGGAAGCGTGGCCTATCTCGCCATGCTGGGGCGTGAGGCGATCGTCGTGGCCGGGGCGACACGGGCCGCACGCAACGAGGAGGTGTCGCGGTGCTCCGAGCAGCGCCGTGAGATTGGTCGCACGATCGACGATGCCGTCAAGACGGGTGTCGATGAGGCGATCGCCGCGGCCCGCGCGGAGCGAACGCCAGCCGATCTCGTCGCTCTTTGTGCGATCGATGCCGACTGCCGGAAGGCGGTGGCGCCATGAGAGC
>CAZZBK010000066.1:0-3935 GCA_964652155.1 uncultured Planctomycetaceae bacterium | reverse complement strand
GTTCGCGTCGTGGGCTCCGATTTCTGCCCGATCATGCGGGCCATCCGGCCGCCTAGCGGCACCCTCACTTGGGCGCCGGGTGACACGCCCGAGACGGTCGACGGCATTCGTGCCGTCAATGCTGCCGTGAGAAAGCGTTGCGTCCCTAGGACACCCGCAACCCGCCAACCTGATTGAGGGGGCACGATGCTCGCGAGGACACCCCATGCACCATTGGATCGACCCGATTTCGAGGGGGGTCTACAACCACCCTGGCGCCATGCCGCCTCCGCCCAGGCCGCGGGAGACGAACGACATCGCCATTCGGGTGCGCCTGCTCGAGGAGCACAACCAGTTCACGCACTACGACCGCACGCGGATCGAGAGGGAGTCGAAGGATCGGGCCCGCGATCTGATCGCGGCGATCGCGGAACTACGCGAGGAAATGGAGCCGCTTCTAACCTACCAATTGCGCCGCGTGCATCGGGCGGAGATCATCGCGAGCATGGCATCCTGGAGCGCTTGGCTCGGGAAGTCGGGATTGATTGCTCTCCTCGTGCTCGGAACCGTCAAGGGGTGGCTCAGTCCAGATCAGGCCAAATTGTTCGGCCAATGGCTCGGCCTTCCCGGGTAATCAAGGTCGATGTCACTACGGTTTGCCTGTGGTGTGCGGCCAGTTTTGCCGCGGGCGCGTTCCTGATCGATCTGCTCCGCTGACATCCTCCCCGCAGGACTCATCGCCCAGGGTCAATGTCGTCGCTCCGTCTCAAACTGTTGGCGTTTTGGCGTTCTTTCGAGGCGCGGGCTTTGCCACTCGCGCAGCCCCCTGCGCAAATGCGTCACGTAGCGCAGTTGACACCGCCGCGTATATTTCGACGCACCCGCCGTTGATCTGCGAGCCGTTGCGATAGTCGCTCAGCACGTCTCGCGTCCACTTGTCTGCCCAATCCATAGTTGCCCCTCAGCTTAGCGCCAACAAATTGGATTCAACTCCCATCGATGGCTCGCATTTCGGCGAACGGCGCCGAACAACAGATGCCGCCGCAGATTGGTCGAACGCATCGAACCATTCCGCTAAGCTGGCGGCAGCGGACGCTGGCGATGCTAGAACGGCTTCGAACGAAAACACTTTTCTCTCAAGCGGTCTCAGCAAGCGCATGCATTTTTCTCGGTCCGATCTCAGACCAGAGCGCATCGCCTTCCACGCGCTTGTCGGGATCGGCACTCCGCCAACGAGGCGCAAGAATTTAACTTGAGACTTGGCCTGCTCGGTATCGTCTCTGTCCATCCAGATCGCGCGAGCAGGCACTTGCCCTCGCCACGATCTGTGAGGGTCGAGCACCTTGACCGCGCCATCGCCAAGCGACGAAAGCCACATGGCATCCATTGGAATCGTCGCCGCTTCGTCGACCTCGAATGCCGGCGCAGCCCCGACGACACGGGCGCCGCCAGCTCGCAACATGTGCATCATCATTGTCGTGCCGCACCGGCCAAGACCGCAAACGAGGGTCAGCATATTCGGGCTCCATTCCTTACTTCGCTGGCTTTTCGCCGCGCTTCTCGATCACTGCCGCCAGCGCCTCGGCCCACACATCGTCAAAACTGACGTTGACGTGGTAGCCGGCCGCACGCTTTGCGTCGTCGGTCCAATTCCGCTGTTTCGTGAACGCATCCTCGTAGTATCTCAATCGCGCCACTTCGCGCACGAGATCCGCGATGATGTGGTCCTGCTCATCAAGCACGCCTTCGAACCAGTCGCGCGGGCCGCTATGCGTGCAACCAGCTGCGATCCCGGCTCGCACAGCATCCCATTCGGTCAATATGGTCTCACGCCTGCGCGGCATGACCGGCCTCCTTACCTTTTTTCGTTCCTAACGATATCAGCACAGAAACGAATCAAATTGTGTTGCGCAAGAGCCTCTGCGCTTGACCATTCGCTTTTGCCGACAAGGGTGGATTCAATCTTTAGAGCGGCAGCCTCCAAAGCTGCATTCGATGCCGCTCGCTTTATTCCGCGAACAATGTAGTCGTCAGTCATGCTCTCTCGCTCCTATGTCTTCTTCTTGCGTTTCGGCTTTGACTTGCGCCACTCAGACCGAATTGCCCTTACGTGCCGGTTCACAGCCATAGCGCTGAGACCCAAATCTTGAGCGCACTCTCGTTGTGTGCCGCACAGGTGCAGGGTGAACCATTCACGCACCGCATCTCTGTTGTCCTCGCCAAGTTTGACTTGCTTGTGGTTCATCCCGCTTGCCTCCGGTCAAGCGGGACCGAAGTCCCACTCTTTCTTGAAGCCTCCGCGAGGCCCGACACTCAGCAGAATGATCCGCTGATACTGGCTAGGGACGTTGCAGTTTCCGTAGCAGATGAACGTCACGCGCTTGGCGCTTTTGTTCCCCGCCATGAACTTGCGGCCCTTGCGAACGGCCTCCCCGAACGTCGGAAGCTTGTTGCGGTTCTTTGGGTCGAGAATGTCGACAACGTGGGCGATGTCGCCCATCATCTCGCGAGTGGCGGTACCGGTGAGGGGGAGATTGAACATGGCGCGATCCCTTCGGCTTGGTGCTGCGTTCTGATAAAGTTATCATACGCGTTTCGTGACGCCATGTCAATATAGAAAATCATCTCGTAAAGAAAATTCGGCAGCGCTCCTCATCAAACGGTTTGAGTTTCGGTGCTCACCCACGCGCGCAAGGCCGCGGATTGTTCCGCGTTCAACTCCACATACAGTTCGTCTGATTCAACGACGATGCCGCCCTTGTCGATTCTCGTCAGCCACACGCTGTCGCCGTCCGCGTCAGCCAGCACGATGCGCGCACCGTCAAACAGAATTTCCGTCATTGGCTCAGCCATGCTCGCGCTCCTGTTCAAACCGCTTCTATTTCCGCGTCCACTAGCCGCGCGATGCCGAGCAGCACGTCTCGGAACGGCAACGGCGTGGCGTTCCTAATCTTCGTCTTATCCTTGCCGCCGACCATCGCCGTCATTCCAATGCGCCGGGCCTTGGCGTAGCCGTAGCGCTCCAGGGCGATCGGATGCAGGCGTTGCTCACCCTTGGACCAATCCAGCTGCGGCAATTGCACTCGAGCGATGCAGTCCGTGAACAGCCACGTCGGCTTGCGACTCATGTGTCCATAGTTACCTTGCTCAACATAGCAGGTCCAACCGCCGCCGCTGACCGGCTGCCAGCCCTTATGCCGCTGCGGTCGCTCAATCTTGAAGACGCGCCAGGCGTGGCTATCTGCCGGATGCTCCAGCACGCCGCCCCACGTCCGCACAGCGCGCAATGCAGCCTCGAAGCATCCGCCGTCGTCGCCGAGCTGGTACTGGTGCGGCTTGCGCGTGCTACCGTGCCAGAAGCGACCCCAACGCTGGCATGGCGGATGCGCAACGACCGGATATGGACCGGCGTACTGCCGCGCGTCCCGCTGCTCATCCCACGGGTCCACACCGTCGAGTCCAAAATAGCAGCCGTCAGCCTCGACAAATAGCGCGGCGATCATGTGTGCTCCGGCTCCTCATCTAACCGTCTTGTCATCGGCGGCCATTGCGCGGGCTGCGGCTTCGGCTAGTTCGCGCGAAGGCCAGTACCCGGGCACGTAGCAACATTCGATTTTGTCCCACAGACTAAATCTCGGGTTTGCGCCACATAACGACATGTCGCACACTTCGTATCTGCCCATGATGCGCTCCTATTCCTCGGTTATCTGTTTCGGCAGCGTCTCGACGCGCACCAGCGCCCAGCCGTGCCGTTGCAGCGAGAGGACGGCCACGACGGCGCGCCCAACCTCAATCGCCACGCGATCCGGGTCTGTGTGGTCGTGGGTCACAGCGCCAAGAGCCACCGCATAGACTGGGTCGCTACGTGCCAAGTCAATCATCGCAGCTCTGTCCATGGTCGGGCTCCTCGATTCCCAATATGAATTTTGGCGTTCTCACCGCCTTCGCCATGCCTC
>CAZZBK010000065.1:20052-31935 GCA_964652155.1 uncultured Planctomycetaceae bacterium | reverse complement strand
CGCCGGGTCCGTCCCGGTGCCCGAGCCAAACTTGAACAACATGGCCTCGCTGCGGGCGAGCTCCATGATGTCTTCCATGTTGTCGCCGACGCTCTGGATAAAACAGGCCGAGCCTTGCGGGTACTCGTACGGGTTCTCGGGCTGCTTGACCGTTTGCGATTCGAGATCGAAGTGCCAGTTGCACTGCGCGCCCTTGACGCCGTACTGGTGGTACAGGCCGACGTTGAACCACACCGGCGAGTTGAACGCGCCGTGCTGATGCAGACAGAGCCAAGTGAGCTCACGATAAAAATTCTCGCCATCCTCGGCCGAGGCGAAGTAGCCGTCCTGCAAACCCCAATCGCTGATCGTGCGGGTCACGCGATGGATGAGTTGCTTGATGCTGTATTCGCGCTGCGGGGTGCCAACCTCGCCGTAGAAATACTTGCTGCAAACGACGTTCGTGGCCAGTTGGCTCCAGAACGTGGGGACCTCGCAATTATTTTGCTCGAAGAGGACCTCGCCCCCTTCGCCTTTGATGGCCGCGGTACGCACGGTGTATTCGACCGTGTCGAACGGGTCGGTCACCTCGGTCGGGCAGAAACGGGGCTCGACGACGAGCCCTTTATTTTCGCGACGTGTGCTCTTGGGTTTCATACGTTCGGCAACGACAGCCGTCCCCGTGGCGCGATTTCCTACCTTAGCCATGGTTTTGTTTCCTGATGGGTCAGAGAGTGACTGGGCATCCATTCCAGATTAGTGTACAAATTAACACTTCAACAGTACTGGTCGGCGATCAGGGGCTGGATACCGCAAAAAAACTGCCCGCGAATGCTATCACTTCCCCCGAACTGGGCAGATTTGTGGCATTGCCGACCATTACACCGCTATATATTGTAGATCGTCATTTTTGATCCACAACATACAGGAGCGAGGTGAGAGTGTATTCGTTGGCCGAGGATCGTCAATCAAATTTTTGGATTCGCCAAAAAGGCTTGTCCCATCGCCGGTTAAGGAAACGTTGGCTGCTAGCTACCGGAACGTGAGGTTTCTAACCGTCCGACGCAAGCTGATTTAGGACAGTTAGTTGCGTTGAATCAGTCACTCACGAGCTGACCGCTCTCAAGGCGGGCAACTTTTTGAGAAAAATTGTCGTTGCTTGGTAAACAAGAAAAAAGGCACGACCTGGGAGGGCCGTGCCTTGGTGGTTTACAACGTTTTGCTAACCTGCGTTAGACGGAGATCTTCTCGATCCGCACGCGGGTATGCAGTTGGCGATGGCCCGTCTTGCGGCGCGAGTTCTTGCGGCGGCGGAACTTTTGCACCACCAACTTCGGTCCTTGCACCAGCCCGAGCACCTCGGCACTCACCGACGCACCCGCCACTTGCGGCGTACCGAGGGTCAAACCGGCGTCGGTTGCCACGGCCAAAACCTTGTCAAACGACAGCTTTTGACCCGGTTGCAGGTCAACGCGCTCGTCAATGATGAGTTCCTGTCCCTCTTCGACCTTCAACTGACGAGTACCGTCTTGGATAATCGCGTACATGGCGTAACTCGAATCCGAATAAATAGTTACACAAATTTTGAGTATTTTGCCCAGCAGTCGCCCAGCAAAATTAAGTCCTGTAAGATACCCGATGCCCTCTGGCTGGTCGAGAGGCCGCCGCATATTTTATTGCCGTTTATCGAGATACGCCACACATCGACGGCCCCAATAGCCCCTCGTGGGGCGAGAAACCCAACACAAAACACCCAACACAAAACACCCCCTTCCCTATGTCGCTCGATTGGATCGACGATCAACTCGGTGAACTCGAACACGCCCATTTGCTCCGGCCACTGCGTGAGCGGCATGGGGCCAGCGCGGCGCGGATCGTCGTCGAGGGACGCGAGGTCATCAACTTCGCCGCGAACGATTATCTCGGCCTGGCCAACGACCCACGACTGATCGACGCCGTGCGGCAGTCATTATCTCACAGCGGCTGGGGTGCCGCCGCGAGCCCTCTGGTCGTCGGCCGTAGCGATGAACACGCGCTACTTGAACGCGAGCTCGCACGCTTCGAGCAAGCCGAGGCGGCATTGCTGTTCTCCTCAGGCTTTGCCGCCAACGTCGGCACCGTCACCGCGCTCGTTGGCCCGGGCGATGTTGTGTTCAGTGACGAGCTCAATCACGCCAGCATCGTCGATGGCTGCCGACTGTCGCGCGCAGGGGTTTGTATCTATCCGCATCGCGACACCGCCGCGCTCGCCAAGCTGCTCGCACAAACCGAGGCTAGGCGACGCCTGATCGTGACCGACACGCTGTTCAGCATGGACGGCGATCTTGCGCCGCTCGACGCGCTGGCCGAATTGGCCACGCGGTCTGGCGCGATGCTGATGATCGACGAGGCGCACGCGACCGGCGTGTTCGGCGCGCAAGGGCGCGGCGTGAGCGAAACGTTCGGCCCGGCGGTCGAGCAACGCATCGACATCAAAGTCGGCACGCTCAGCAAAGCGCTCGGCAGCAGCGGCGGCTTCGTCAGCGGCTCGCGCGCACTCATCACCTGGCTGGCCAATCGAGCCCGCGCGTATGTGTTCTCGACGGCGGCTCCGGCCGCGACGGCCACCGCAGCCCGCGCGGCCCTGTCGATCGTGCAGAGCGAGCCCGCGCGACGAGTCGAGTTGCTCGCGCGGTCAGCCGCGTTGCGACAAACGCTTGCCGAGCGTGGCTTTGACCTGGGACCGTCGACGAGCCAGATCATTCCGATCATCATCGGCGAGGCGGAGCGGGCCGCGGCCCTCGCGCAGCGATTGTTCGCGGCGGGCTTGTTCGTGCCGGCCATTCGACCGCCCAGCGTGCCGTCAGGGCGATCGCTCTTACGCATCTCGCTCAGCTACGCTCACACTCCGGAGATGATCGACCGGTTGGTTCAAGCGCTCGAGGAGCATCGCCCGTGAGTGATTTACAGCGTGTTCGGTTGATGCTTGTCGGTTGCGGCTTGGTGGCCCGGCGGCATGTCGAATACCTGCGCGACGACCCGCGCGTACAATGGGTCTGTCTGTGCGATCCTCGAAGCGAGTCGGCCCGATCGCTGGCGAATGAATTCGCGCCGATGGCCGCAGTCGCCAGCGACTACACGACGGCGCTCGATGCGCATCACCCCGACGGCGTGATTCTCTGCTCCCCGAACGCGGCCCATTTCGAGCAGGTGTGCGCGGCGATCGAGCGGGGCTGCCACGTGTTGTGCGAGAAGCCGCTGGCGATCCGCCGCGAGCACATTGTCGACATCATCGCGCGGCAGCGCGCGAGCCAGCGGATCGTGAGCGTGGCACATCAGCGGCGGTATATGTCGGTGTACGTGACCGCGCGGCGTGAGCTGCTGCAAAACGCGGCGTGTTACGGTCCGGTGCGGCACGTGCATATCTATTCGAGCGAGCCCTGGTCGCAAGGAATTATCGGCACGTGGCGCAATGACCCCACGCAGAACTTGGGCTACTGCGGCGACGCGGGCATTCATCAGATCGACATCGTGCAGTTCATCACCGGCGCGCGGCCGCTCAGGTTACAGGCCGTGAGCGACCGGCGCGATCGGCAGGTCGAGATCGTCACCCGCATCTGGGCCGAGTTCGAAGGGGGCGTCGGCTGCGCAGCCCATTATGTGGGCGACGCTCATTTTTGGAGCGAGGACATTCACATTCACTGCCGCGACGCGGACTTGGTGCTGCGCGAAGGTCGCCTACTGCGCGGTCGTCACAGTAAGTTGGAGCCCATCACCGACATGGAACCCGACGGCAACCCGGCGAGTGCGTTTGTCGACGCGATACTCAGCGGCGGCGCGACGGTCTCTCCGCCGGAGGTTGCGTTGCCGATTTTTGCTTGGAACGAGGCCGTGTCCCGTTCGCTGCGCGACGGCGGCTGGGTCCCGCTGGCGCTGTAAGCTATCGTCCCTTATTGATGAAGCATTTGTAGGGTGCAGCCTGCGGTTTGGTTTTAGGCGGCGGTCTGATCGCAGCGGGTGGCTTTGAGTTGGCTGGGACGTGTGAGCGTCACCGTTGTGGGTGGCTGGTGGTTTGCGAAGCAAACCCCGGCGAGTGACATGTGACACCGCCTCGAAGTGAGCCGGGGTTTGCAGACGCAAACCGCCAGCCACCCGCTGAATGATGCCCTGGATGCCCGATCCTATGATTTACCAACTTTGAAGATGCTCACACGACAGGCCCTGGCGACGATACGTTTGACCCGGCTGCGTGCTCTCGTTACGTGTACGGATTTGAATCCGACCGCCATCCATCGGCACACAAGCGACCTGGGGAACCTGCTCCGTCGGTCGCGTCGAGTTCATATTCTTCCTGCAATTACGCCACAAACACGTCGATGTGACGCTGCAATTCGTCGTGCGTTGCCATCCCTGGCTCCCGAGATTACCCAGTCCCCCGCCGGTTCGCTCCCCTGCGAGGTAAAATCACACGGCAATCTTCTACGCAATCGCCTCCTCCACGCAAACCGCAGGCTGCACCCCCGGCGATGAGAAGTCGGCCGATTGGTCTTGTCCCAACTCCCTGAGGCTGAGTATCTTTCGTCGCGAATTCGAGTTTCCTCCTCAGATGAAACCATGATGTTCCGACGGGCTGTTGTTGTGCGAACGCTCCGTGACTTACTGCTGGGAATCGTGCTGATTCCGAGTTGGGTCGGCTGCCAGGTCGGCTCGCAGGCGCAGAACATGACGGGCGTGAGCGCGTTCGAGCAGGGCAATTATCCGCTCGCCTTGCAACGCTTTAATCAGGCGGTGAGCAACGATCCGCACAATGCCGACGCGTACTACAATCTGGCGAGTGTCTACCATCGCCAGGCGCGGCAGTCGCGCCGCAACGAAGATTTTGCCCAGGCCGAGGCGCTGTACAACCAATGCCTCGACAACGCGCCGAATCATGTCGACTGCCATCGCGCACTCGCCGTGATGCTCCGCGATCAGTCGCGCGTCGACGACGCCAGCCGCCTGTTGCAACGCTGGGCCTTGCGCGAGCCGGGTTTGCCCGCCGCGCGGGTCGAGTTGGCGCGGTTCGCCCAAGAGCAAGGCCAACGCGACATCGCGCGGCAAAACTTGCTCGACGCCATTGCCCTGAACCCATATGAGCCCCGGGCGCTTGCGGCCTTGGGGCAGATGTACGAGCAGGAAGGGAACCCGGGGCAGGCGCTGGCCAACTATCAGCGGTCGCTCTCGGCGAACAGTTATCAACCCGAGCTGGCGCAGCGAGTCGCACTGCTGCGCGGCGCAACGCCCGTGCCGAGTTTAACCCCCGGCTATCCGGATACGCGGACCGTGTCTGCGCCGCAGCCGGCGTATCCGTATCAGCCGCCGTTGCGTTAGATGCGTGAGTCACCCGAGCGTTAGCCGCGACGCGCAGCGGAGCGCGCAAGCGTTGCTTTCCGGCGAGCAGACTTTACGCGATCCGCTGCGCGTCGCGGCTATTGATCCTCAGATAATGAACTTAATAGGCCGAGCAACGCGAGGCCGGTATTTACGGACTCCCGCTGGTCGTCCTATTAACTTAATTATATGAACCTCAATAACGAAATGCGGCGAACCGTAGATCAAATCCACTTCACGTCCCAGCCGGCGCGATAGGGCTTGGTGACGAGGTTGTTCGCGGCGGTCGAGTTGGTGAAGCTCAACTTCTCGGCGTTCCACTGGAGCGTTTCGCCGGGCAAACGAATCGCGATCGTGCCGAGCAAGACGGTCTCGGTGAGGTTGGCCGCGTAGTCGAAGTGACTGGTCGTTTTGCCCTCGCCGCGACAGGCATCGGCGAACTGCACATAGTGATCGCGCGCGCCGACGTCCGGAAGCGTGACGTTCGCGAACTGCTCTTGGGGAAAGAGTTGCGGCACTGCCACGTGCGGAATCACGAGTGTACCCTTCTCGCCCAGTAGCGCTGAACCGGAGTTGGGCAATTTGTAACTCTCGGGCAGACCCAGTGCCTCGCGCGGCGGTTGCTTCCCTTCGCCGTCGTACCAGACCACCTTGAGCGTCGAGCCGGCCGTGTACTGCGTGCCGGGGAACTCGTAGTGCACGGTCGCCCATTTGGTCCAGACCTCGCGGTTGATCGCCGGGGCCTCGGCGCGGATCGACAGCGGCGCTTTGAGCAGCAGGGCATTGAAGACCGGATCGAGAATATGGCAGCCGAAGTCACCGAGCTGGCCGTTGCTGTAGTCTTGCCAGGCGCGCCAGTTGAACGAGTGATACAGGTTGTCCTTGAAAGGGCGTACCGGGGCGACACCCAGCCAGTTGTCCCATTGCACGCCCGCCGGGATCGGGTCCTCGCCCGCGGGGCGGTCGTCGACCAGCCGCCAGCGGAGCGCGCCGCTTTGCCAGCTGTGAACGCTCTTCACTTTGCCGATGACACCGTCATGCACCAACTGCACGGCCGTGCGATAGGCGACATGCGATTGGATTTGATTACCCATCTGCGTGACGACGCCGTACTTGTCGGCCGCGCGGCGCATTTGTCGCGCCTCGAACACGGTGTGCGTGAGCGGCTTTTGGCAGAAGACATGCTTTTTGAGCTGCATCGCTGGCAGCGCCACCGGGGCGTGCATGTGATCGGGGGTGCTGACCGTGAGCGCGTCGAACATTTTCTCGGCATCGAGCACGCGCCGCCAATCGCTGAAGCGTTTCGCGGAGGGATATTTTTCGGCCGCCCGACCCATGAACTGCGGCCGCTCATCGATATCGCACAGGGCGACGACCTGCACGTGCTCGCTGGCCGCGACGCCGGTGAGGTCGCTCCAGCCTTTGCCGCCGACGCCCACGCTGGCGAGCCGTAGTTTGCTGTTCGCGCCGAGCAGTCGGGCGTAACTCTGCGCCGGCAGTGCGAGCGCCGAGCCCGCGACACTCAGGCCCTGCAAGAAAGAGCGACGAGAGAGGTTTTGTAACATGGCGTGGGGGCTCCGATAGCGCGCGGGGAGATCAACGGTGGGGCGGGACAGCGTCCCAATAGTATCCGTGAGCCGCCGAGAGAATTCAACCAAATCGGCCGAAAAGGCTGGCGCTTAGAACCATGACGGCCGGGACGGGCTCTGCACGCCGACGTTGCTCCCCAGCCGCTTGCGCAGATGATCGATGATTTGGTTCTCGAGCGCGGGGTCGCGACCGCGCGGAATCCAACCGGCTTGCGTGGGTTGGTTCTCGATCGGGCGATCATGGCGGTCGATGTTCGACGAGTAGTTGCGGAAGGCCGCGGCTGCCGTGGGAGCAAAGTCAGGACGCAGCGCGTCCTCAAGTTCCTTATACACCGTCACGTCGACCAGGTAGCCGCCGTCGGTCGGGATCACCTGCACGACCGCGCGACGGCGCATCGATTGCAGTGTGGCTTCGAGCCGATCGTAGCTCTCGACCGTGTCGCGCCGCCAGGGCTCCAGGTACGTGGCACTCACGAGCGGCACGGTCTCGATGCGGCCGACGGTCAATACATCGCCGACGCGCTTCACGCGATCTTCGCGCTCGATGTCGAAGTCGTCGTCGACCGAATCGACGATTTGATCCCAGACCAGGTCGCAATCGACGGCCGGGATAAAGAGCGGATTCTGATGCACGACGGGGGGGCCCGAGGGTCGCCACAGGGAGCAGCCGACCAGCGCGACGCACACGACGAGCGCGAGCGCTGGAAAGCGCAGCGAGAGTGCATGGTGCGTAGGGAGTCGGAAATTGCGCACGACAGGAGCCGCCCGAGGTGGATGAACAAGGGGGCGTAGTGTGTCAATTCAGACCCAACGCGGCAAGGGACGTTTCTGGCCGCGCTAGCAATGCTGGCGCGTGACGATACGAATAATGAGCGGGGGTCGTCAGGCCCCCGATGGTTCGCGATGGTGAGCGGCTGGGTGATTCCGACTTATCGGGAGACTGACGTCTCCCGCTCGTTCGAGGAGTCGCGGCTAACGTGGTCGGAACGGCGAGAACACTCGCCCTAATCGCGCGAGCGGAGCTTCGACAGCAAGCGGAGGATTTCGACGTACAGCCAGACCAGCGTGACGAGCAGGCCGAAGGCGGCGTACCACTCCATGTACTTGGGAGCGCCGGAGTCGCAGCCGCTTTCGATGAAATCAAAATCGAGCACCAAATTCATCGCGGCCAAAATGACCACAAAGCCCGAGAAAGCGATGCCGATCGTGCCGGACTGGTGAATGAACGGAATGCTGATCTGAAAGAAACTCAGCACGAAGCTGACGAGATAGAGCAAACAGAGTCCGCCGGTGGCGGCCGCCACGCCGAGCTTAAAGTTCTCGCTGGGCTTGATGAGCCCCGACGAGTAGGCGAGCAGCAGCGCGGCCAGCGTGCCAAAGGTGAGGGCGACCGCCTGAAAGGCAATGCCCGGGTAGCGGGTCTCGAACATAATCGAGAGCGCGCCAAGAAACAGTCCCTCGGCCGCGGCGTAGAACGGACTGGTGTACGGGGCTGCCGTGGGGCGAAAGGTGGTAATGAGCGCCAAGATGAAACCGCCGATCGAGCCGACGGCAATCAACACGCCTGGCTGCATAGCTCCCAAGCTGACTTGCCACCAACTGAGGCCGGCGCTGGCCATTACGACCGCGAGCAGCAGCGCCGTTTTCAACACGGTTCCCGACAGCGTCATCGTGGTCGAGACGCGATCTTCGATTTGAAAGAGCTTGCTGGGCTGAAAAGCCTCGGCAGTGAGCATGGGGTTGCCGGTGCGCATGGTCGGGGACCTTCAGAAGTGAATGATGAATGAGCGGAGCATGCTCATCATAGCGGAGTCGAGCCGGTTTGGGCAACGAGCGTGATAATCCGAGCCGGGGACTTACGTCCCTGGCTCGGAATCAGCGATGGATGAGGCGATGCGAGAGCCGACGCTCAGACGCAGCCGGCATCGTCGGCATGGCCGTGGGCTTCGTGGAAGCCGTCCATGCCAAGCCGGGTGCGCAGTTCCTCGAACTGCTGATGAAAGTAGTCGCTCGACGAATGGACGTGTTCGGCTTCCGTGATGAAGCGAATTTGGTCCTTGCCATGAATGCCGTGGCGGCGCAAGACTTCCTCGAACGGCTGCAAATCCTCGCCGTAGCAGATCAGCAGCTTGTGCTCGTCGAACTGCACCTCGAGTGGGATATGCGGGTTGAGCACCGCAATGCCCGTGCAGCCGTCGTCGAGCAGTAAATCTTCGTACTCACACAGAATGCTTTTGAGCACGGGCAGATCGATGTTCTCGCGGTACATGTCGGTATGGCCGCGGCCGCCGCGTTGGTGGCTCGTTTCGAGCACCACGTCGACCTCTTGCCCGAGCGGGTCGAGCAGGTCGATGAACACGTCGAAGAGTCGTTGCGAGCTGGCAGCCGCCATGATGACGGGCACCTGCGTGCGGTTGTCTTCGTCGCGATACATATCATGACGGAAGCCTTGCATCGGCACGACCTGCAGGTCGTAGCTGGGACGCACGGCGTCGGTCAGTACAAAATCACCGTAACGCACAATGCCGAGATGGGCTTCCAGCTCTTCTTCGCTCAAGCGATCGAAGCTGCTGGAGTATTCGGGCGTTTGCCCATCGCGGAAGACGTTCCGGAACAGTTTTTTCAAGAACCCCATTCCACACCTTTTTAACAAACGAATGAAGGTGGGGTCGGTTAAGACCCGCCGGCGAAACACTCAGGGAACAAGCGGCTGATAAGCTCGTCCCACGTGCGACGGTAGTCGCCGTGTGGGGGGGGTCGCCGGCTCGGGCCGGTGGGAGTTAGCAGTGCGGTTCCGAACAATTCTTGAGAACTCTAGGTCACAGTCATTCAAACGAGATTGGATCGCGAACAAGTTCGGCGATCCCTCGCCCACCGTACCCGGCATCTCCGTTATGTCCGGAACTCTTGATCTCCCAGAGTCGAGGGGGCCGTGCTCGCAACGCTCGTCCGCCGAGCGGATCGGGAACGCTTTGAACTGGCATGAAAACTCTAGCACTTCGCCGGCGCGTAGGGTTCGATCACAGAACAAAGCGGGCGAGAATCTCTGATAGAAAACGAGAAGTTGCAACGATCACAGAAAATTGGCGATCCATTTCATCCCCCGCGATTTTGCGAGCTCTCAGCGGCTCAAAAAGCAGGACCGCGCTCGGGGCTCTATGGAGTGCGTCTCACCTCCCTTAGTAGCGATACGTAACCGCGGTGCCCTGGGTTCGGCGAGTGAGGCGAAGATTATTCGGCGATCAGTTATAGTAATCGGCACCGTCCGCATCCCCCTCACATCCGCGCCAATCGCCATGACCCCGACGATAGCACCACGACCACGGCAGGCTGTCTGCCTCGTGACACTCAGCAGCTTGCTATTGTTCTGCGCTGCTTGCGGCGAGACACCGAAGCATCCGCCTGCGCTGGTCGCGCCCCAGGCCGATTCAGCCCGAGCTACCGACCATTGGGACGTCATCGAGATGCAAGGGACCCAAGTCGGCACCACGCACACCACCACCCGACGCGAGCAACTCGACGGCCGCGACTTGCTGCGCACCGACTCGGAGACGCAACTCAAGGTGCAACGCTTTGGCGACTCTAGTGAGCAATCGCTCCGTTACACCACCTGGGACACGACCGACGGCAAGCTCGTTCGCTTCGACAGCGTGATGCGGCAGAGCGAGCAGCCGCTGAACGTGTCGGGCGTGGTCGAGGGGGAGCAACTCGTCATCACCACCACCGGCAGCGGGTCGGCGCAGACCCGGTCGCTCCCCTGGAAGCACTCGTTCGGCGGCTTCGAGGCCGCAACACGCAGCCTCCGCGAGCGGCCCATGCAGCCCGGCGAGCGACGCACGCTGTCGATGCTGTTGCCGTTCATCCTGCAAGTCGCCACGATCGAACTTTCGGCGGTGAACTTCGAATCGACCAAGCTGCTCGATCAATCGGCGCGACTCTTGCGCGTCGAACAAACGATGACGCTCAGCGGTGCGCAGCCAATTCGCTCGACCAGTTGGCTCGACGAACACGGCGAGATATTGAAGACCGAGTTCACGGCCCTCGGACAGTCGAGCTATCGCGCAACGAAAGAACGGGCGCTGCGCAAGCCATCGACCGAGCGGCCACTCGACCTGGGAGTGGCCACAACCGTCGCGCTCAAGCAGCCGATGAAACAGGGTCACGACGCGAACCGGGCACGGTACCTCGTGACGGTCGCCGGTGCCGACCCGAGCACTTTGTTCAAGCCCAGCCTGGGGCAGAGCGTGAAGTCGACGGGACCCAACTCGGCCGAGATCGTTGTGCAGCGCGTGCGTGGCGACACGGCCGGCCCCAGTGCCGTCGAGAGCCCCGCTGCACCGGCCGACTTGCAGAGTAGCGCGCTCATTCAAAGCGACGACCCGCTGATCATGGAACTGGCCAAATCGGCGGCCCTGGACGAGACCGACCCGTGGAAGACCGCCGTGCGGCTCGAAGCCTTTGTGCGGCAAGCGGTCAAAGACAAGGAATTCACGCAGGCGTTTGCTTCGGCGGCCGAGGTCGCCCGGTCGCGCCGCGGCGACTGTACCGAGCATGCCGTGTTGCTCGCGGCACTGTGTCGCGCGCGGAAGATCCCTGCTCGAGTCGTGATGGGGCTGGTTTACGTCCCCGCCGCGCAGAGTTTCGTGTTCCACATGTGGACCGACGTGCATTTAAGCGGCCGTTGGGTGGGGCTCGACGGCACGCTTGGGCGTGGCGGCATCGACGCGGCCTACTTGACCGTCGGCCACAGCAGCCTCGAACAGTCCGATCTGTTTGCCTCGTTCTTGAGCGTCTTTCAGTTGCTGGGACAGCTCAAGATCGAAGTGCTGGAAGAGCAATAAGGAAATGGAACCACGGATGAACACTGATGAACACGGAGTGGAGGAAGACAAGTGGAGGAGTGGAGGAGTGGAGGAGTGGAGGAGTGATGCGCATTGGTATAGTATGGTGTTAGCCGCGCTCCGCT
>CAZZBK010000065.1:18488-19952 GCA_964652155.1 uncultured Planctomycetaceae bacterium | reverse complement strand
TAACGAATACACCCACACCCCCGCGCCCCTCACATGAACCGACGAACCTTTGCACAGTGGCTGGCTCTCGGAGCGGGAGCGGCGGGACTCAACGCACCCGCCAACGCCCAGGCGGCTCAAGCGGCGGGTGACGCTCCACCATCAACCGCCGCGACCGTGTCATCCATCGCCAGCGCAAGCGAATTCGAGACACTGGCTCGGGCAAAATTGCCGGAGTCGACTTTCGACTACATTTCGAGCGGCTCCACCGATCAGATCACGCTGCGCGAAAACGTTGCCGCCTTCGGACGCATCAAACTGCTGCCGCCGTTATTGACCGGTGTGGCGACGGTCGACACCTCGACCACGGTGCTCGGCACGCGGATCGCACTGCCGGTCATGCTGGCCCCAGTCGCCGCGCTACGGCTCTATCATCCAGAAGGCGCGGCAGCCGCCGCACGCGCGGCCACGGCATTCGACACGCTGCAGGGCGTAAGCTCGAGCGTCTGTAATAGCGTCGAAGAGGTCGCCGCCGCCAGCGTGGGACCCAAGTGGTTTCAACTTTACATGCCCAAGGACCGCGACGTGGCCAAGCGATTGGTGCAACGGGCCGAGCACGCCGGTTACAAGGCGCTGGTGCTGACGGTCGATTTGGGCGAACGCAAGGATCCGGACCTGCGGCACGGCTTTGCCCTGCCGCGCGACATGCTCCTCAAGCAACTCACCGATCAGGGCTTTACCCAGTTCGACCGCAACGCGAGTCATGCGGAGCTCCTTCGCTGGAACCGCGAAGCCTGGGATCAGGGCATGACCTGGGAGGTGTTCGAGTGGCTTCGCTCGGTCACCAAGTTGCCGTTGCTCATCAAGGGGGTGCTTCGCGCCGACGACGCTCGACGCGCGGTGGCTTTGGGGCTCGACGGCATCGTGGTCTCGAATCACGGCGGACGACGTCTCGATGGCATGCCCGCCACGATCGACATGCTCGGCGGTGTGGTCGAGGCGGTCGGCGGCAAGTGCGAGGTGTTTCTTGACTCGGGCGTGCGGCGCGGCACCGATGTGTTCAAGGCCTTGGCCTTGGGTGCGCGCGGGGTGCTCGTCGGTCGCCCTTACGCTTGGGCCTTGGCCGCCGAAGGCGAGGCGGGGGTGCGACGCGTGCTCGAACTGCTCGGCGACGAGTTGCGCAGCGCCATGCAAGCTTGCGGTTGCGCCACGCTGCGCGACATCAATCGCTCGCTGCTCGCTTAATCACGCTGTTCTCAAAGTTAGCCGCGACGCAGAGCGGAGCGCGGCTAACAAAATGCACGCCGTGCTACGAGCCGGCCACGGTCGGCTTGGCGGGGGCGTTGGGCTCGACAGCTGGCAATTGGGCCAGCGAGGTCACAACCTCGGCGCGAAATTGCTGCCAGCGCTCGGAGTTCGGCCCCCGTTGTAAACGGAGGTCGACGCTTTGCAGGCAAAGGCGATAGGCCGACTGGGCCATCACGC
>CAZZBK010000065.1:0-18388 GCA_964652155.1 uncultured Planctomycetaceae bacterium | reverse complement strand
TGCAAATAGCGGGCGAACTCGGCCTGCACCTGCGGCTCGAACTCGCCCCGCTCGGCGAACAAACGATAGAATTCGATCCCTTCGAGCATCATCCGCAGATGGACTTGCTGAGCGTCGGCGGGGTCAATGTCGCCGTCGGCCGAGCGCTTGAGTGTATCGAGTCGCCCATTGGCCAGCACGCGATCGACGATCGTCTTGATTCGCGTCAGGTCCTCTTGAGCCTGTTCGCGCTCGGCTTCGGCCCGTTGCTGTTGACGCACGGCCTCGGCTTCGGCGCCGACGGCATTGAGCCGCTCGGTCTGCAATTGTTGCAGCGCGCTTTTGAGCGTGTTGTTGTAAATCCACAGGGTGCTCATCATGCTGCACGCGGCGATGACGGCCACCGCGTGCATGGTGGCGAGCTGCCGATTGCGGCGCACCCACTTGGTGGCCCGTTCACCCCATGACGGCCGCCGGGCTTGGATCGGCTCTCCCATCAAGAATCGTCGCAGGTCGTCCCCCAGCGCCGCGGCCGATGCGTACCGCCGCGAGGGTTCCTTGGCCAGGCACTTGAGCGCGATCGTCTCCAAATCCAACGGCACGTTGGGTCGCAGTTGACGCGGACGGACCGGCTCGTCGCTGACGACTTGCAAAATCGTGTCGACCGCCGAGCCGGTGTTGAACGGCGGTCGGCCGGTGAGCAGCTCGTACAACACGGCCCCCAGTCCGTACACGTCGGTCGCCGGAGTGATGGGCCGCGGAAAACGACCGGTCTGCTCGGGAGCCATGTAGCTCGGGGTGCCCAGCAGTTCGTCGGGGCTGGTCACCTGCGCGTCGTCCGCGAGGTCTTTGGCGACACCAAAGTCGGTGATCCGCGCCAAGCCGCTCCAGGGGCGCGTCGAGGCCTCGGCCGTGATGAGCCGAAACGAGCCACCGTCGTCGTCGCGATGATCGATCAAGCGCGACAACATGATGTTGCCCGGCTTGAGGTCGCGATGAATAACTCCCTGCGAGTGGGCGTACTCCATCGCCTGCGCGAGCGTGAGGATCAATTCGGCCGCCGGGCGCGCGGGCCACGGCTGGCCTTGAATCCGCTGCGCGAGCGTGTCCCCCTCGACATATTCCATCACCAGGTACGGTCGCCCGTCGTGCTCGCCGACCTCGTACAACTGGCGGATGTTCGGATGCTGGAGCCGCGCGACGGTCTCGGCCTCGGCGCGGAACCGTTGCCGCGATTCGCTCGTGGTCTTGCGCGCCAACTCGATCACCTTGATCGCCACGTTCCGCCGCAGGGCCGTTTGGCTCGCCAAGTAGACGACCCCCATGCCGCCCAAACCCAATTGGCCGACAATGTCGAAACCAGGGATTTTCGGCGGCGGCGCACGACGCGTTTCGCCACGTCGATCAAGCGTTACGTGCGGCTCGGCCGAGGTGGCACGATGCAAAAACTGATTGAACTGCCGCAGCACCTCGATCTTGCGCTGCAAAGGCTCGGCCAACTCGGGACACTCGCGGCACAAGACCTCGACGCTCACCCCTTTGCCGGCCGCCTCGAGCTCCTGCCACTGCAACAGTAATTCGTCGAGTCGTTCGTCCTGATCCATGATCGGCGATTGCCCTGGGTGACGGATCTTACAGCGGCGGCAAATCGCCGCGCAGTTGCTCGTGCAGCCGCAGCGTGGCGCGCTGCCACCAGCGTCGTACCGTGCGCACGTCGACGCCGAACAACTCCGCGACCTCGGCCTGCGTGCGGCCGTGATAGAACAACAGCCCCACCACTTCACGCTCGTCGTCTGGCAGTTGAGCCACCGCCTCGTGAAACGAACACCAAGTTTCCAACTCGCGCGGGTCGCCGTCGCGGTCGTCCTCTGGGTTCTGGGCAGGGTCGTTCGTTCCGGGCTCGCCGGCCGCCGAGAGGTGATTCGCGCCCAGGCCGAGCGGCCCCTGATAGTGCCGCGCCAGATCAATCAGCTCGCGACGCATTTGTTCGGCGGCCAAGGCCCAAAAGTGTCGCTGCGACTGCGGTTGCACCACATCCAACGCCCGCAACAATCGCATCAGCGAGTTGTGCAGCACGTCCGAGGTGTCTTCCCAGCGATGCACCTTGGGAAACTTTCGCAACATGCCCCGCGCAAGCTGCTCGAGCCGTACATAAACTTCGCGGAACAACTCATCCCGTTTCAGCGGCGCGCTCGGCTCGCTCCCGGGCTGAGCACGATCAGGAGGCAGGTAGCTGCCAGAGGCGGTGGTGCTCATAAGGGTTGGCCGGGGGTAAAACGACGCTGCTGGGGGGCGAGATAAAATTTGGGAGAAAAATTCTCGGAAGTCGTGTCCGGTCAGGCGGTCGACTTTCGCATGTCTTAATAGAGCCAATGAATGGCCCCCTGACGGGACAACCAAATCAACTCATACACCCCATCTTCACAAGCGACGACTTGAGAAGCAACTAAATCGCACGAAAAATGTAGACATTCCACCCGAAAGGGTTAACTCTCCGTCGCGTCCTGCTCTCTCTGGAAGCGATGCCGAGTTGACCGACACGATGCATGACGCCGGGCACTCTCTCCGCACGGCTCACGGTGATCGAGACAACACAACGGGTGGTCAAGATGAAAGCATGGACGTTTCTCTTCTCGCCGGTGGTCACGGTTTACCTCGCCGTGATCGCCGGTTTTTTTTGCGCCCAATGCCGGTCGGTCTTCAACGCCGGTCCGTCTCGGACCGGTCGGCCGGCTCTTTACGCCGTTTTGGGGCAGGGGCGCGCACTCACTTGAATCTCGTCGCCGACGATGCGCACTTCCCAGCGGTCGATGGTCAGCTTGGGGTTATCGGTCCAGGCGCCGGTGCAGACATTGAACCGCCAGGCGTGCCAGGGGCAGGAAACGACCCCCTCGTGGACTTCGCCTGCCCCGAGACTGGCCCCCATGTGTGGACACAGGTCGTCGATGGCGTGGTACTGCCCGCCGCTTTGAAAGACGGCGACCAGCCGGTCGCCGACGGTGAACGTCTCGCCGCGCCCCTCGGCAATCGCGCCGACCTTGGCCACGGTAACCCAAGCATCGTCGGCCGAACTCATCACTCTTTCCTCAGGAAAAATTCGCGGGCGCGGAAGCGGTTATCGCCGGAGATTATTCTAACGGCCCCGCGTGTCGCGTTGCCAGGGGTTGAAAGCGTCGCCAACGAGCGCCACAATGCCGCTTGGACTTTCCCGTTGCGAGTGTTGTTTTTTCGAGGTAAGGAACTCCGATGCGCACCAATCCCGTCAAGCGTAAGCTCCGCAGTGGTCAACCGGTTTTTGGCACGTGGTTGTCACTTGGAGATTTGTATGCCACGCGGACCATTGCCCGCGCCGGGTTCGACTGGCTGACCCTCGATGTCGAGCACTCGCCGATCGATTGGTCGCAGGCGGCTGCGGTGTTCGCCGCGATCGCCGAGGCCGGCGGCGTTCCGTTGTGCCGGATCCCCGAGGGGAACCACTTTTACATCAAGCGGGCGCTCGACGCCGGAGCCTGGGGCATCGTGGTGCCGATGGTCGACACGGTCGAACAGGCCCAAACCGCGATCCGCGCCGCCAAGTATCCGCCCGTCGGCAATCGCAGCTTGGGAGGCGGCCTGCACGCCCTCAACTTCGACACCACCGGTGCCGAGTACTTCAAGCACGCCAACGACGAGATCCTCGTTGTCCTGCAAACCGAAAGCCCCACCGGGCTCAAGAACGCCGAAGCAATTTACTCGCTGCCGGGGGTCGACGCGATTTTCGTCGGACCGGTCGATTACCGCGCCAACATGCGCGCGGCCGACGGCACCGAAGCGAGCAACGAGCAATTCGAGGCCGCCATGCAGCAGGTGATTGCCACGGGCAAGAAGGTCGGCACGCCGACCGGAATGCACACGATGGACCCCAAGACGGCGCTGATGCGCGCCGAGCAGGGGATGCAATTCATCGCCATCGGCAGCGAGCTGCGGTTCATGTCGCAGCAGGCGAGCGAAGTGGTCAAGGCCGTGATGCCGCAAGGCGAGCACAAAGAGCTCGCGCGGTATTAAGCGACGCTGTTCGATGATCGCAGGGAAGGCATGCCGTTGTGGCCGCGTGCCTTCCATTCATCACTCAGCATTCCGCACTCATCATTTCCCCTAGTACGCGCGGCTTGGGTTCCAAGGGTAGTAGCTGCGCGATGGGCCGAAGCCGAAGCGGGCCTCAAGCCCGGTCGTGAACTGAAAATTGTTCATCGTGTCGATTTGGCTGCCGCCGTCGAAGCTTAGGTTGTCGATGAAGTCGAAGCGCAGCGCCCAGCGTTGGTTGTGACGGTACTTGAGTCCCAGCCCGATGGGCAAATTGAAGACAGTCTGGTGCGTGAATTGGGCCGTCTCGTTGTAGAACCGATAGTCGGCCAGCCCCATGCCGATCGTCGTGTAGGGGCGCCACTTCGTGTCTCCCAGCGGGTACCAGAGCAGCGCGCCGTCCATGAGAAACGTGGACAGCTCGCCCAATCGCGCGGAGCCGACCTGGTTGTTGAGACCAAACCCGCCGAAGCCGATGCGTGACTCGGCACCCCAGAAGTGATCGGTGTCGACGCCGAAGCGAAAGCCGGTGAGAAAGCCCGTGCCGGCCGTGACGCTCCCAATGAGCGGCGGTGAGCCGTTGAGTCCGCCCCCATAAAAGCCAAAGCTGAGCGGCCGGTTCAGCCAGCTCTCATGTTCGAGCGGGAAGCCGAGCCCGCGATGGCGACCGTTCGACGGTGGGAAAATATCGCGCAGCGAGAACCTTGAGAACCGCGAGTCGATCAACGCGCGCGACGCGTCGTTGTGTTCCCACTCGACCCACGGCGACTCTTCCTGACGTAACTCGGGTTGCTCGGCCGGCCGCGCGAGCTCGGTGTCGATGGCGGCTTCGCCGCGATCGAGGGGCAGCCGCGTCGACTGCGCGCGGGCATGAGTCGTGAGCAGCACGAACACCGCGAGCACGCTGAGCGTGCGCAGCCACGAGCGCCATGCGATGGTTAGCCCAGCAGCCATCAAAGTGCCGCCTCGCAGTCGAACGTTGAGAAGGTTGAAAAAAGGTGGTGGATTATGCAGATCGAGCCCGCCCGGGTCAACGTGAACTCACAACGAGCGCGATCAGAAGGTGGACTTCGTCTTGCCAGGGCCGGTCAAGCGCGATGCTAGCACGCGACTCCGCATTGTTCCGCGGGCCCCTTCGGACTACAATTCGCGAGCCGCGTCGATAGCAGGCCCACGCTCACGCACCTCGGCCCGCTCTGCGCTCCGGCTCAAGGATGATGCCATGACCTTCTCGGCTGCCTCGCGGCGCGTGCCGCTCACCCCCTTGGAACAGCTCCGCCACGCGCGCGAGATCGTGCAGCTCGAAAGCGACGCCTTGGCCAAGCTGGCGCAGCGCCTCGACGGCTCGCTCTGCGACGCCGTGCGGTTGATCGTCGATTGCCCGGGCCAGGTGATCGTTTGCGGCATGGGCAAGGCGGGCTTGATTGGCCAGAAGATCTCGGCCACGTTCGCCTCGACCGGCACGGCGAGCTTGTTTCTCCACCCGAGCGAAGCACTGCACGGCGACCTGGGTCGCGTTCGCGGCGACGACTGCGTGCTGCTGCTGTCGCACAGCGGCGAAACCGAGGAGATCGTGCGACTGTTGCCGTCGCTGCACGCGTTGGCCGTGCCGATCATCGCGGTCACGTCGAACCACCGCAATCCGCTGGCCCGCGCGGCGACGGTGACCATCGAGTTGGGCCCGCTGCAAGAGGCCTGCCCGCTCGGCTTGGCCCCCAGCACTAGCACGACCGCGATGCTCGCCGTGGGCGACGCGCTCGCCCTGGTCGTGAGCCGCGAGCGGCAATTTGGTCGAGCCGATTTTGCGCGCGTGCATCCGGCAGGTCAACTCGGCCGGCAGCTCAGTTCGGTCGACGATCACATGCGACCGATCGACGAGTGCCGAGTGGCCCGCGCCTCGCAAACCATCCGCGACGTGTTCGCCGAGCTGGCTCGACCCGGTCGTCGGACCGGCGCGATCATGCTCGTCGACGAGTCGGGCGTCCTCTGCGGTCTGTTCACCGACAGCGACTTGGCGCGGGTCTTCGAGAGCCGCGCCGATCAATCGCTCGACCGCCCGGTGGGCGAGCGAATGACGCAGCGGCCGATCACGGTCGAGAGCGGCTCGCGGCTCGTCGACGCGCTGACGATCCTCGCCGAGCGGAAGTTCAGTGAGTTGCCGGTGGTCGACCGTCAGGGTCGCCCCCGCGGCTTGCTCGATATCACCGATTTAATCGGCCTCTTGCCTGACGAAGGGACTTGAGGCGGTACAATGCAGCGAGTGACCGACCCGACGGTGAGTTTTCGAGCGAGCGCATCATGTCGTTAACCAAATTCTGCCAACCCATCGAACTGATCCTGTCGGACGTCGACGGCGTGCTCACCGACGGCGGCGTGATCTACGACAACGAAGGGATCGAGAGCAAGCGATTCCACATTCGCGACGGACAGGGGATCAAGCTCTGGAAGCGGGCCGGCGGCCGCTTTGGCATCATCACGGGGCGCAATTCGCATATCGTCAACATGCGGGCGGCCGAGTTGGGCATCGACATCGTGCGCCAAGGAACCGAGCGCAAACTGCTGGCCGTGAAGGAAGTGCTGGCCACGCTGGGCCTCAAGCCTGAACAAGCCTGCTATTTGGGTGACGATCTGCCCGACCTCGCGGCGATCAAGTATGTCGGGCTGGGGGTGGCCGTGGCCGATGCGTGCAGCGAGGTGCGGCTCTCCGCGCGGTATGTGACGAATTGTGGGGGCGGTCAGGGCGCGGTGCGCGAGACCGTCGAGTTGATATTGAAAAACCAACGCCGCTGGGACGACCTGCTCCCAGCCTTCGAGTCGTAACGTAACGACCCGCGGTTCGCGGCAAGGATGCCTCGATCGAGTCATGGCCACCAGTTTATTTCGCAGCACCGTCGCGCTCGTCGTCCTGCTCGGGGCCTACTGGGTCTACGCGCACACGGTCGTGCCGTTCATCGAGCCCCCGCCGATCGTCATTGTGCCCGATGAGCCCATCATCCCACCCGACACACCGCCGCCCATCGACGCGCGTCTCTTGCGTTGGTTCAAACCCGGCGATTGGGAACTGACCAGCAACGTGATGCTCGAGAACCCCACGACCTTGTTGTTCGTCAATCAATACGAGATTCTCGAAGACCGCACGCGCGTCAAGCTCTGGCCCTGCACGATCGTGCTGCTCGGCGAACTTGAGTCGGGCGCGACCGAAGCGCAGAGAGCCGAACGCGACCGCCGCGCGATCATCGTCCGTTCATCACCCGAGCGCGACGCGGCCGTGTTGCAGTTCGACGCACCGTTCGACTTGGGGAAAGGGACCGTTGGCAAACTCATCGGCGGGCAACTCATCGGTAACGTGACCATCTACAGCGATCAGAAATCTCCCGGCAAGGAAGACGATTTGCTCGTGCATGCGACGAACGTCGAGTTGCGGCCCGAGCAGATTTGGTCGGCACAGCCGGTCTATTTCAGTTGGGGACCCAACCGCGGCGAGGGACGGCGCCTCAAGATCGACCTCGCCTCGAAACGACGAGACGAGGGCTATCACGGCCTGTTGGCCCTCGAACTCACGAGCCACGTCAAGCTGCATCTCGAATCGGTCCAGGGAGACCTGTTCGCCGGCAACACCGCCGCGCCACCGTCCGCCGCGAGCAAACCCAGTCCGCCGGTCGAAGTGAGCTGCCAGGGACCGTTCCGTTTCGAGTTCGTCGAGCACGTCGCCACGTTTCAAAGCAACGTCGTCGTGACGCGGCTCAACCCGGTGGGGCCCGTCGATCAGCTCGACTGCGAGCTGCTCACGATTTATTTCTCGAAAGAGCCCAAGGTCGTCGACAGCTCCTTGCAAGCCCCGAAGAATGCCATGCCCTCGAGCATGGAGAAGATGCAGCCCATTCGCATGACCTGTTTCGGTCAACCGGTCGTCATTCAGGTCCCCTCGAATCAAGTCGATGTGCGAGCCGCCCAGGTCGATTACGACATCGTGACCGGCGCGGCGACGTTGCGTGACAATCGCGAGGTGATCTTAAAGCAAGGCGCGCGCGAGCTGCACGGCCCCGACGTGTTCTTTCAGCCTGACGAGTCGCGGCAGCTTGGCCGCGTGCTGGTCAAAGGGGCCGGCTGGGTCCGGGGCTCGACCCCCAACGACCCGGCGCAAACGTTCGAGGCGCGTTGGTCACGCCAGTTGCATTTTCGACCGCACGAGCGGCAACATGTAATGTCGCTCGAAGGAGACGCCCACGTGCATGTCGACGGCCGCGGCACGGTCGATGCCGACGAGTTGCATGTCTGGATGTGGGAATCGCGGACCTCGGGGGCTGATCCCGGGGCGGCGCAAAAGCTCGAACTGCTCCCGGATCGGATCCTGTCGATAGGCAAGGTGCGGATCGACTCGCCGCAGATCGTCGCCGCGGTCAGCCAACTGCAAGCCTGGTTCGAGTATGGCAAGCCGGCGCTCGGTGCCCTCATTCCGAATCACATTCTGGCGCAGGTCGTGCCCGTCGCGCAGGGCCCCCTCACCCCCGTCCCCTCTCCCGCCAGGGGCGAGGGGGGCAAGGGACGCATCTTCGTCGAAGGCGAGTTGCTCCGGCTGCGCGCCCGGCCGCTGCAAGGCAAGCAACTCGAACTCTCCGAGCTGTTCGTCGAGCATGATGTGCGCGTGCGCGAGATGAACGCCGCCGAGGATGGTCAGCCGGCGCTGCAAATCACCGGCGATCAACTCACGATGACCCAACAACGCGCCAACGAACAGGTCGTCACCATTCGTGGTCGACCCGCCCACGTCGTGGGACGCGGCCTGACGCTCAACAGCGCCGCGCTGCACATGAATCGACTGACCAACGCCATCTGGACCGATGGGGCGGGCGACCTGACGCTGCAAGTCGATCGCGATCCGAATGGCCAGCCCCTTGCGCAACCGCAGCCATTGGAAGTCACCTGGCAAGGTCGGCTCCAATTCAACGGTCGGGTCGCCCGCTTCGAGCGCGGCGTCAAAGCCCGACAGGCTCAGCAGCGGCTCGACACCGAAGTGCTCGAAGTCACCCTCTCGCAAGCGATTCAACTCGGCGGCGCGAATCAACTCGGCGGCGCGAACAGCCCACCGCAGTCGAGTCGACCCGACGTGGCCTTCATCGCCTGCAAGGAAGGAGCCCTGCTGGAGAGCCCCACGTTCGAGAATCATGTGCTCGTGAGTGTCGATCGCCTGCAAGTCGCCGAGTTGACCATGCAACGCGCCACCTCTCAAGTCACGGCCGTCGGACCCGGTTGGGTCAAAAGCGTGCGTGTCGAGGGGAGCGGCAATCCGCTCGGCGCTCCCTTGGGCGGACCGGCTCAAAATCCACCGCCGCCACAACAGCCCGATCCGAACAAAAAGGACAAAGGGCTCGTCTACGTCGGGGTCGAGTTCCAAGGGGGCTTGAGCGGCAACCTCAGAGAGCGGCAACTGACCTTCGAGCACACCGTGCGAACCGTCTATGGGCCGGTCCTTGACTGGCGGCAGGAAATCGATCCCGATCGCGTTGACCCCACCGGCCGCACGTTGCTGCTGACGAGCGACAAGCTCGCGCTGGCGCAGTTGCCGGGGAGCGTCGCCGCCGAGAAGTTCGTCGAGATGCTCGCCGAAGGGAACGCCGTGGTCGAGGGGAACACGTTCACGGCCCGCGCCGCGAAACTCAAGTACACGCAGTCCAAAGGACTGCTCGTGCTCGAGGGGAACGGCCGCAGCGAGGCGCAGCTCAACTACCGCGCCCAGCCCAACTCGCCCGACTCGAAAATGAGCGCCGGCGAGATTCGCTTCTGGCCTTCGAGCAATCGAGTCGAAGTGAACAACGCCAAGAGCATCGACTTCGTTTCGCCACCGCGACGGCCGTAAAGGTACTCTCGCTGTGTACGTCACCGTAGTGGGTGGCTGGTGTTTTGCGCAGCAACACCCGACGAGTGATCTGTGACACTGCCTCGAAGTGAGCCGGGTTTTGCTGCGCAAAACACCAGCCACCCTTCAACTTTAGCTCGGACAATCGTGTCGCTCATGTGTGCCTTACGCTTTCCAGCGTTTGAGCTCGTCGAGCATGCGGAGCACGTCGTCTCGTTTCTTCTCGAACACGGCGAACACGGCGATAATCGCAATGCCGGTGACGATGCCCGAGGCGGCCCACAACCAGGTTTGCTGCAAGTCGACCGCCGCGTACCAGATGATCGTGAACAGCGAGAGCACCAGGAACGACGCGCCCAGGAACAGGAACGCGCGCACGCGCAGCACAATGCCCGCGAGCACGCCGACGATCGCCAGGCCGCCAAGCACCAGCGGCAAATACGGCGATTGGCTTACTCCCTTGAGGAAGATGTCGGCCGTCGACGAGGCATAGATCGTCGTGCTGGTCAGGTAACGGAGCATCGTCATTTGCTCATCGCTGAGCCGCGAGCGGTTCAGATACGCGGCCACGAGCACGCAAAGAGCCGGCGGAATGAGCCATAGCTGCGGATGCTCGGCGAGCCCGTACCCCTCGCTATTTTGCAGCAGGTACCACAGTCCGCCGTTGGCCGCGAGCGCTGCGAGGATGCTGAAAGCAAAGCTCTTGCGCATCATGGCCAGCACGCCATACAACGCGCCGACAACGAGCAGCACGCCCGAGTAATTCACCCGATAGCCGACGACCCAAAACCCGAGCACGGGGAGCAGGGGCATGAGTGCGCCGGTTCGTTCGAGCGGTTCGGCCAAGACGCGCCGCCCCTGTCGCCTAAACACCTCGCCGAGCCCGACGCCGACAAACGCGATCGCCATCACGATCAGCGGCCAGAATTGGCTGAAGAAGCCGTGGAACAGCCAGGGCATGCTGAGCCGAATGTGGGTGAAGAGCAGCACGAGCAATCCCTCGGCCGCGTACACATAGGCCGTGCGTCCCCGTTCGCTGAGCTGAAACGGATCGCGTCCCGGCACGAGTGCCGCTACGAGCGACGCGGCCACGAGCAAGGCCAATGCCGCCGCCACCGCGCCAATCGCCGCCGGGCGCATGACCACCGGCAAGTCGTGTGATGTACGGTAGATTTCACTCCCAAGCACGACCGCAATCGATAACAGACTGAGCCCGAACAGTGTGGGAACCAACGCCTGAGCCGCGCGGGTCCAATCGTTCTCATGCTTCAGCAACTTGGCGAGCCCGAGCCCGTAGACAATCATCGCCACGACGAGCACGGCGAGCACGATGACCGTGCGATGGATCCATGGCGCTTCGATGTGTGGGTCGGGCCAGGCCCAACCCCAGGCCACCGCGCCGAGCACGCCGACGCACAGGGTCAGCCGTTGCAACAGCGAGCGGCGTGCGCCTCGCGCCAGCAGGGCAAGGGTCACGACCTGCAACACGGCCGCCTTGCCCGACATGATCCGCAGCGCCTGCTCGTCCAATCGCAGGTCGAGCGAGAAGGCGCTCGCGATGACCCCCAGCGCCATGAGCACGTTCAGCGGGAGCAGCCACGACATGCCCAGCAGCGGGTCATCACTCGCGGGCTCGATGCCCACGCGCTGAGCAAACGCGAGCAGCTCGGCGCGTCGGCTCCACAAATAACTCGTGAGGATCGCATAGGCGGCCAGCAGGCTGGTGAGCAGCCAGTGCGTCATTTCTGGCCGCAGTTCGATTTGTCCGATCGCCAAGCCGATCGCCGCGACGCCCGAGAGGTACAGCGCGAACATGACCCCGCGTGCCCTTGGATCCCACAGTTGCAACACGAGCCCCGCGCACACGCTGGCCCAGCCACTCCAGACGAACACGCTCGACCACTCGTGCCGCTCCCAAGACCGATCCGACACGACGTGCCCCAGGGCGATGAACAACAACAGGGCGAGCGAGCCCCAGGATGCGAGCCGATGAAACGCGAGTCCGCCGCGAGCCGGTGCCTGCGTGCGCGTGGGTCGCCAGCGGACCTCAAACCACCACGAGAACACGACCGGCACCAACCCCGCGCCCAGCAGCCAGACCACGAGGTTCGAAGGGCCAACGAATTGCAGCAGCGTGTCGAGCACGAACTCGTGAAACAGGATGGCCAGATAATAGAACAGGCCGGCCGCCAAATACACGAAGCGTCGCCTGAGCGACCAGCAGGCGAGTGCCGACATCAGCAACCAACACCCGGCCGCGGCAATCATCGCCCAATCGTTGACGTGCGGATCGCGGTTAAAGATCGCGACGAACGAGACGAGCCAGAGCAGGGCGATGATCCACAGCGTGTTGAGCGTAACCGCCGCTCGATGCGGCGTGATCGAGCGCCATGCCAGGGCCAACACCGCCGCGCCGCTCAGCGCCAAGCCGATGATCCATGCGAGGTAGCCCCATGACACCCAAGCCGTGAGCTGCGCGGCGAGCAGGGTACTGCCGCCCAGCAGGCTCAACGTCGTCGCGGTCAACGAGCGGGCGTGGCGAGTCAGGCCCCACGGTTGTAAGAGTGCCGACGAGGCGAGCAACCACACCGCGAGGCCGCGCACGCCGACGGTCGCGGCCAGCGCACCCGCAACGGGGGTCACGAGCTCGAGCAATTTTAATCCCGTCACAAGGCTGTAAAACAGCAGGAAGGACGCGACGATGACAAGCTGCACACTCAACCACGGGTTCAATGGCTCCAGCGGCGAGTCATCGTGACGGTGTTGCCATCGCAGCCAGGCGTACCAAAGCATCGCGTAGCTGGCAGCCATGCCGGCGTTGAACTGCCCGAACTCGATCCACTGCGACCAATCGCTCTGCGTCGAGCCGATCTGCCCTAGCATATAAGCCAGCGAGGTGGTGAGCACGACGGTCAAACCGCCGCCGAGGGCGTACGCCCCATGCCGCTCACGGATCGCGTAACCGACCAGGACCACGATGATGGCGCACAGCGGCGAGAGGTACGAGGCCTCGCGGCCGATGCGAGCGAAGAACGAATCGCTGCCGACATCGTGCAGCATCTCGCCGTCGATTTCCAAGCCGGTTCGGACCAGCGTGAGGCCGATGATTGTGGCGATGGGGAGCATCAACAGCACGGCGCGACGCGCCCCGCGGGAGAGCCCATGATCGAACGCGCCCCCTTCCCAGCCGCAGAGTTGGAAGTACGCGGCGAGCTGGTGTCGATTCCAGCTCACGACCGCGCCGAGCAGCAAGAACGCCGCGGCCGACCAGCGCAAGGTCGACGCGCCGCAACTGGGCTGGCTCGCCGCGAGCCACAAGCAACCAGTGAACAGCACTCCCACCGTCGCCGCGGCATGATGGATCGCAGGTCGTTCGCGGCTCAAGGCCACAAGGGCCGCCAAGCAGCTCGCGAAAGCCAAAGCGGCGGGCCAACCCACCGCGTCGGGCGTCCAGCTCGACCAGACCAGCGCGTCGAGGTTGCTCACCGCTCCACGACGGGACAGCTCGAACGCCACGACCGGCGCGGCGACGACGAGCGCCATGCACGCTTGGGCCACGACCGTCACGTCGGTCGTCACGCGGTCGACACTGGGCCAGGGTGGAAACAACACGCTCCGCCAAGCAGACGACTCTGCCAGCCGTTCCTGAGCCAAGCGTCTCAACACCGCCGCCAGCACACCGAGCAAGGCGAGCGCGATGATGAGCGTTTGATCGACGAGCGGATGCCACCATAAGTTGCGTCCGACGAGTGTCGAGTCCTTCCAGGCAAACACCTGCACGACACTTAACACGACCGCCGCCGTGACTCCCCCGTGGGCCACGGTGAACAGCCGCGCGTCACGCTGCGCCAGACTGGCGAGCAGCGCGATGGCGCTCCAGCCCCAGGCCGCCAAGTAGGCGGAGCCCGTGTTCAGCGCGGCGACATCGTAGGCGAGCAGCACGACCGCCAGCGCCAGGCTGATGAATGCGGATGGCTCGATGGCCCGAGTCACGCTGAGCAGCGGCGGGTCGAGCCGCCAGCGGGCGAGTGCTCCGCCGAGGGTCATGAGCGCCGCATGGGCGAGTGCCGCGACGAGGGCGGCGGTTGCCAGATGCCAGCCTTCAGGGCGATAGGCAAAGAGGGTCCCTTGAGCGAGTGCCGCGGCGAGCAAGGCGCTGCCGAGCCAGGCGACCGCGCTGCGATGGACGAACCGCGCCGCGATGAGCGATCCCAGGGCGTAGAGCGCGTAGACCCAGGTGGCGCCGCCGTCGTCGAGGCGCCCGAAGCCGTAGAGCGAGACGAGCGTGATGCTCGCGAGCGCCGTGACCGCCGCGATCAGACCGTAAGCCTTGGCCTCGCCCAAGCACTTGGCGCGCGACCACAGTCCAGCCGCCGCGGCGAGCAGCACGAAGAGCGGAGTGAGCAGCGTGCCGGTGAGGGCCGAGCAGAATGAGTTGAGAAGCGCGACCGGATCGTGCGAGCGCCACGTGACGTGCTCGCGCATGACCGCGAGCGTGACGACATACGCGGCGACGATTGCCAAGGCGGCAAAGGCATGCGCGGCCGGCATGGCAAACCGCCAGGCCACGAGCGTCAGGATCGCAAAGTCGACAATCGCCACGAGGTCGAGCACGAGCGGCTCGGGCCAGGCCAGCACGATCGCCCCCAGCATCACTCCCCCGCCGGCCACGGCCAGCGACGTCCCCACGACCCGCGTGGCGGTGTCGCTCGGGTTCGTCAAGCGTTGCCAGACGATGCAGCCCACGGCGAGCGACGGTGTGGCGAGCAGGGTTAATAGCGGCGCGAGCTCGCGCAGCTCGAACAGCGAGCGTTCGCTCTTGAAGACGAGCAAGGCGAGCGCCGTGAGCGCCGCAAAGCTGACGACCCCCAGCAGCTTGAACAGCCCATGCACAACCGCCGCGTCGAACACTTCTCCGCGGACGGCGCGTCTCGCGCCGACGTACAGCGTGGGCAGGTAGATACCCAGCGGCAACAAGGCCGCCGCGAGCAATAGGTGCGTGGGCCCTGCGGGGTGCACCAGTCGGCGGATCAGCAGTTGACTCACCGAGCAGCCGACGACACCGACCCCCCAAGCGATCGACGAGCGGGGGTTCATGATCTGTCCGGTGAGCCAGACCAGGAACGAGAAGATGCCGATCGAGGCCGCCTCGCCCACGAGCGACAGCGTGTCGAGCGAACGTTCGTTGCTGGTGAATGCGGCCAGAGCGAGAAAGTTCAAAGGGACGAGCAACGTCGCAATGAGCATCAGTCCCGCGCTGGTCGTGGCGAGCTTCCAATGTCGATGGATGTAATAGCCAAGCGCGAAGAGTGCGGCGGTCACGCCATTGAACACGAAGAACTTGAGGAACGGCCGCTCGGCGATCTGGCTCCAGAAACTGATCACGAGCGCGATCGACGAGCCGACGATGAGCAGTCCGCCAACGATCTCGCCCCAGCGGATGTTCTTGTCTTCCATGAACGACGCGAACAGTTCCGACCAGGGCTTGCTGGGCTCGACGACCGGCGGCGGAGCGACGACTGCCGCGGCCGCGCGGCGCTGCTGGGCATATTGCTCGGTCCGCTCGCGAACGTCGCGCCCCACATCCGTCGCCGACTCGGCGGCGCGCGGCGGTTCAACGGTTGGTTCCACGTCGACCAGCACGGCCTCGATGACCTCCGCTTCGGCGACGTGCGGCGGCTCGACCCGCTGCGGAGCGGTTGGCGCGGCAGGCCGCAGGCGCATTTGCTCGGCTCGCAGTGTCTCGTCGAGCCGCGCGAAGGTTGCGGCGTCGATCAGGCCAACGTTATGCAGATGGACAAGTTTTTGCTGGAGCGATTGCACACCGGCGGCGGTTTGTCGCGGACCGCTGCGCGCCTCGGGCCAGCCACAATCGCGGCACGCTCTCGACGTGCCCGGCAAGGGGGCATCACACAACGGACAACGGTTTGCCGTGGCGTTGATCGTTGGCTTCGACGGTTGACCGCCGCCGAAGATGGTCGCCAGCAAGACCCAAATGCCGTGGCCAACGAGCGTGATGACTCCCAGGGCAAAGGCAAGAGCGCAGAGTATTTCCATCTCGGGCAAGCCTACCCCAGTGTGGTGAGTGAGTCTCCCATGCAGACAGTATAGCCTGCCAAATCGGATCGCGTCACGCGCTCTGCCATAACCACCCGAGGCCTGGATTTCAGGACTCCCGCTGCGGGGCCTGGGAACGTAATGGCCTGAGGATCAATAGCCGCAAAGATCGCAAAGCGACACAAAAATGGCGGAGGGTCTGCGTCGGAAACGTGTGAAGGTCGAGCCGGCGGTGACGAGAACGACATCACATCGGACAACTACAGCACCCTTTTCACGCATCGCATGATGCCCTCAGTCAATCGATTCTGGTCCTGTTTAGTGTCGCCTTGTGTTCTTTGCGGCGACTCTTCCTGCCGTGGCGATTCGTCGCATAGTCAATCGAACTCCCATCGTCACGCGCTCTGCTGCGCGTCAGGCGGCCAGGGAGGGAGCAGAGGGGCAGCTTAGGGAGCGGACGGGGTGGGCTGTTGCTGCTTGAGCATGCTCTGCACGCGGGCCCGAAAGGCCGACCACTCGCTGGCCGTGATGGCGGCGTCGCTGTTGCTGTCGATGCGATCGAAGCTGCCCGCGAGCCGCTCGTTGTCGGCGACTTCGTCGCGCGTGATCTTTTGGTCGCCGTTTTTGTCGAGGTCGCTGAAGTTGGGCATGCTCCCCTTGGAGCTGGCCCCAGATTTGCCTTGCTCGCCGCCGGGAGCGGCGGCCGGGGCGGTCTCGCCAAACTTCTGCTTGGCGTCGACCTGCTGCTCGACGTAGTGCTGTTCTTGTTGGCGCGCTTCGTTGACAACGGCCCGTGGGTTGAGGATCACGTTGTCATCTTCGGTCAGTCCGTCCTTGATGACGATCCGCTCGTTGTTGGTGGCGCCGGTGACGACCGGGCGACGCTCGATGAGCGCGCCGTTCTTGACCCAGCAGAAGCGGCGCGTGCCTTGTTCGACAACGGCCTGCACGGGGACGCTGAGCACGTCGTGCAGGTGATCGACGAGCACCTCGATCTCGGCGGTCATGCCCGGCCGCAGGTCTTGCACCTCGCCCAAGATTAGGACTTGCGCGGCGTATTCTTTCACGTTGGCCGAGAAGAAGCTGCCGGGCTCGGGCTGGTTGGCGACGAACTTGACGCGCCCCTTGTACTCGCGGTCCTGAAACTTGATGTGCGTGGGGAGGCCCACTCGCAGGAACTCGATTTTGGACTCATGCACGAGGGTCCTGACTTGCATTTGGCTCAGATCGGGCAGGCGGATGAGCGTTTGCCGCTCGCGTACGCCGGCCCCCTCTTCGACCTTGACGCTGGAGGACGAACCGCGGCTGCTCGACGAGTCGTTGGCGTAGATCACCATGCCGTCTTGCGGAGCATAGATCAGGCATTTGTCGCGCTGTGTTTTGAGTCGTTCGAGCCGTTGTCGTTCGAGTTCGAGGGCGGCGGTCTCGCTGCGGACCCGGGCCTCGCTGCTGTCGCGTTTGCTCTTCAAGTCTTCAAACATCTTCGGTTTGGTGTACGTTTCGAGCACGTGCCGGACCTGCTCGGCCGCGCTGCGATCGAGTTTCGAGCGCTCGACGGCGAAGCGTTGCGACTCGAGTTGCAGCGATGTGACGTACCCTTTGCGGGCCATCCGCTCGGTGTGCAACAGCGTGTTCTCGGCGCTCCGCTGGTTTTCGAGCGCAATCTTGATCTGGGCTTCCGAGGCGGCGAGGTCTTTGAGGTACGTGCCGTCGATGTATTCCTTGACGCTGATCTCGGCGGCCGAGAATTCTTTCTCGGCCTGGATGAGCGTGGCCCGAGCGCGCTCGACCACGATCGTTTGTTGATTGATTTGTTCGTCGATCGGCGAGGGGTCGAGTTCGACGATCTTGTCCCCCTTTTTCACGAAGCTGCCGTCGGGGACAATCCACAGAATGACGCTGCCGCCGGTGACTTCGCACTTCAAATCGACATTGGCGGCGCTTTCGACATTGCCGTCTTCGACCACCGTGATGAGCAGATCGCCACGCACAACCCGTTGCGTGAGCACCCGCGTGTCGGGTGCCGCGCTGAACCAACCCTGCGCATGGGTCGAGGCGTACCACAGGCTCAGCGAGCCCAGCACGAGCAACGTCAGCAACACCGCTGCGCGGCGAATCCACGCTGGGCGGCGCGGACGACTCGCATCGCGCGGCGCGTCGGGAATCAGAACCGGTTCAACAAGCGACGCAGGGTCGACAGAGGTAGCCATAGCAGCCCGGGGCGGTAACGGTGAGAGGCGGAACGACGCAGCCCATTCCTATCATAACCACGCCCCGCGCAAAAAGTATCGGTTGTTTATGAGATATTTCGTCGTAAGTCGACGCGGTGTCATGGATTAGCGACCGAGCACAGCCCCTTGGGGCCAAGCCGACGAGGCGTGTGAGCGTCTGCAAAGTTGGTCAATCGTAGGATCTGGCATCAAGGGCATCATT
>CAZZBK010000064.1:0-31937 GCA_964652155.1 uncultured Planctomycetaceae bacterium | reverse complement strand
CGGCTCGATCATGATCTCGGCGGTCTCGCCATCGATCGCCTTGCTGACCGCGTCGAGATCGCCGAACGGGCAGTAGACAAATCCCGGCACGAGCGGGCCGACGCCGGCATGATACTTGGGCTGGGCGGTCGCGGTGAGCGCGCCGAGCGTGCGGCCGTGGAAGCTGTTTGCGAAGGTGATGATCTTGTAGCGCCCCTTGGGGGCCGAGAGCCGGGCGAGTTTGATGGCCGCCTCGTTCGCCTCGGCACCGCTGTTGCAGAAGAACGCCTGGCCGCCAAAGCTGCGGTCGCTCAGCGCCTTGGCCCACAAGCCTTGAGCCTCGGTGTACCACGTGTTGGGCACATGGATGAGCGTCGCGACTTGCTCCTGAACGGCCCGCACGACCGGCTCGGGACAGTGCCCCAGCAGGTTGCAGCCCCAGCCCGGGAATAGATCGAGGTAGCGATTTCCTTCGGCGTCCCAAACATACGACCCCTCGCCGCGAACCAACGCCACCGGGTAACGGCCATAGTTGGCAACCACGTAGCGTTTGAACAATTCGACCGTGGCGGCCGATGACGTTCCTTCAGCAGTGGCCATCGTTTGGGGTTCCTCGGTTAAGGCAGGTCAACTCGTCTGGCGAACACAACGAACAAGATGCGAAACACGGCCCTCAGGTTCACGCCCGAGCCTAGCGACGTTCGGTCGAGCGGCTCAGTTGCGTGATTGAATCAGTTCGGTCCCCACGCCGCGGCTGGTGAACACTTCGAGCAACAACGAGTGCCGCTGCCGCCCATCGATGATATGCACTTTACGCACGCCGCGCTCGAGCGTCTCCAGGCAGGCCTGCACCTTGGGGATCATGCCCGAGTCGATCGCCCCGCTACGGATCAACTCGTTGGCCTCGGCCGCGGTGAGTGACTGGATGAGCGATTCGGGATCCTTCTTGTCGCGGCGCACGCCGTTGACATCGCTGAGGTACACGAGCTTGTCGGCACCGAGCGACTGCGCGACGGCTGTCGCCGCGGTATCGGCGTTCACATTGAGTTTTTGTCCCTTGGCGTCGAGGCACATCGACGGGATAACGGGCACGATGCCCGCGTGACAAAGGTTCTCGATCGTCGTGCGATCCACTCGGGTCACCTTGCCAACCGCGCCGAGGTCGATCGATTCGCCGTTGTCGCCCGGCAGAGTGATTCGTTCGCCGTGCAGCACGTTGAGCATGCGACGGAAGTTGAGCGGCGCGCTGCGGCCGCCAAGTTCTTCGATCCGCGCGGCGATCGTTTCGTTGGTGTCGCCGGCGAGCACGCGCTCGACGATGTCGAGCGTGGCTTGATCGGTGTAGCGACGCCCTTGGATGAAGTTGGGCTTCAGGCCCGCCTCCTCCATCGCGCGGCTAATGGCCGCGCCGCCGCCATGCACAACGACCGGGCGCATGCCGACCGTCTCCATGAAGATGATATCGAGCAGCAGATGGCGTAGCGCGTTGGGGTCTTCCATCACGCTGCCGCCCAGCTTGATGACCGTGACCTTGTCGCGAAACTTCCGGATCCAGTGCATGGCCTCGATCAGGACATCGGCCTTTTGTACCGCATTGTTATCCAAGGGGAGCTACTCTCCGAAGCGCGGAAACGACAACCGGCTGCATGGCAGCCGGTGGGTAAAGCAAACCGTGTATTTTAGGTGCCGAGGCAAGCAAGTCAACGTGCCCTCGCGGCCATGTCACCAGTAATCGCTCGTTGGCGGAGTGGTCCTGAACGAGCCCCGACCGTCAGGTCGGGGATGACAATGCGCAGAGTAGGCGTTGTAATCCACGGAGCGACGAAATCGGGAGGCTCACGCCTCCCGCTCATGCTCAGGAGATACGTCTATTTCCAGGCAAAGTCGCCGGCGTTCGTACTGGGCAGGTGGCTCACGCCGGACAAGTGCTTGTCGACGGCTCGGGCCGCCTCGCGTCCTTCGTGAATTGCCCAAACCACGAGCGACTGGCCACGCCGCAGGTCACCGGCCGCGAACACACCCGGTACGTTGGTCTGGTATTCGGCGTTGGCCTTCACATTGCCGCGCGGGTCGAGTTCCAAGCCCAGGTCGGCGATCGGGCCCGTCTTATCTGGTCCGAGGAAACCCATTGCCAGCAACACGAGCTGCGCGGGCCAGACCTTTTCGGTCCCCGGTACCTCGCGGAACTTGTGCTGACCGTTCTCCTGATACCATTCGATCGTGCAGGTGACGAGGCTCTCGACGTTCCCCTGCGCGTCTTGGCGGAACTCCTTGGTGAGAATGCTCCAGTGACGATTGCAGCCTTCCTCGTGCGAGGTGCTCGTGCGGAGCATCATCGTCCAGTAGGGCCACGGTGATGCGGCCGGACGCTCGGTCGCGCGTGGGAAGCTTCCCAGGTCGGGCGGTTGCGGGAGCAACTCGAATTGCGTGACGCTGGCGGCACCGTGACGGTTCGAGGTCCCCACGCAGTCGCTCCCCGTGTCGCCGCCGCCGATGACGATCACATGCTTGCCGGTGGCCATGATCGAGTCGGGCCCCGACAGGTCGTCTCCCTGATTACGTTTGTTTTGCTGCGGCAGGAATTCCATCGCATAGTGGACCCCCTTGAAGTTGCGTCCCGGGATGGGCAAATCGCGCGGCGCGGTCGAGCCGCCGCACAACACGATCGCGTCGTGCTGTGCTTGGAGGTCCTGGGTCTTGACGTTGACGCCGACATTCGCGTTGCAGCGGAACTCGATCCCCTCGGCCTCCATTTGCTTGACGCGGCGCCAGACTCGCGACTTGTCGAGCTTGAAGTCGGGGATACCGTACATCAGCAGGCCACCGGGCCGGTCGGCCCGCTCGAAGACCGTGACCTGATGGCCGGCGCGGTTCAACTGCTGCGCGCAGGCCAAGCCGGCTGGGCCGCTGCCAATGACGGCAACTTTCTTGCCGGTGCGGGTGAGCGGAGGCTCGGGAACAATCCAGCCTTCGTCGAAGCCGCGATCGGCGATCGAGCACTCGATCTCCTTGATGGCGACCGGGTCTTCGTTAATGCCCAGCACGCAAGCCGACTCGCACGGGGCGGGACAAACGCGGCCCGTGAACTCGGGGAAATTGTTCGTCGAGTGCAGCCGGCTCAGCGCCTCCTGCCATTGACCACGGTACACGAGGTCGTTGAAGTCGGGGATGATATTGCCCAACGGGCAGCCGGTGTGACAGAACGGGACACCGCAGTCCATGCACCGCGCGCCTTGCGTGCGTAGCTCACCCTCGCTGAGCACGTGCAGGAATTCCTGATAGTGCTTAACTCGTTCTTGGGGCGGCGCGTTGGAGTGGTGTTGCCGACCGTGCTTGAGAAAACCCTTCACATCACCCATGACCCACCTCTTGCAACTGACCCTGCGCTGAGCTTTGTTGTCGTTCTTTGGCCATCTCCGCCAGGGCCCGTTTGTAATCCTTGGGCATGACTTTGACGAACTTGGTTACGAGCTGTGACCATTGATCCAATATCTGCTTGCCACGCGTGCTCTGCGTGTAGTTGACGTGCTTCTGGACGAGTGCGTGCAACTGTAGTTGATCGTCGCTGGCGAGCGGTTCGAGGTCGACCATTTCGGGGTTTACCAGCTTGGAGAACTTCGCTTCGGGGTCGAACACATAGGCGACGCCGCCACTCATGCCGGCCGCGAAATTGCGTCCCGTCTCGCCGAGCACGACCGCGATGCCGCCGGTCATGTATTCGCAGCCGTGATCGCCGATCCCCTCGACGACCGCCGTCGCGCCGCTGTTGCGCACGCAGAACCGCTCGCCGGCAATGCCGCGGATATACACCTCGCCATCGGTCGCGCCGTAGAGCACGACATTGCCGGCAATGATATTTTCCTCGGGCACGAACTTGGCGTTGCGGTCGGGATAGACGATGAGCTTGCCCCCCGAGAGCCCCTTGCCCAAGTAGTCGTTCACGTCCCCTTCGACGCGAATGGTCACGCCCGGGACGGCAAAGGCACCGATGCTCTGGCCGGCCGTACCCCGGAAGTTGAGTTGGATCGTGTCTTCGCCCAGTCCCTTGGCGCCCCAGCGCTTGGTGACCTCGCCGGACAAGATCGTGCCGACCGTGCGATTCACGTTGCGGATGGGCAGGTCGTGCTTGACCGGCTTGCCGTGCTCGATCGCGTCTTGGCAGAGCTTGAGCAGCACGGTCACGTCGAGCGACTGCGCGATGCCGTGATCTTGTTTCTCGGCACAGTAGGTCTTGATGTGCGCGGGGACCTGCGGCTTGTAGAGGATTTTCGAGAAGTCGAGCCCCTTGGCCTTCCAATGATCGATCGCCCCACGAGTCTCGAGCAGATCGACGCGGCCGACCATCTCGTTGACCGTGCGGAAGCCGAGCTCGGCCATGATTTCACGGAGCCCCTCGGCGACCAGGAAGAAGTAATTCACGACGCTCTCGGGGGTGCCCGAGAATTTCTTTCGCAGGGCGGGGTCTTGCGTGGCGATACCGACCGGGCAGGTGTTCAGGTGACACTTGCGCATCATGATGCAGCCGATGGTGATGAGCGCGCCGGTGGCGACGCCCCATTCCTCGGCGCCGAGCAGCGCCGCAATGGCGATGTCGCGCGGCGTGCGGAGCAGCCCGTCGGTTTGGACGACGATCCGACCGCGGAGGTCGTTCTTCACGAGCACCTGATGGGTCTCGGCGAGGCCGAGCTCCCAGGGGATGCCTGCGTGCTTGATGGAGGTGATGGGGCTTGCTCCCGTGCCGCCGTCGTAGCCGCTGATGAGCACGACGTCGGCCTTGCCTTTGGCGACGCCGGCCGCGACCGTGCCCACGCCGACCTCGGCGACCAGCTTGACGCTGATCCGCGCGTCGCGGTTGCTGTTCTTCAGGTCATGGATGAGCTGGGCCAGATCTTCGATCGAGTAAATGTCGTGATGCGGCGGCGGCGAGATGAGCCCCACGCCCGGCGTGCTGTGACGGATGCGAGCAATCTCGCGGTCGACCTTGTGGCCGGGCAACTGGCCTCCTTCGCCCGGCTTCGCGCCTTGCGCCATCTTGATCTGCAACTCGCGGGCGTTCACCAGGTACTCGCTGGTCACGCCGAAGCGGCCGCTCGCCACCTGCTTGATGGCGCTGTTCTTGCTGTCGCCGTTGGGCATGAGCTGGTAGCGGTCGGGGTCTTCGCCCCCTTCGCCGGTGTTGCTCTTCGCGCCGAGACGGTTCATGGCGATGGCCAGCGTCTCGTGGGCTTCTTTGCTGATCGAGCCGTAGGACATCGCGCCAGTCGCAAAGCGTTTGACGATCTCTGTGGCCGGCTCGACTTGATCGAGCGGAATGCTTTGAGGGGGCTTTTTGAACTCGAGCAAGCCGCGTAGCGTGAGGAGCCGGCGCTCTTGTTTGTCGACCTGATCGCAGAAGCGGCGGAACTCGTCACGGCTGTTCACCTGCGCGGCGGTTTGCAGCTTGGCGACCATCTCGGGGCTGTGCAGATGCGCCTCCCCCTTGCGACGCCACTGATATTGTCCACCGACGTCGAGTTCCAGCGTGCTGGGGACCTCGGTGCGTGGGAAGGCGTGTTCGTGCCAGCGGAGCGATTCTTCCTCGATGGTCTCCAGGCCCACCCCTTCGATGCGGCTGGCGGTCCAGGTGAAGAACTCGTCGATGAACGACGAGTTGAGCCCAATGGCCTCGAATATCTGCGCGCCGCGATAGCTCTGCTGCGTCGAGATCCCCATCTTGCTCATGACCTTGAGCAAGCCTTTGTTGACGCTCTTGATGTAATTCTTCTGGAGCTTTTCGAAGCAGGCCCCCTCGACAAAGTAACCGCGATGGAGCATCTCTTCGATGGTTTCCAAAGCCAGATACGGACACACCGCGCCGGCACCATAGCCGGTCAGCAGCGCAAAGTGCTGCACCTCGCGGGGCTCGCCGCTGTCGACGATCAGCCCGCACTGGGTCCGGGTCTCCTCGCGAACCAAGTGGTGATGCACGCCCGCACAGGCCAGCAAAGCCGGAATCGGGATGTTATCGGCATCGACACCGCGATCGGACAGAATGACGAACGTCACCTTGTCGCGGATCGCCTGCGAAGCTTCGGCGCGGATTTCGTCGAGCCGGCGACGCATGCCCGCCGCCCCTTCGGCCCTGGGGAACAGCGTGCGAATCACGCGGCTCTTATAACCCGGCTGATCGAGCGACTGGATCTTGGCGAGTTCCTGTTCGGTGATGACGGGGTAATCGAGTCGCAGCAGGCGGCATTGGCCCGGTGTCTCTTCGAGCAAGTTTCCTTCGCTGCCGATGGTGGTGATCATCGACGTGACGATCTCTTCGCGAATGGCGTCGAGCGGCGGGTTGGTGACCTGCGCGAACAATTGCTTGAAGTAGTTGTAGAGCGGCTGTGGACGGTCGCTGAGCACGGCCAGCGGCGTGTCGTTGCCCATCGACCCGATCGGCTCCAGGCCCTCGCTGGCCATCGGCGCGAGAATCACCTTCAAGTCTTCGAGCGTATAGCCGAAGGCGCGTTGCTGACGGAGCATGGCCTTTTGCGACGTGGGGCTACCGTTGCTGGTGCCATTACCGCAGGGGACCTCGGGCAGATCGCTCAGCTTGAGTTGGTTGTCGTTGAGCCATTGGCGGTACGGGTGACGCGCGGCGAGGCCGTTCTTGATCTCGTCGTCGCGAATAATGCGGCCTTGTTGGGTGTCGACCAGGAACATGCGCCCTGGCCGCAAGCGGCCTTTCTGCTTGACCTTTTCGGGAGGGATGTCGAGCACGCCCGATTCGCTGGCCATGATGACCAGATCGTCGGTAGTGACCCAGAAGCGACTGGGGCGCAGGCCATTGCGATCGAGAATGGCCCCCATGACCGTGCCGTCGGTGAAGGCGATCGAGGCTGGGCCATCCCAGGGCTCCATCAGACAGGCTTGGTATTCGTAGTAGGCTTTCTTTTCGTCCGACATGCTCTCGTGGCCCGCCCAAGGCTCGGGAATGCACATCGACACGGCCTGGGGCAACGAACGGCCGGTGAGCACCAACAGTTCGAGCACGTTGTCGAACGTGGCCGAGTCGCTCGCGCCGTGGGTGCAAATCTCGCCCAGCTTTTGCAAGTCGGGGCCATACACCGGATGCGCCAGCATGCTGTGCCGGGCATGCATCCAGTTCTTGTTGCCACGCAGCGTGTTGATCTCGCCGTTGTGGGCAATGTATCGGAACGGGTGCGCCAAGTCCCAGGTGGGGAAGGTGTTCGTGCTGTACCGCTGATGCACGAGCGCCAGCGCGCTGACGAACCGCTCGTCGGCCGTGTCGCTGTAGAACAACTCGACCTGGTCGGCGAGCATGAGTCCCTTGTAGATCACGATCCGCGACGATAGGCTGGGCAGATAGCAAAACTTCTTTTGCGACATGCCGCTGTTGGCCACGTCGGCCTCGAGCTGCTTGCGAATCACATACAGCTTCCACTCGAACATGTCCGCAGCGGTCGACGCGCCGCGGGCAATAAACACTTGGCGAATGACCGGCTCGACCGCGCGGGCGGTCTCGCCGATGTGGCTGTTGTCGACCGGCACGTCGCGCCAGCCGAGCAGCTTTTGCCCTTCGGCGGCGATGAATTGTTCGAGCCGCTCGACGCAGTAGGTGCGCTCGGCCGAGTCGGTCGGCAGGAAGACCGTGCCGATGCCGTAATCGCCCGGGGCGGGTAACGAGAAGCCGGCCTCTTGGGCCTTGATGGCGAAGAATTCGTGTGGGATTTGCACCAGCAGGCCCGCGCCGTCGCCGGTGAGCGGATCGCAACCGCAGGCCCCGCGATGCGCGAGGTTGACCAGGATTTGCAACCCCTTGCGCACGATGTCATGGCTCTTGCGGCCATGCATGTCCACGACGAAGCCCACGCCGCAAGCGTCACGCTCTTGCAGCGGGTCGTAGAGCCCCTGGGCTACCGATGTTTTGAGAAAGGCGGGTCCTGCGGACATGTTACTCACCAGACGTTGGGTTCCGTCGCCGGGCGCTCTGCGGCCGCCGGCGCTCGTCCATTACCATGACTACCGTTGCCATTACCATTGCCATTGCCCGACACGCTGCCCGACACGCTGTTGAGTGCGAGCGTGTCGTGGGGACCGTCCGAGCGGCGGCCGTTGCCTTGGGCAAAGGCCGGCTCCTCGATCGTGGTCACCTCGCGGGCGGCACCCGCCTCGCGTTGCAATAACTCGATGAAGCGCTGCGCCGTGCCCGACAGGTCTTTGCCCCGGCGATAGATGATCCCCAGCGGGCGGATCAGTTCGTCGTGCTCCAAACGCACCGCCGCGAGCGTGCCGGCGCGCACCTCGCGAACCACCGTCGGCTCGGGGAGCAACCCGATGCCCGCGTCGATCTCGATCGCGCGCTTGATCGTCTCGATGTTGTCGAACTCCATAGCGATGCTGACCTCGACCTGATAGCGTTCGAGCACGCGGTCGATTTCGCTGCGGATGGACAAGTCCTGATCGAACGAGATCATCTTTGCGCCGTGCAACTCGCTGAGCGCGACACGCTGCTGCTGCGCGAGCGGATGGGCCGGATGACACACGACAACCATCCGCTCCTTGCGCCAGTCGATGACCTGAATGTTCCGACTCGGCTTCGGATAGCTCACCAGCCCGATGTCGGCCAAGTCCCCTTCGACCGCTTCGTAGACGCGGTTGGGATGCAAGTATTCGAGCCGCACGTTGGCCTTGGGGTGGTCGCTGAGGAACTGCCGCACGTATTGGTTCATGTGGTGCAGGCCGACCGAATAGATCGACGCGACCCGAACCCGGCCAACGACTTCCTGATGCAGCGTTTTGACCTTGTCTTCCAGCGCGAAGTAGCGATCGACGACCGCGCGGCATCCGTCGTAATACACTTCGCCTTCGGGAGTTAAGACGAACGGCCGCTTGGAGCGATCGATCAGCTTGACGTTCAGATTGGTCTCCAACTGGTGGATGACCTGGCTGGCCCCGCTCTGCGAGATGCCGTTTTCGTCGGCGGCCTTCGAGAAGCTGCGTTGACGCACGACATCGCAAAAGATCTTCAAGCTTTTGAGATGCACGGACATTCGCAGGATCAATATTTCAAATGGTATGAGTTAATACTATTCGGAGCTAGGGACTTGATAGTATTAACCTAACTGCACCTCGTCAAATGGAATTTTAGAATTTCTAATCCAAGGTCACTGATGCTAGCAAGGCGATTGGCTGGAAACGCCTGCTTGATTTCCTGGGCAATTGCTCCAGAACTTCAGATAGTAATAGGGTTTATCACCATTTCAGATGAGCGAGAATTGCCCTTCGGGTTGAAAGTACGATAGACTAAGGCATCGGCTGAATTAGAAGCCAGCCATCTTAGGGAGACTCGGCGATGATTGATGCGTTAACGAAACAACCCCTGACGCTTTCAACCGATGGCTCTGCTGGGCCATACCTTCACCTCCCCCTCACCCAGTTGGAGGCCATTCGTCAGGTCCTCGACCAACACCAAGTCTACTATTGGGTTGATGAACACGCCGTCTCACTCAACGACTCGCCGTACATTGCGCTTATCAATTTTGGTCGCAATGCAGATCCGAGTGCGATTCAAAACATCCTGAACTCCGCAGGCTGAGCCGATCGAGACGTGATGTCCAGGGCAGACCAAATTCTCCGCGCCAAGCAATTCGCACAGGGTGCGCTGGTGGTAGCGCATGACTACTACACCGATACAAAAGTGGCTTGGAATTTAGTCCAGGCCTGGGTCGACCTTGGCTATACATTCAACGTCCAAAGCGTCGTCACGGGGAACGTGATCAATCATCAAAATATCTCTCAGAAAGTTCGCGAGTACCACTCCGTTCGACTTGCCGAAGATACGTTTCAACAATTTGTTTCTGTCTTCGAGATATTCTTGACCGAAGTCTTGCGCATCTGGTTAACAGCCTATCCGCAATCGCTCTCCGGCCGGCAAGTCAAGTTCGAGGATATCCTCAACGCCGCAGACAAAGACTCCATCACCGACTTGGTGATTGGTCGCGAACTCAACGAGATATCATACAAGAAACCCGCTGAATGGTTCATCTACCTGGAACAAAAAGCCAAGCTCGGATGCCCAGTGAGTGCCGAAATCGAGCAAATCGCCGAAGCCAAGGCGACTCGCGATCTACTCGTGCATAACCAAGGGGTCGTCAACCAAATCTATCTTGATAAAGCGGGGCGCCTGGCCCGATTTCAACTCAATCAGCGTATCGAGATCCCCGACCACTATCACCGAGCCACCTGGGAACTGCTTTGTAAAGTCGTCGCAGATATCGCCGATTCGGCAGCCTCCAAAATGGATGTCTAGCCTGTCGAGGCCTTACTCCCGCTACTTATTCGGTCCCTTCACGGGCTCGTATTTGTGATCGCGTTTGCGGAGCACCTTGGCCTCGACGATCTTGTCCGCCGGCGTCGCGTCGCCCGGGTCGCGTCGCTGCAACTTCGATAGGACATCGAGCCCCTCGGTGACCCGGCCGAAGACGGTGTGCTTACCATCGAGATGATCGGTGCGGCCGAAGGTGAGGAAAAACTGCGAGCCCCCCGTGTCCTTGCCGGCGTGGGCCATGCTCAACGAGCCGCGGAAGTGATTGCGATGCCCGGACTTCTCGCACTCGCAGGCGATCGTGTAGCCCGGTCCACCGGAGCCGGTCCCGTCGGGATCGCCCCCTTGGGCCATGAAGTTGGGCAACACACGATGGAACACCAGCCCATTGTAGAATTTGCTCTCGACGAGGCTGATGAAGTTGGCGACGGCGTTAGGGGCTTCGTTCTCGTAGAGTTCGATGACCATTTTCCCCTTATTGGTGAGCATCTCGACGCGCGGCAGATCGTTGGCCTTGGCTTCGTCAGCCCGTTTCTTCTCTTCCTCGGCCCATTTCTGCTTTCCGTCGGCGATGCGATCGTTTTCGAGCAAGCGTTTGGCGTCTGGGCTCAAAGCGTTCTGGGCTTCAGCCTCTTTCAGGTACTTTTCGGCCTTGTCGAACTGCGACAGGTGGAAGGCCGCAACCCCGGCCCGCTCGTTGACCCGGGCGTTCTCATACTTGCTGTTGATGAGTAACTCGGCGAGGCGCAAGGCCTCGTCGTGCCGGTCGAGCCGGGCGTCTTGCAGGATCATCGAGACCAGAAACTCGCCGACGTCTTTGTTCTTGTTGGGTTCGGCCTTGTAGGCGGCCTCGGCGGTCTTGCGCAGCTCTTGTTCAATGGCGTCGTATTGGGTCACCCCTTGCTCGAATTTCTCGCGAATGGCTTTGCGAGCATCGGTCTGGGCGCTCTTGTACTCGATCCGCAGATCGTCGAGCTTTTTGATCTGGTCATTGAGCTTGGCCAGCGCGGCGTCAAACGCCTGTTGCGTGGCCGAGGCCGCGGGAGCCTGTTTGGCCTCCTGAGCCATGATCGGGAGCGAGACCACCAACATCCAACCACAAACCATCCGGAGCAGGCAGCGCGTGAGCGTCATCGAACAAGTCCTCAAATGATGTCAACAATTGGCCAGCGGCGCGAAGAGCACGGGGTGAGCCAGAAGCGACCGCCTCTTCCTTCGCCGCCGAACATGGTACAGTAGGAGCACAAATTTTTCTAATCCGATGTTGGCCCGCCCGTCTGCTCTGCACATGAAACCGCGTCGCCCCCCCGCCTCGAAGTCGACGTTCCCCGCCAATTTTGGTTTCGAGCCGAGCCATCCGAACACGAGCGGCGACGCTGAGGTGCGGATCATCGGCGGGACGATGCGAGGACTTAAACTCCGGTATCTGGGTGATCCACGCACCCGACCCATGAAGGATCGGGTCCGCGAGGCGCTGTTCAATTTACTCGGCGACGACCTGCAAGGGGCGTTCGTGCTCGACCTATTCGCAGGGACTGGGGCGCTCGGGTTCGAGGCCCTCAGCCGGGGTGCCGAGCGGTGCGTGTTCTTCGAGCAGCACTTTCCCACCGCGCGGGCGATCGAGTTGTCGGCCGAGCGTTTCCAGATTGCTGAGCGTTGCGAGGTGGTGCCGGCCAACACGCTGGTGCAGTTCCGCCGACCGGCCCCGTTTGCGACCGACCCGCTCGACCGTCCCTGGGTCGTGTTCTGCTCGCCCCCGTATGACTTTTACGTGCAACGAACCGAGCCGATGCTGCAATTGCTCATGGGCCTCATCGAGCGCGCCCCGGCCCAGCGTACGCTGGTCGTCGAGTGCGACGATCGATTCGCGATCGAGCAATTGCCGCACAGCGACGCGTGGCAGGTGCGCGATTATCCGCCCGCCCGGGTCGCGATCTTGCGCTAGGACGCAATGCCACGCAACAGACACGTGAATGGAGCCACGGTGCGATGGATGTGATCAATATCAATGCGGTCGAGGCGTTCACGACCAAAGACGGTTCCGAAATCCGTGAGCTGCTCGCGCATCGCAACTCGTGCATTCGCCAGCAAAGCCTGGCCGAGGCGCGGCTCCCCAGCGGCGCTCAGACCACGCCGCATTACCATCCGCTGACCGAGGAGATTTATTACATCCTCGAAGGGGTCGGGCGGATGCACCTTGGTGCCGAGCAGCGTGACGTCGGTCCGGGCGATGCCATCGCGATCCCCAGCGGCACGACGCACACGATTCTCAACACCGGCTCAACGACCCTGCGGTTCTTGTGCTGCTGCGCCCCGGGTTATGAGCACGCCGATACGGTGTTGCTCGAACCATAAATGCCCCCTCGCCCACTGGGTGAGGGGCGTTCGCCGCGAGGGACGTATCGCCCCAATCAGGCATGCGAGTGACGGCGCGACATGCCCTCATCCGGCGACTGCGTCGCCACCTTCTCCCGGAGGGAGAAGGGTTTTCTGCCCCTCGCCCACTGAGTAAGGGTGGTGCGCGAGGCGAACCGGGTGAGGGGAGCGAAACGTGATCGACGTTGACAAGACCGGCGACTCCATCGACGATGCAATGATGAACGGGTTCGCCATCGGCTCTGCACTTCGCGCTCTAATCATGCTCCCATTTCCGCGGTCGATTATGTTGCGTGGCGTGTTTTTGCTCGCTGCGCTCACGGTCTCGATCGCGCCCAGCGCGGCCGTCGAACTCGTCACGTTCAAACGCGATAACCGCGAACAGACCCTTTCGGGTCGGCTGATCGTCGAGGACCCCAAAGGCAACCTGCTGCTGCAAACGCCCGACGGAGTGCTCTGGACGATTCCGATCGAAGAGCAACTCAACCGCAACGAGGACAGCGCGCCGTTTGTGCCGCTCAAGACCGCCGAGTTGGCCAAGCGGATGCTCGGCGTGCTGCCGAGCGGGTTCGAGACCCATACGACGCAGCACTATGTGATCTGTCACGACACCTCGAAGGCGTATGCCCAATGGTGCGGGGCGCTCTTCGAACAGTTGTATCGCGCCTTCACGAACTACTGGGACCGTCGCGGCTTTGCGGTCAAAACGCCCGAGTTTCCTCTGGTGGCGGTCGTGTTCGCCGACAAGCAGTCGTACGCCAAGTTCGCGCAGCCCGAGCTGGGCGAGGCGGGCCCGAACATCATTGGTTACTACAGCCTGCAAACCAATCGCATGACGATGCACGACCTGACAGGGCTCGAAGCCCTGCGCGGACCTGGCGCTCGCCGCACCACGACGAGCCAGATCAACGAGATGCTCGCCCAGCCGGCAGCCGAGCGGACCGTCGCCACGATCGTCCACGAGGCCACGCATCAGATCGCGTTCAACTGCGGCCTGCAAACGCGCTTTGCGGATATCCCGCTGTGGGTGAGCGAAGGGGTGGCCGTGTATTTCGAGACCCCCGACCTCAAGTCGTCGACCGGTTGGGCCAGCATCGGGGGCGTGAATCACGTCCGGCTCGCCCTGTTCCGCGATTACCTCGCAAGGCGTCCCCCCGGGTCACTCAAGACGTTGCTGTCGGACGACCAGCGGTTTCGCAACACCCGCGAGGCGCTCGAGGCCTACGCCGAGGCCTGGGCGTTGAATTACTTTTTGATCCGTCAGCGACCCAAGCAGTACCTCGAATACTTCAAGCGGCTCTCGGCCAAGACCGCCTGGGTCGCCGATGGGCCCGAAGGACGCCTACGCGAGTTTCAAGAGGTGTTTGGCGACGACCTGCAGAAGCTCGACCAGGATTTTGTGCGTTATATGCTGCAAGTGCGCTGAGGCCGGCGGGCTCGTCGCGATAAACTGGGGGCCCTGATCGGAGAAAAATGCTTAACTCTGGATTGGCAAGGCGATTGCGATTAGCATAATCAATATTTGATTCGTGGATGACGAAGCTACTTTTAGCGTCACTCCACATTACCGCACGCATCCGACGAGTTGGCCGCACGCTGACCCCGAGCCCATCGGGACCATCATCGTGGTTGCGACTCGTCTCCCACCACACGGCCGTGAGACGCATTGGCATGAAGGCCCTGGCTTGTTCGATTCTGGCATGTCTGGCGTGCGCCTGTCCGGCGCTGGGCGCGGTCGTGCTGCGAATCGAGCCCGCCACGCCGGTGTTGACTTCGGCCGAATCGCAGCAGCAGCTCTTGGTAAGCGCCGAGCAAGATGGTCGCGAACGGGACGTGACCGACTCGGTGACGTTTGCATCGTCGAACCCAACCATCGCGATCGTCAACAGCGAAGGCGTGTTGCTCCCGGTCGGCGACGGGGTTGCCAAGGTCACGGCCTCGTTTGAGAACGTGCAGGTCTCCGTCGAGGTGAAAGTCACGCAGTCACAAACGTTTCCTGCCTTGCACTTTGGCCACCACATCATCCCGTTGCTGACCCGCGCGAGTTGCAACTCAGGCGGTTGTCATGGCAAGCAGAACGGACAAAACGGCTTTCGGCTCACGGTGTTCGGCTACGATCCGAGAGTCGACTACCAGGCGCTCGTGCAGGAAGGACGTGGGCGGCGATTGTTCCCTGCGGCACCGGGGCATTCGTTGCTGCTGAACAAGGCGACCAATCGCGTGCCTCACGGGGGCGGGCGACGCCTGGAGGAGGACTCGCCCGAGTACCGGCGGCTGTTTCGCTGGATTGCCGAAGGGATGCCTCGCGGCGACGACGACGCGCCGCACGTCACGTCGATCGAGGTGTTTCCCAAGCATCGCGTGCTTGGCGAGCGCGACCAGCAGCGTTTGCTGGTCACGGCCCAACTGAGCGACGGCACGCGGCGCGACGTCACCCATGAGGCGCTCTTTCGATCCAACGACGATCGGCTCGCCCAGGTCGATGCACAAGGCCGCATCACGACCACCATGCTCTCGGGCGAATCGGCCATCGTGGTCCGGTATCAAGAGCATGTCGCCACCAGCTACGTCACCGTCCCATTGAACGACAACGCGCCCCTCGCCGCTCAACTTGCCGAGTGGGATCGCGGGTCGTTCATTGATCGACTGGTGGCCGACAAATGGGAGCGATTGCACGTGCTCCCCTCGGTGCCGACCGACGACGCGACGTTCCTGCGTCGCGTGTCGCTCGACGTGATGGGCAAGCTGCCCACTCCTGCCGAGGTCACGGCGTTCTTGGCCGACCCTTCGCCCGATAAACGAGTCCGCTGGGTCGATGCGTTGTTCGAGCGCGGCGAGTATGCCGACTTTTGGGCCTTGCGTTGGGCCGATCTGTTGCGGATCAACCGCGAAGACCTGGGCGCCAAGGCCGCCTATCATTACCACGGGTGGCTGCGTGAGTCGTTGCGGCAGAACCAACCTTACGACGAGTTTGTGCGCTCGATCATCACGGCTCAAGGCAGCAGTCAGCGCAATGGGGCGATCAATTTTTACAAGGCTTTCGCCAATCCCAACGACCTGTCGGTTGCCGTGAGCCAGGTGTTTCTCGGCGTCCGCTTGGAATGCGCCAAGTGCCACCATCATCCGTATGAGAAGTGGGGGCAAGACGACTTTTACGCGCTGGCCGCGTTCTTCCCGCGCGTGCAGAAAAAGGCCACGAGCGGCGCGGTCTACATTGCCGACAAGGGAGAGGTGAAGCACCCGCGCACGCTCGAAGTGATGAAGCCGCGCGTGCTGCTCGGCGAGCCCATCGAGATCGCCGAGCAGGTAGATCCTCGGCAGCCGTTGGCCGATTGGATGGCCTCGCCGGACAATAAGCTCACCTCGCGCGCGCTGGTCAACCGTGTTTGGGGGCAACTGCTGGGGCGCGGGCTGGTCGAGCCCTTCGACGACATGCGCGAAACCAACCCGGCGACCAACGAGCCGCTGCTGAGCGCCTTGGCCGACGACTTTGTCGCCCATCGCTTCGACATCCGCCACCTCATCCGCACGATTGTCACGTCGCGCGTTTACGGCCTGAGCTCGGAGCCAAACGCGAGCAACGCGCGCGACACACAGAACTACTCGCGGGCTTACCGCAAGCGGCTGAGCGCCGAGGTGCTGCTCGACGCCGTGTGTGACGTCACCGGCGAGTTCGAATCGTTCGACGGCATGCCCCCCGGCACGCGGGCCGTGCAGCTCTGGGATCAACGGCTGCCATCGGCGTTCCTCGACACCTTTGGTCGACCGCAGCGCAAGACGCTGTGTCAGTGCGAGCGGCTTGCCGATACGACCTTGAGCCAGGTGCTGCACCTGCTCAACTCGCCCATCGTGAATGACAAAATTACCTCCCCCACGGGTCGCGCCGCGCGGTTGGCGGCCAGCCCTCATTCGCCCGATGAGATCATCGGCCAACTGTATCTGGCCGCGTTCGGTCGAGCGCCGCGGGGCGACGAGTTGGCGGCGGCCCGCGCGGCGTTTCAGGGCCCGGGCGTGAATCGGCGGCAGGCGACCGAAGACGTTCTCTGGGCATTGCTCAATTCGGCCGAGTTTGTTTTGAATCACTGATTTCACGTTTCACACCACCCCCAGTACGCAGCGAGCCCATGATGGCCAATCGTTATTGCGACGGATATTCGCGGCGGAGTTTGATGCGCACCGGGCTCGGCGGCGTGGGGCTCGCTCAGATGCTGCGGCTCGCCGAGGGGGCACCGAGCAGCAAGTTGTCGGCCCCGCAGGCCAAGCAGTGCATCTTCATTTGGATGGACGGCGGGCCGAGCCATTACGAGACGTTCGATCCCAAGCCCGATGCGCCCGTCGAGATTCGCGGCGAGTACGCGTCGATGGCCAGCAACGTGCCCGGCGTGCAAATCTGCAATCACCTGCCCAAAACGGCGCAGGTCATGGATCTGCTCACCGTCATTCGCTCGATCTCGCATCACGATCCCGGCCACGGCGGCGGAAACCACTACCTCACCACCGGCAGCCCGACTCCGGTGCCGATCGGATGTGGCGACTCGGCTAGCTTTCATCCCAGCATCGGCTCGTTCATCGCCAAGGAGCGCGGTGCCGCGGCCGGCTTGCCCGCGTATGTTCAATTCGCGCTGCCGAGTCCGCTGCGGTCGGGTGGACCCAATTTCTTGGGGAGCAAATACGCGCCGTTTCTCATTGCCAACAACCCGAACAATCCGGACTTCCAGCTCTCCGATGTCACGCTGCCACCGGGCATTGCCGAGGGACGCGCCCAGTCGCGGTCAGCGTTACGCCGCTCGCTCGACAAGTTGGAACGCATGACCGATGACGCCGCCGCCGACCCGGCGCGGGGACTCGACAGTTTTCACGAACAGGCCCAACGGCTGATCACGTCGACCAAGGCCCGGCAGGCGTTCGATATCAATCAGGAGTCGGACGCGGTGCGCGACGCCTACGGTCACACGATGGTCGGCCAACAGTGCTTGCTCGCGCGGCGGTTGGTCGAAGCGGGAGTGCCGTTCATCACGGTTCAACACGCCGGCTGGGATCATCACACCAATATCTTCAGCTATCTGAAAAATCGTTGGCTGCCGATTTTTGATCAGGCATTTTCAACGCTCATGCGAGATTTGGAAGAGCGCGGCCTGCTACAAGACACGCTGGTGGTGGCGCTGGGCGAGTTCGGCCGGACTCCCAAGATCAACAAGGACGCCGGACGCGACCATTGGCCTGGTGCCATGTCGGTCGTCGCGGCGGGGGGCGGCGTGCCGCGCGGCCAGATCATCGGCTCCACCGACAAGCGCGGCGCCGGCCCAGACGATCGCCCGCTCAAGGTCGAAGATTTCGCCTGCTCGCTGTACGCCAAGCTGGGCATCGATCCGCACAAGGAGATGATCACCCCCGAGGGGCGACCGGTCACGATCGTCAACGGCGGCAAGCCGATCTCGGAATTGTTTTAACCCGCTCGGCGACACGGCATCGTGACGCGCTCATATCATCACACGATTTGACTCCGTGTCGGAGATTGTCCCCTCATGACGACTCGCCTGCCATTCGCCCGTTGGGTCGGCTGCCTGCTCGTCGCGGCGCTCGTGCTCTCGGGCGCGCGACCGATCCAAGCTCAAACGACGCCGCGCATCGAGTCGCTCTTTCCGGCCGGTGCCCAACGCGGCACGCAAACCGAGGTGCAACTCATCGGTGACTTCATGCCGAGCTCTTGTCAAGTGAGCGCGGCGGGCGATGGCTTGAAAGTGTCGGGACCCCTCGCCAACGGTCGCTTCACGGTCACGGTCGCCCCGGACGCTCAGCCGGGCTCGCGCGAGCTGCGCCTCTCGTCGGTACAGGGGGCCTCCGCGCCATTTCCATTCCTGATCGGCGAACTGCCCGAGGTCATGCACGCCCCACATATCAAGCCCCTCGAACTGAAGCTCCCCGTGACACTTAACGGCCGGCTGAGCTCGCCGGGGGAAATCAACGCATTTGCCGTCACGCTGTCGGCCGGTGCACAACTGGTGTGTGGCGTGACGGCCCGAGAGTTTTCATCTCCGGTCGATGCCGTGGTCCGCTTGCTCGATGGAGAACAGCAGATCGTCGCCACGAGCGAATCGAATCGCTCGGTCGACGCCTTGTTGACCTACCGATCACCCATCGCGGGGCAGTACACGTTGCAGATCTTCGATTTTCAATTGGCGGGGGGACCGCAGCACGTGTACCGCGCCACGGTCACCACGGGCCCCTGGCTCGACTATCCTTATCCAGCCGGCGCGCCGCGAAACACCGATTCAACCGTCACGCTCTACGGTTGGAACTTGCCCTCCCCCAGCGGCACGTCGTTGGTGCATCGTGTGAGCGCCCAGGCAGCCGACGCGCTCGAAGTCAAGTTGCCCGGCGGCGCAAATCGACGGTCGATTCCGCTGGGCGATTTGCCCGAGCGACTCGAGGTCGAGCCCAACAACAGCTTGGAACAGGCGCAGGACCTGTCACTTCCTCAGACCGTGAACGGCCGGCTGGGCGAGCCGGGGGACGTCGACGTGTTCGCGTTCACCGCGGCCAAAGGAGATCGCCTCGCGATTGATGTCGACTCGGCCGAGTTGCAATTTCCCACGGATCTCATGCTGTCGGTCGTCAACGAGGCCGGCAAGAGCGTGCTGGAGGCGGACGACAACAAGACGTCGCGTGACCCCAGCGCGCGATTCACGGCAGCGGCCAACGGTCGTTACTTTGTCTCGCTGCGCGATCGCAGTCGTGACGGCGGCGACGATTGCATCTATCGCCTGCGACTGGGGCCGTCTCGGCCTGACGTGACCGCTCGGGTCAACGTGCCGTCGCTGACATTGCACGCTGGCCAAACGAGCAATTTGGCCGTGATCGTCGATCGCGTCGACGGCTTGGCCGACGAACTCGAACTCACCGCCGAGGGCTTGCCCAACGGGGTCGAGGTGAAGCCGCAAGCGGTCCCGGCCAAGACCCCCGCGACGATCCAGCTCCCTTTCACCGTGGCCGACAAGCGCGCGCCCGTCTCGGAGTTGATCCGCATCGTCGTGCGCGGCGTGGACAAGTCGAAGCCGCTCAAGCGCGCGGCGCTGATCGCCGAGTCGGCGCAGGCCAAGTCGGGCAGTCAGGGCCTGTGGCTGGCCGTTAGTCCCGAGGTCCCCTTCACGCTCAAGACGACCACGGTCATTCTCGACGCTCCGCGGATGGCCGCGTTCCCGTTTCCGGTCACCGTCCTGCGCAAGGAAGGTTTCACCGGGCCCATTCGACTCATCGGCGTCGAACCGGATCGGCGCGGAACGGTCGTGCCGCTCGAAGGACACATTGCCGCCGCGAGCGACACCGGTTCAATTCCACTGGTCATTCAACACAAGGTCACCGAAGGGACCACGCACCGCTGTCGCGTGATGGGCGTGGCCGACGTGCTCGGCGCCGATGGCAAATCGTATCCGGTCTTTCAAGTGGCCGCCGGAAGCATGTCGATGGGCTGTCAGCCCAGCCTGCTGACCATGACGGTCGAGCCCCCTTTGGTCGTGTGGCGACCGGGCGAGACCGCTCAAGTCACCGTTCATGTCAATCGCTACGTGCCCATGCTGCCGATCACGCTGCAACTCAAGTTGCCCGACGCAACCACGGGCGTGGCGTGTGAGCCCGTTCAGATCGACGCGGCGCAGAACCGCGCCACGTTGACGCTGCGATTCTCGGAATCGGTCAGTTTGCCTCCCCGGACAACCGTCTCGCTGCTGGCCCAGTCGTCGCGCGATGGGTTGCCCATCTACGGCTCCGCGAGCTTTCGGCTGGAAACCCCCTAATGCGATATTGGCTCCCCTTGCTGTGTGCCATCGGAGTGCTGCTCGGCGGCGCTGCGCAGGCCGTCGAGCCAGCCGACGGCGACGCGGTGATGGTCGACGCGTCCTCGGTCGTGGCCTATGTCGAAAGCTGTCGCAAGCCCAACGGCGCGTTTGGGCCCAGCGATCAAGACTACACCGACGCTGCCTGGAACTTTCCCGCGATCGAAACCTTGCTGTTTCTCGGCGAGCCGATCGCGCAACCGCAGCAGATCCTCGAACACGGCCTGGGCTATCCCCACGGACACGCGGGCGTTGCTCATCTGCTCTTCTTCCATCAGCACCACATTCGTCAACGGCTCGGCAAGCCCATCGCCGTTCAAGCTCGTCGAGTCGCAATCGAACATCAAGGCTTCAAGCCGCGCTATTACGGCAGCCCATTGGGCATCGACGCCGACACGCTGTTTAAGGCGGGGCGCGGGGCCGAGTCGGATGCTCTCGACGGAGCGACCACCACCTTCGGCTATTACAATCTCTCGTCGCTCTATTACTTGCTCGCGGGGCTCCAGGCCTCGGGCCGCGAACCCGCTGACCCGAAACCACTGGTCGAGTACGTGCGCAGTCGCCAGGCTCCCGAGGGTGGCTTTGTCGATGTGCGGAGCGAGACCAGCGTGCCGAGCGACGACGAGGCCCATATCGCGCACACCTTCTTTGCCCTGGCATCGCTTAAGCTGCTGGGCCAATCGCTCTCAAGCGCCGAGCGGCAGCGCTGCATCGCGTTTGTGCAGGGGTGCCAGACAAGCTCGGGGGGCTATCGCTGGAATCCCCAGGACTCGGCCCCCGCGAATCATGCCGACGTGTACTACACCTGGGCCGCGCTCCGCTCGCTGGCCAGCTTGGGTTCGACGCCTCGCGGGTCGTTGCAATGTCTGCAATGGCTGAACTCGCTGCACAACAGCGATGGCGGATTCGGCGACCAGAGCGGTTGGCGCTCGCGTCTCTATAGCACCTACTACGCGGTCCACTCGTTGGCTCTGCTCGGCGACAATATCCGCAACGCCATCCGGCCCAAGCGCGTCGCGCGACCGCGCGTCGAGACCATCTCCGCGGATGGCTTGCAGATTTATCAAGCCCTGTTCAAAACGCCGGTCGTTGAGCCCAGCGACCTGCCCGGCTTGAGCCGTCGCGGTTTCAACCTGCTGGGACTCAAGAGCGATCAGTTCGACGCGGCCGAGCGACTTTACTCGACGATCAACGAGCACAAGTTGCCGCTGGATGTCGTGCTCTGCCCGGAAGCCTACCCGCATCGAGCGCGTGGCGGCGGCGGCCTCGTGCTCGATCACGTGGGCAACTTCACGCTCGACCCCCGCTGGAGCGCCGCGCAAAAAAACGCCTGGCTCCGCGCCGACCAGGCCGGGCGTCAAAGCCCAACGTGGGCCCAATACCAGCAGCGCGTGCTGACCCCGCTCCGCTCAGAGTCGCTCTGCTATCCCGAGCAAGATTTTGAACAGGAGCACGCCTACGTCGCTTACGCCCAAGGGGGCTACAACGCCGTGCTGGCCGGTTTCAACTGGGCACCACGCGACTTTGTTCGGGTCTTTCCCTGGCGCGAACGTTATGTCGACCGCCTGACGCCAGTCGCCGACGCCGATGCGCATGGCGATCTGCCCAAGTGGTCTCCGCAACTCGATCATACGCGGATGCTGTACATTGCGCGCGGACCTTCCTACGCGGAATTTATGCACGCCGCCTCGGCGCAGCGCGTGGTCTGCGTGATAGCCGACCCGCAGGGCGTGCCCGCGGGGGTCTCCTATTACGGCCCGCGAGCGGCGGTCGATTTTGTGAAGCAACATGTTGACCAGTGGCGCTGGTGGCCGCGACCCTGAAGCGACGCCAGCACATGACTCGCTTGATCTCATCACTCACCTTTTTCCAACCACTCAACATCATGAACCATCTTGGCCTGCTGCGCAGCTCTGTTGCCCTCGTGGTGCTGTTCGCGCTTCTCTCTCCGGCATGGGCTCAAGCGGTTGCTCAGCCCAGCGCGGCATTTTTGGAGATCCAAGCCAAGGCCAAGTCCGGAGACGTCAATGCGCAGTACGCGCTGGCTGGCATGTATGGCAAGGGGGACGGCGTGCCCAAGGACGACGCGCAAGCGGTCCAGTGGTATCGCAAGGTAGCCGAGCAAGGTGACGCGCGCGGCCAGAGCATGCTGGGCGTGATGTACACCAACGCGCGGGGCGTGCCACGCGATTACGACGAAGCTCTGAAGTGGTTTCGCAAAGCCGCCGCTCAGAAAAGTTTGCATGCCTATTATAATCTCGCGCACATGTACTCCGCGGGCAAAGGTGTCGACCGCGACTTTGTCGAAGCCGCGAACTGGCAGCGCAAGGCCGCCGAGCAGAACTATTCCGTCTCGCAACGTGGCCTGAGCGGCATGTACGCCACCGGCCAGGGAGTTCCCAAGGATCTGGTGTTGGCCCATGCTTGGCTGTCGGTCGCCGATCCGCTCGGGAGTGCCGCGACCAAGCAGCAGTTGCAACAACTCGAGAAGCAGATGACCGCCGAGCAAATCGCCGCTGCCGCCCAAGCCGCGCGCGAGATCATGGCAAAACTCGAAAGTAAATGATGAATGCGGAATGCTGAAGGATGAATGCCAGATCGCCCCCGCGCGGGGCGTCTCTCCCCTTCCATCCTTCATCCTTTCGAGTGGCCTATTTTGCAAAGGAATAGTTTTCGTTTTTCCGTTTTCGGTTGAGGGGAGGGTGTTTTGTGTTTGGTTTCAGACCCCAAGCCAGCTGCTCTGCCGCCGGAGCGTGCCGCATCGACCGACAGCCTCGGTAGCCCCGACATCGGTCGTGGATCGACGAGCGGCGGAAGGAATGGCCGGAAATAAACGGAAATAAACGGAAATGATTTCTGAGACCGAACTCTATTCTGTTTCTTAGATTTCCGTGCATTCGCGTTCATTTCCGGCTCCTTGATGCGGCGTCTCTGCAGGGTACTGGGCCAGAGATTCGGCGCAGACGTGGTCTGGAATGCCCCTGTTTTTTGTACCAGGGGTATGAGAGTAAAGATTGGGTAAGACCGGGGATGCCGAGTGGCTGAGCTCGTGAATGAGTCGCATCGCCAGACGCGACGGAAAAGCTCGTGTGAAATGCCCACGTTTCAGCTCGGGAGGTGCGGGCTCTCGGACGTATGGACGCCACCGACGTACTGAGGCGCTTATGCGGTACGTTCGTTGGCGGGCAGACGGTCGGGGCACTGGCTGTTGGCGCGGAAGGTCTGCTGGACAATGTGTGCGACAAGCGCGCGGCTGCGACAATTTCGCACACCGCGGTGTCTATCCACAAGACACGCGCGACGGCATCGCCCGGGTCGTATCTTCACAACGCTCGAGGCGTTTGTCAGTACTTTGAGCGTCTAACAAAATGGCAGCAGCGAGGGGGACAGCCCCATTATTTTCTCGGCGGCCCTCGAAAAATTGGGACAGTCCCCAGCCATTTTGTTAGACGCTCTTAAGTAGATCGTTGCAGTCGCACACGCTGGGCATGGATTTTGCTGGTTATCCCATTGGAGACGAGCCCGTTGGATTCGTTTGGCTTGATGCGAGGGAGGGACTTGGCATGGTGAAGCATTCGTGGTTGCAGGGTGTCGTGCTGATGGCCATCGTCGGCGTGAGCCTTGGTAGGGCGATTGAACCTGCGGCGTCGGCCGAAGCGATTGGCACTAAGGCGACCGCAGGGACGCTCCATACGGTCACGGCGAGCGCTGATGTACCGACGGAGACGGTTTTGGAGGAACCCCTTGCTCGTCGTCCGGGCGTGTTCACGATTCCGCGAGGTTATACGGCAAGTCAGTTTGCGTACCAGTGGAACGATCCTGCCACTGGGGCGCAAAGCAACCGATTGACCGCCACGACGGTGTACTCTGTCTCGAAGCGGCGTTATATGACGATGCTGAAGGACAACCCAGCCGCTGAGTTGCCTGCCGGGGTCTATCGGCTGGTGGTGGGGGGCCTCTCCGGGGCGACGGGCGCGTTGACGTATTCGCTTGAGACCGTGAAAGCAGAGGCGGATGATTCGGAAGCCGCGGCGCTCAAGCGACTGTGGTACGCCATCGTCGATTTTCGCAATGAGTGCGTCATGCATGGAGGGAGCGGCTGGAGTCAATTCGCTGATCCGCTCGTCCTGGATCATCTGAGCGAGATTGATCGGCGCATTTGGCAACAGGATGCCGATGCGGGGTGGTCCTACTTCTTCAGCTTAGCGATGTTTGATCTTGGGCGTCCCACCACGGACAACCCGGTCGTCGGTTTCTACCATCCCTGGAGCGACGTTTGGTTGTTCACGCAATGGGAGGTGAGGCCGACGGCGAGAATTGTCAGTATCGAACTGCTCAGCGGCGAGCACGTTCGGCAGCGTGGGAAGCTGCCGCTTGATTTGCGGATTGATTGGCTGCAGCGCGATGGATTTCGGGTCGAGCAATTATCGCGTTCGGTAGTCGACAACCTTCGTGAGTTTCAACAGGTTGTCTATGAAAAGCCGTCGTGGCGCGACGCGCTGCAATTAAACGATCGAACGTTTGAATCGCAGGAGTTCAGCGATTGGGTCGTGACGATGCAACTGACACGAGCGTGGCTGCGCGCCGGTGAATTGGCGTTCGGTGCCAGCGCATTTGACGAGCGCAAGCCCATGCCGCGCGTGCTAGGGCAACTCGTCTCATCCTCCGGCCGATTCATCGAAACCGGCAAATCCGGCGACATCGCGTCGCTTGTGGGAAGCGCCGTGGGAACGCATCCGAGCACGGCCGAGACGATCCGACGACTTCCACGTGACACGTTCGGTCGATTCAGTCCGGTCTACTGGCTCTCGGACGGGCAGTCCGCGCAGGTCTACTTGGCGCTCGAACGAAATCCCGATTTTTGTCTCGCGCTCACGTATGAGCAAACGTCGGGTGAACTTCGGCTTGATCGAATTGATTTCGTCCATTTTCCCAGCGTGGCCAAAGTGATGCTTAAGAACGGGAGCCAATAACATGTCGATGCGATTGCGCCTCAGCGTGGGGTTAATTCTGATTCTCCTGGTGCCGAGTGTGATGCATGCTCAGCAAAATCCGGCTGCATCGCCTGACAGTCGCACTCAAACGGCTGAGCCGAGCACGACGGACAGCACCTATCGCTCAGCCGCAGCTAGCGGAATTGAAGGGTTCGATGAGACGCTTCGCTCGCCCAGGGCGATGACCAACAGTCAGTGGAATCGATATATGAAGAAAGCCGAAAATTTGGGGCAACGAACCGCTCGCTTAGCGGAGAAACGCCACGACGTCACGTCGATCCCCAAGGCCCAGCAGTTTGCGGGCAAGTACCACACCCAACTGCTGGGCACGGTTGCGGCCTACGCGGACGTGTTGGGTACGGCCGGTGGTTACTATTCGGTGGGAGACTACCGCGGCGCGGCCGTGGCTGTCATCGATGATGTCGCAGAAGGCCTCTATGCGGCCGGAGGCGCAGCCTTAGCTGGTGCGATCGCGGGTTCCTCGGTTGGGCCCCTGGGAACCGTGGGTGGGGCCGTCGTCGGGTTGGCCGGGGCGGCCGTCGGTTCAATCGGCTACAACGCATTTATCTCTCCGGACGTTACTAATTTCGCAGCCGAGGTGCTGGGCGAACCTCAAGGAAGAGATTTCTTCAATCAGGCCGTTGCGAATCGCGTAGAGCACGTGTTGAACACGTTGACGCCCGTGGACGAATATCTGGTTCAAACACTGACTCAGAAGCTGCGTGAGCAGGACGCGCTTGCGGCCGAAGCTGCCGGAGCCGCCGACAGGCCGCCGCCGGTATCGATTCAGACGCCGCCCCCCTTCGACGCGAAAGGCCGGAAGTACTGCCCTCATTGCGGTGGATATCATTAATTCTCGTTCTTCTTTTATCTAGGCACGACCATGAAAGCTTCTCACGATCGCAATGGCATCGTTCTGCCGGTCCTGGTTCTGCTGCTGGGAGCGACCCTGGTCGGCGGTCAGCCGCCCACGTCAAGCAATGTAAAGTCGGTGTTTACCCCCGAGCAGCGCGCGGCGCTCAAAGCGTTGTACGAGCACGGTGGTATCTTGGTTCAGCGCGACGAACAACGACCTGGCCAGCCTATCGCGATGATCGATTTCGTGGGCCATCCGGAGTTTCAAGACGAGTGGCTGGCACTGCTGACGCCGTTTTCCGAGCTCAAGAGCATCAACTTGGCGGGAACGGCGCTCAGTGACGCCGGCTTGGCCAGGCTCGCCGCGTGCAAGCAATTGCGAACGCTCAACGTCCGTGGCACGCGCGTGTCGAGCGAGGGGATCGCCGCGCTCCGCAAAGCGTTGCCAGAACTCGTCGTCGAAACATCGCCTGCACAGTTCAAGCTTTCGCCGCAGCAAGCTTTGCTCGAACTGAAAAAGCTGGGCAGCGTTTTGGTGCACTACGATGATCGTCTGCCGGGCAATCCGGTGGTCATGATCGATGCCACCAATCAACGGGGCTTTCAGGACGCCTGGACACGCTATTTTGTCGCCTTTCCGCACTTACGCCAGCTCGGGTTGTCGGGCGTGCCGCTGTCCGACTCCGCGCTCGAGCCGTTCAGCGCCATATCGGAGTTGGAGTCGCTATTTCTGGCGGAGTCGAAGATCACGGACGCCGGTTTGGCCAAGTTGGCCAGTTGCAAGAAATTGAAGTATCTCAACATCGAAGGGACGCTCGTGACAACGGCCGGCGTGACCGCTCTGCGTCGGATGCTCCCACAACTGGAGGTGGCGGTGGAGTCGGACAAGCTCGCGGCGGTTGATCCGCCGCCACCTCCCATCAAGGCCGCCGCTCAGCCCGCGGCCACCGAAGAGACGGTCGTAAAAAAGTTCACGGCCGCCGAGATTGTCCGCTGGCGCGAACGGCTGACCGAACTGGGGCAGCTTCCTCCCGAGACCCCCAACGGGTGGTCGAAGAGCCGCGTGGAGCCGGCGAGATTGCTGACCGTTTTTCCGGAACTGCGCATGCGCGACGGACATGTGCTCCGGGCCTACGTGTTCAAGGAAGAGGGCAACTCGAATGGTTTTGTTTGGGCGTTGCCGTCCGACGCTGAGTTTCCGGCACCGGAAGATTGTCCGCGGATCGAATCGCATTTTCTTAAACCGCCCAAGCCTTTCGATGCGCTCGATGACATGATGGATGCGATCACGGGGGACGATTCTCCGGAGTCCTATTTTCATGCGTCGATTTTGCGCCGAGAGTTCAGGGAGTTTGCCGGCGGCTGGCATGGGATCAGTTGGGGCTTCAACACGGTGCTCGACGACAGCCCTTGGAAACGGCCCCCGGAGGGTGAAGCAGAGTCGCGGTCGATGTATCCCGACAGCAAGCCCGGTGAATGGAAATGGCGGGCACCGCAGCCGCTCAGTTGGGTGCCGGAGGTGCGACTCGAGAAGAGTCAAGCCATCGTGACGTTCTACAGCTACACTCCGCTAGCGGTCGAGCTGGACAATGGCGAACTGGAGAAAGAACGGATCATTCGCCACACCGAAACCTATCGTCGCGGCAAATACCGTCCGCTGATCAAGGAGCAGAAACTCGCCGAGGGCCCGAACGCCGTGTCCCCCTGAGAACGGTGGACGAACGCCAGACGCTCTTGACTCGAGCCCTCATCGCCCGGATGTTGTTCGAGGGTGCCTAACAAATTGGCTGGGGGCGGTCCCCACTTGCCGCCGCCATTTTGTTTGTCGCGCTGATTTATTGTGCAGCGCTCAAGAGGGGCTTCGTTTTCGACCAGGAACGTTCGTGACTCATGAGTGCCGCTCACGACGACTCTGTACCGACTCCCGACGCTGAATCGATAACCATCGGCGAGCCGTTGCCAGCCGTGCCGGCTTATGCCATGCCAGTCGGCCGGTTGTTGAGCGAGTTGGGGGTCGAATCGGTCGAGCAGGGGTTATCCGCGGCCGAGGTTCAAAGCCGTTTCGGTCGGTTTGGCGCGAACCAACTGGACGAGGTTCCTCCGGTGCCGGCGTGGCGCAAGCTGCTCGCTCAGTTCAAGGACTTGGTGATTTGGATTCTGATCGCTGCCGCGATCATTGCCGGCGCGATGGGCGAATGGGCCGACACGGCGGCGATTCTGGCGATCGTGCTCCTCAACGGCATCATTGGTTACGTGCAAGAAGAAAAGGCGGGTCGGGCCTTGGCGGCGCTGAGCAAGTTGTCGTCCCCAATGGCCAAGGTGATTCGCGCGGGGAGGCTGCAAGCTGTGCCCGCGCGCGAGTTGGTGCCCGGCGATCGCATCGAGTTGGAAGCGGGCGATCATGTCCCGGCCGATGCACGCTTGCTGAGTGGCTTTGGCCTCCGCGTTCAGGAAGCCGCCTTGACTGGCGAATCGGTGAGCGTCGACAAGGAAGCCGACTGCGTTCTGAGCGCGAATGCATCGCTGGGCGATCGCCGCAACATGGTTTACATGGGGACCGTGACGGCCGAAGGCAAGGCCAGCGCGCTCGTTGTCGCCACCGGCATGAGCACCGAGTTGGGGCGCATTGCCGGCATGCTGCAGCGATCGCCGCCGGAGCCCACGCCGCTCCAACGTCGACTGACCGAGTTGGGCAAGGTCCTCGTCGTCGTGTGTCTGGTCATTGTGGTCGTGATCTTCGCCCTGCAATTGGCGCGCGGCGGCAAATTCTTCGAGACGCTGTTGATCTCCATCAGCCTGGCCGTGGCGGCCGTGCCTGAAGGGCTGCCAGCCGTCGTGACGCTGACGCTGGCGCTCGGCCTGCAACGCATGGTCAGCCGCAACGCCCTCATTCGCACGTTGCCCAGCGTCGAAACGCTCGGCTCGGTCACGGTGATTTGCTCCGACAAAACAGGCACGCTGACCCGCAACGAAATGACCGTGCGCGAGTTGGTGGCCGGCGGCGAACGGTTTCAAGTCACGGGTGGAGGCTACGCGCCGCATGGACAATTCCTGAGCAGCCGCGCGTCCCCCTCCGCGCCCCCCGAGCCCGTCGACCCGCGGAGCGAGTCTGACCTCATTCAGGCGCTGACCATCGCCGCGCGTTGCAACCATGCGGTCGTGACTCCGCTGGGCGATGACACTGATTCCTGGCAAGTCATCGGCGATCCCACCGAGGGCGCGCTGATTGTCGCGGCCCTGAAGGCGGGCATCGAAGCTCATGACCGCGCAGCGCACCTCGTGTATGAAATCCCCTTCGATTCAGAACGCAAGGCGATGTCGGTCGTGGTGCGCACGGGCCCGGCCTCGGCGGTCATGTACACCAAGGGTGCGCCCGAGGCCATCTTGGCAAAGTGCATCCACGAACGCCGCGGCGGCCAAGTCGAGCCGCTCACCGCCGCGCGCCGCGAACAGATCATGCACGGAAATTCAGAAATGGCCTCGCGCGCGCTGCGCGTGCTGGCGCTCGCCTATCGCGAGTTGCCGATGACCCCAGGCACCCCATACGACGAAGCCGAGCTGACATTCGCCGGCTTGGTCGGCATGATCGACCCGCCCCGCGATGAGGCCCGCGCGGCGGTACAGGTCTGTCGCGGCGCGGGCATTCGACCCGTGATGATCACAGGCGATCATCCAGCCACCGCGCTGGCCATCGCGCGCGAGCTACAGATTGCCGATCACACCGACCGGGCCATCAGTGGGCAGGAACTCAACGAGCTGTCGGATGCGGCGCTTGCCGAGCAAGTCGATCAGATCTCGGTCTATGCACGCGTCTCGGCCGAACACAAGCTGCGGGTTGTGCGCGCTTGGAAAGCCCGAGGCCAGGTGGTTGCCATGACCGGCGACGGCGTGAACGACGCACCGGCCGTGAAGGCTGCCGACATTGGTATCGCGATGGGCGTCACCGGCACCGACGTGACCAAGGAGGCTTCCGACATGGTGCTCACCGACGATAATTTCGCGTCGATCGTGAACGCCATCGAACAAGGTCGGGGCATTTACGACAACATTCAGAAGTCGGTCCATTACCTGTTGTCGTGCAACGCCGGCGAAGTATTGCTAATGCTTGTTGCCGCCGTGCTGGGCTGGCCGGTCCCGCTGCTCGCCATTCAAATTCTCTGGATCAATCTGGTGACCGACGGGCTGCCCGCCTTGGCCTTGGGCATCGAACCGCCCGAGCGTGACATCATGCGCCGCGCACCCCGAGCGGCCAGCGAGTCCGTGATGACCTGGCGGCGGGGACTGTTGATTCTTGTGCATGGCACGTTGATCGCGACCGTCGCCGCCCTGGCCTTCTGGCTGATCTACCAGGGGGACGAGACGCATTTGCCCCGCGCTCGGACCGTCGCGTTTTGCGTCACGGCCTACGCGCAGTTGTTCTTCGCCATCGGCTGCCGCAGTCCACGGCGATCAATGCCACAACTCGGCTGGTTCTCGAACCCACACTTGCTCGGCGCGATCGTGGTCTCCGGCTTGCTGCAACTCTCGGTGATGACACTGCCGTTTGCGCAACCGGTGTTCGAGGTTGCGTCGCAGCTTGCGTGGGAATGGCTGTTGATCGCCCTGTTGTCGCTCACGCCAGTTACGATCATCGAACTCGTCAAGCTCGTCCGCACTAGGCCGTTGCGATGACAACCGCCCATCAGTGACGGACATCTGGATCAGCCAGGCGTGTTCACGGCAGCGTGGCCAGAAAAACAAAAAAGCCCAGGCACTTGGCCTGGGCTTAATCCGTTGACCCCTGGTGTCGAACGAGTTCGACACCAGGGTATTCAAGTGGATGGTCGCCATCCGAGTCGAATTAAGCCGCTGGGGCGGTGGTGGAGACAAGAAAATCGTCGCGCATCGCAAAACCCAATTTTACAGCGGGAAGAATGTGGGACGGGGTTGTGAGCTAACGGCAGCGATAGCCGGGCCGCCGCCGAAAAACTTGGATTCCAAAACCGGCGTGATCGGCGGCTCCGGTTGACCGCCTTGTTCGGAAGTCACATCGCTAGTCCGAAATAGTTGAAATATGTGAGAATCGCCAAGAGTGCTGCGATGCAGAAGATAGCACATCCGACAATCATCGCCGAAACATTGGCAGCATGCCCTCCAACAAACCGGCTTAACAGTCCCCCAAGGATTGCTGCGATTGGCGCCAAATAGACCGTTCCCGCCGACAGCCCGAATACAGCGCCTCCGAGCGCACCCTCAGCAGTAAAACTTTGATCCCGTCCATGAACAAAGGGTTGAAAGTCGAGTACGAAACCAAGAATCGCCCCACTAAGGACGCTTCCCAGCATGGCTCCTCCAGCATTCTTCGCAGCATATTTTGCTACATCGCGCCATTGCATCGCGTCGATCCCTTTGGAATTGAGACGACATCTCACATCTGCGATCGGTGAATCGAGTTTCATGCCGAACGGTAGTGCTCACCCGCAGCGGCTGCTTAGGTGAACTGGTTGTCTCGATTACAAGTAATGCGGCCGCCGTCGGGTGCAGCACAGGGATACTCATCATGGCCTCCGGTCGTCGGGGGCGGCAGTCCTAAGTGATAATCGC
>CAZZBK010000063.1:3149-31969 GCA_964652155.1 uncultured Planctomycetaceae bacterium | reverse complement strand
GCGTGGCGAGTGTGTGATGCATCCGATGGGCTGGGACGCCTTCGGGTTGCCTGCCGAGCAGCATGCGATCAAAACTCAGACGCCCCCGCGCGTGACGACGACCAAGAACATCGACACGTTTCGACGGCAGGAAAAAATGCTCGGCTTCAGTTACGACTGGAGTCGCGAACTGTCGACCACCGACGTCGAGTACTTCCGCTGGACTCAGTGGATCTTTTTGGAACTCTACGACACGTGGTTCGATCACGATCAGCAACGGGGGCGACCGATCGTCGAGTTGCCCATCCCCGCCGACGTCGCCGCAGCAGGTGAGCGGGCCGTAGGCAAGTATCGCGACGAACATCGGCTCGCCTATCAGCTCGAAGCGCCGGTGAATTGGTGCCCGGCGCTAGGCACCGTGCTGGCCAACGAAGAAGTCATTGGTGGTTTGAGTGAGCGTGGCAGCCACCCGGTCGTGCGGATGCCACTGCGGCAGTGGATGCTTCGCATCACCGCCTACGCTGACCGGCTGGAGAAAGATCTCGACGGACTCGACTGGTCCGAGAGCATCAAGAGCTTGCAACGCAACTGGATTGGCCGCAGCACCGGTGCGGAAGTCGACTTTTTTATCGGCAGCGAGCCGACGCTCGACGACGGCAAGCCGAGTGCGCCGGCGTTCAAGGCCTGGCGCACGGCCCGTTCGCAGAGCGGCTTCCCTCGCACGGCACCGGCGGATGTCATTCGCGTCTACACGACGCGTCCCGACACGCTCTTTGGCGCGACTTACATGGTGATCGCGCCCGAGCATCCGCTGGTCGAGCGGCTCACGAAACCGTCGCAGCGCGACTCAGTGAAGGCGTACTGCGAACAGGCCTCGCGGAAAAGCGACCTTGACCGGACCGACCTGGCCAAGGACAAGACCGGCGTGTTCACCGGCTCGTTCGCGGCCAACCCGGTGAACAATCGACCCGTTCCGATCTGGATTGCCGACTATGTGCTGGCCAGCTACGGCACCGGGGCCATCATGGCCGTACCAGCACATGACGAACGGGACTTCGCGTTTGCCGTGCAGTTCAACTTACCGATCGTGGCGGTGGTTGACCCGGGCGAAGCGAACAGCGACACCGACCGTGACGCGGTGTTGGCAGGCAAGCAGTGCTATGCCGGTTTAGGGGTGGCGATCAACAGCAGCCAGTACAACGGCACGCCGACGAGTGAGTTCAAAACAAAAATCTCCACCGAGTTGACCAAGCAAGGCTTTGGCAAAGCGGCGGTCAATTACAAGCTGCGCGACTGGCTCTTTAGCCGGCAGCATTTTTGGGGGGAGCCGTTTCCCATTCTGCACGAGCTCGACGCCGATGGCCAAGAGACCGGCGTGACCGTCGCGGTCGAGGCGAGTCGCTTGCCCGTCGATCTGCCCGACATGCCGCACTTCAAGCCGCACGGGCGACCCGACCCGCCGCTGGAAGAGGCGCCGCAGGAATGGCTCTACCCGACCATCGACGGCAAAAAGTACAAACGCGAAACGAACACGATGCCGCAATGGGCCGGTTCGTGCTGGTACTACTTGCGGTACCTCGACAACAAGAACAAAGAGCGCTTCATCGATCCCGAGGTTGAAAAAGCCTGGATGCCGGTCGACATGTACATCGGCGGTGCCGAGCATGCCGTGCTCCATTTACTGTACGCGCGATTCTGGCACAAGGTGCTTTACGATCGCGGGCACGTCAGTACCGTCGAGCCGTTCCAGAGGCTCGTTAATCAAGGGATGATCCTCGGCGAGATGGAGATCACCGGCTACCAGCGGAGCGATGGCTCGTGGATCAGCGCCAGTGACGTGAGCGATGGTCCCGATGGCAAGCTGCTCATGACGGGAACTCAGGATGAGGTCAAGAGCGTGCGGGTTGCTGTGGCTGACGCGAAAAAATCGGGCGAGAGTTTTGTGCTCGCCAGCGATGCGTCGATCCGTTTGGAGAGCCGTGCCCACAAGATGAGCAAGTCGCGCGGCAACGTCGTGAATCCCGATCTGGTCGTCAAGGAGTACGGGGCGGACTCGCTGCGGCTGTACGAGATGTTCATGGGCCCCCTCGAGGCGACCAAGCCGTGGAGCATGGAAGGGGTCAATGGCGTGCGCGGATTCTTGGACCGAGTCTGGCGGTTGATCGTCAACGATCGCGCCGAGACGGTCGAACTCAACGCGGCGGTGCAGGCGGTCGAGCCGACCGTCGAGCAGAATCGCGTGTTGCATCGCACGATCCGAGAGGTGACGCAGGATATCGAACGTCTCGGTTTCAACACGGCCATTGCCAAGATGATGGAGTTCTGCAACTACTTTCACAAATGCGACGTGCGGCCGCGCACGGCCATGGAGCGGTTCGTGCTCATTCTGAGTCCGTTCGCGCCGCATTTGGCCGAGGAGCTTTGGGCCCTGTTGGGGCACGGCCCGACGTTGGCCTATGAGCCTTGGCCGACGTTTGATGAGGCGGCGATCAAGGAAGACACCGTCGAGATACCGGTGCAAATCCTCGGCAAGTTGCGCAGCCGCGTCACCGTCGCGGCCGACGCCGACGAGGCCACGACCGTCGCGGCCGCCAAGGCCGACCCCAAAATCGTCGAGTTGCTCGCAGGCAAGACAATCGTGAAAGAGATTGTCGTTCGCGGCAAGATGGTCAACTTCGTGGTGAAGTAGTTGCTATAAAAAGAGCCGGGCACGACTTCTCGAGTCGTGCCCGGCTGTGGTTACCCAATGGTGCGTGGGTCGCTGAGCTACTTCGCGCCGTCGGCTTTGGTCTCGGTTTTGACCGACGACTTGGCTTTAGCGTCCGCGGCCTTCTTTTGCTTGGCGGCGGCTGCAAGCTCTTCCATCCGTTTCTTTTGCTCGGGCGTTAATAACGCGGCGATCTCGGCATCGCGTTTACCGCGCAGCTCTTTGACCTGTTTTTCCAGGTCATTGATTTGCTGGTCATACGCGTCTTGGATCTTGTAGATTTTGTCGCGTTGCACACCATCGATCACGTCCTTGTAGTACGGCGGCAAATACCCTTTTGCCTTGGCTCGTTCCTTGGCGGCGTCTTTTTCTTGCGCCATGACCAACCCGGCGGTCAACAGTAACGCAGCGACGCTACACAACGACAGGACTTTGAAAACACGCGGCATAAAAGCCTCCCCATACAGAAAAAGTGCCCAAAAAGTGAGTAACTCGACGCGCCTCATCGTACCGTCCGAATCGAGGCAAAAGCAATAATTCCCGGCAAAAATGTGTGCCCAGCGGTGTCGACGACCTGGAACAACTCGGAAAACGAATCGGTCGATAAAACTGGTTCAAAACGGCGTGGCGATGGCTTAAAATACCCCGCTTTGAAATTCCATCTTTCGCGACTTTAATCCGGCGGAATTGCACGATGACGAATCCAGGCCCTGCCGTTCGTACCCGTTTGTCGGTAATGATGTTTTTGGAGTTCTTTATTTGGGGCGCGTGGCTGCCGCTGATTTTTGGGTACTTACCCAGCTTGGGGTTCGACGCCTTGCAGCAATCATGGATCCTCAACGCCTTTGCAATCGCCAGTTTTGTGGGGATGTTTTTTAGCAATCAATTTGCTGATCGTAATTTCGCGGCCGAGAAGTTTCTGGCAGTCAGTCACCTGATCGGCGGCGTCGCGATCTTGGCGCTCGGCTGGGTGAACAGTTTCTGGCCGTTCTTTCTGCTGATGTTGATTCACTGCCTGTTCTATGTGCCGACCATCTCGATCACGAATTCGATTGCCTTCGCGAACCTGAAAGACGCCGCGAATGACTTTGGCCGAGTTCGCCTGTGGGGGACCATCGGCTGGATCGCCGCGAGTTGGCCGTTTGTGTTTATTCTCGTCGATTGGGCTAATGTGCCCGCCTTAAAAGACGCTGGTTTCATGAACTGGTTGGGCGCGGTGCTGGCGACCCCCAAGACCGGTGCCGAGTTGCAGCGTGAAGTGGCTTGGACCTACATTGCCGCCGGTGGTGCATCTCTGCTGTTGGCGGGCTTCAGCTTGCTATTGCCGCACACCCCTGCCAATAAAGCCACCAAAGAGGGTGAAGGCCTGGCATGGCTGGAAGCCATGAAACTGCTGAAGCACCCGTTCGTGCTGATCCTGTTTCTGGTCACGTTTGTCGATGCGGCGGTGCATCAGTGTTACTTTATTTTCACCAACGATTATCTCAAGAGCGTCGGCATACCGGCCAATTGGGTCATGCCGGTGATGAGCATTGGTCAAATCGCCGAAGTCGGCACCATGGCCTTGCTGGGACTGGTGCTCAAGCGTATCGGCTGGCGTTATACGATGGTGTTGGGCATCCTGGGGCACGTCGTCCGCTTTGGCGTGTTTGCCTTGATCCCCAATCCAACCATCGCCGTTCTAATCAACGTGTTGCATGGCATTTGCTACGCGTTCTTTTTTGCGACGGTGTATATCTTCGTCGATGAATTCTTCCCCAAAGACGCGCGCACGAGCGCTCAGGGGTTGTTCAACTTTCTGATCTTGGGAGTCGGCCCTTTCGTGGCGAATTTCGTCTGGCCGGTCCTGGGTGACCGTTTGAAAGTCGACGGACAGTACCAGTTCAATCAGATTTTTCTCTACCCGTCGGGTATCGCCCTGATTGCGGCCGTGGTGCTGTTCCTGTTCTTCCATCCACCGCATAGCAACAGGCCCGGCGCGGTCCACGAGTAACAGCGACTGTGCGTCCGCATTAGCGGCGCTGGACGGCGCGGTGATACTTCCAGCCGGGTACGAAGAAGCACGCGGCGGAGACGACCCCGAAGAGCACAATGCCCAGGGGGATATTGAGCCGTTGCAGCCAGGCCATTGCCAGCGCGGTGATGAACAGCGTCGCCGCGTTGATGTAGAATTCGCCCGAGAGCATGCCCGCCTTGGTGAGGAACACGGCTCCGCTGGTGAGCCCCAGCACGGGCGAGAGCGACAGCACGCTGAGCCCCAAGATCATCTCGACAAAATAGAGCAACACAATGCTGACCATGCTGCCCGCCCAGAGGTGAGCAATCTGCCGCTCGACGAATGTGACGGGACCGGCGCGGCGGCGCAATGACCAGAACACGGCGGCCCAAGCGCCGAGCGCCACGGACCATAGCGCCAGATAAGGCCAATGCGACTCGACATGCCACCACTGCAAAGCGCTCGTGGCCAGGCAGATCAACAGCAGGGCTAGGCTGTGCCACATCCAGAGCAGCCCCCAGTTTTCGAGCACGACCGCCTGATGCGTCTCGCGAAACCAGCGGGCGATGATCTGGCTAAAGCGGCCCGCTCGGGCCGCGAGGGGCTCGTCATGCAAAAATGCGTCGAGGTCGTCGGCCAACGCGGCGGCGGTGGGGTACCGCAGCTCGGGGGGCTTTTGTAGGCATTTGAGGGCGATCATTTCCAGTTCGACATTGGCGCGCGGATTGACCAGCCGCGGCGGCAACGGTTCTTGTTCCAGCACGAGCAGCACGGTGTCGAGCGGCGAGGCGGCCTGGAACGGCGGCCGACCCGTGAGCATCTGGTAGAGAATCGTTCCCAGGCTGTACACGTCGCTAGCCGGGGTGAGCTTGGTGCGCGCGCCAGCCGCCTGTTCCGGAGACATGTGCGTGGGCGTGCCCAGCACCGCGCCGCTAACGGTCAGTTGTGGGTCGTGTTGAACGTGCTTGGCGAGGCCAAAATCGCTGACCAGCGGGCGGCCCGCTTCGTCCAGCAACACGTTCGAGGGCTTGAGATCGCGATGCAAGATGCCCTGCTCGTGGGCGCTATGCACGGCGCGACACACATGGACCATGATCTCAGCGGCCAAGCGAGGGTCGATCGGGCCGTCGGCGAGCAGCGCCGAGAGCGGTTGGCCAGCGACATATTGCATCGTAAAAAACGCGCGGCCAGCATGCTCGCCTGCCGCGAACATCTTGACGATATGCGGATGTTCGAGTCGAGCGGTCGCTTGCGCTTCGGCCGCGAACCGTGTCACGTCGGACGACGAGGCGCAGGTGCCGTCGCGGAGCATTTTTAGGGCCACGATCCGATCGAGCGGCACATGCCGCGCGCGGTACACCACGCCCATGCCGCCGCGCCCCAACTCTTCGAGCAATTCGTAGTCGCCAAACTGGCACGGCAAGGCGGGCGTCGCGGGGTCGTGCGGGCCAACGGTCGAGTTGCGCCCCAGCGTTGGGCGGCTGCGGTCGAGGGCCACGCAGTCGGCCACGATCACCGCCGTCCAGAGCGAACGCAACTCTTCATGCAGTTCGGGGGCCTCTGCGGCGATTTGTTCGATGGTTGGCTCGGCCCCTTGTCGTCGCTCGGCGAGCATGCGCTCCAATAAGCCGGCCAGCCGCTCGTCGCGCGCCTCGTCGGCGTTCATGTCGTCCCTCGTTGCGAAGGGCTGTCGTCCAACAGCGTGCGCAGGCGACGAATCGCGCGCAGGTAGCGCATCCCGGCCGCGGCTTCACTCAACCCCAACGCTTGCGCCACGTCCTGGTTGCCCAGTTGCTCGAAATGCCGCATCCAGATCACATCGCGGTCGGGCTCGTCGAGTTGTTCGATAGCGTCGCGAAAGCGAACTTCGAGTTCTCGGCGCGTGGCGGCCGTGGCGGGTGTGAGTTCGCGGTTGTCGCTCAGTTGCATCGCCAGGTCAACGGCCGATGCATCGCCGAATGATCCCACGCAGAGTGGCTGCTCTCGGTCGAGACTGCGCCGCGCCGCGGTCCGGTGTCGCCGGTGGGTGTCGATGAGCCGATCCTGGGCGATCTGCCGCAACCACAAATGGAACGGCAGGCCGGGCGAGTGCAGGTACTCTTTGAGCCGGCGATGGGCGTCGATCAACACATCCTGCACGATGTCGCTGGCGTCGACACGCCGCTGCAACTGTGGGTCCATCCGCAGGTCGATCATTTTGCGCAGCGCGGTCCGATGGCGTTCGAGTAGCCGCTCGATCGCGGTTCTCTCGCCTGCTCCGGCTTGTGCGAGCAGTTCTTGCGTCTGCGACGAGTCGGGCCACATAGAGGACAGTCTCTCTCGATTTACTTGACGGTCAGCGAACAGCCATTGTCGCTCGGACCCAGCTTGATCAAGAACGGCACGGCCGTGCGGGCCCACTCCTCGGCCGACGGATACGAGCGGGCCTCGGTACCAAAACAGCTTCGCAGCATGTCGGTGTCGATGATACCCGGGTTGAGCGGGATCGCCGCCATGCCTTGCGGCAACTCCTCGGCCAGGGCCAACGTGAGCCCCTCGATTGCGTACTTGGTCGCGCAATACGGAGCCACTTCGGCCGACACACTTCGCCCCCAACCGCTGCTGAAGTTGACAATCACGCCGCGACGCTGGTTGACCATAGCGGGCACAAAGTGCCGCACGACGTTGGCCACACCTTTGATGTTGATGTCGATTACGCGATCAAAGTCTGCCGCGTTCAACTCCCAGAGTCGGGCATTGGGATTGACCACGGCTGCGTTGTTCAGCAACAAGTCGACTCCGCCCGAGACCGCGAGCACGTCGCGAGCCCAACGCGCCACAGCCTGATCGTCCGTCACGTCGAGCACCGCAAATGAATGGGGTAGGCCGTGGGCCGAGCGAAGCAAGGCTATCTGCCCCGCGTCACGCGCACAGCCGTGGACGGTGTGTCCGCGACGAATCAGCTCCTCCGTCATCGCGCGCCCTAACCCGCGACTAACCCCCGTGATGACAATTTGGCGTGAATCGCTCATGGCGTTGCAGGTTTTTTATTCGCAGCTTGAGGGACGATGACCAGTTGACCACGGTCCGACAACACGATTTGCGGTCGATCCTGACGCAACGAAATGACTCCGGTGACTCGGACCGTCTGGTCGCGAAAATGAGGAATCGGATCGTCGATGCCCGCCGTCTTGAATGCCGCGAGCACCTCGCCCGGCACGACGACCGTAAAGTTGGTCGCAACTTTGTAGTCGCTTTCGCTGTTGAGGAAGGCACGTGAGCGATCGGCCATCACGGTCCCACTCTTGACGACCAGTTCGACGGTCGCTCGTTGACCTGCGAAACGTGTGGCCAGATGCACGGGGACGATGTCGGTCGCTGTGGCGATGGGGGCTCCCGTCTGAATTGTGCGGACGGCTGTTGTCTGAATATCGACCGTCGCGCCGGCTGGGTAAATCTTCGATGTGAACACGCTGACTACTGGGCGATGATCGCTGCCGAACGTGTCCTGGTGGATGGTCGCGTTGGCAAAGCTATGGGCCGCCGGACCGACAACGTACAAGTTATCGATCGGCGAGCTGGGAAACGAAGGGTAGGTCGGCTCGGTCGTGTGGCCGATGAGGTTGCGCATACGGAGGCCGCCAATAATGCCCCCGCGGAAAATCGCGTGCGTGTCGTCATAGCCGTCGCGATCAGGACCGGGTTGGTCAAAATCGGCCCGCAGGTCGACTCCGTTTTTCTTCATGTCGGCGTGACCGACATTGATATCGCCGCCGACGAGGCAGGACATGTCGGGCCACAATAGCCGGTCATCGTTGACGTTCTGAGCAAGGGCTGCCGCCACGAACTCCCGTTTCACGGCGTTGAGTCGATCTTCGGCACCATCGACTCCACGGGACGACTTGAGATGCACGGCGGCGACCGTCAGACGTAGGCTGTCGATGCGCGCCCATAAAAAACCACGGTTATCGTCGGGCGGTCGCGAGATGCCGAGCTTGATCAGTGGTAGCAAGGGCAACTCGGCAGGCGTTTCGGGCTTGGTGCCGTCACGATCGGGTGTGACGTCGAACTCGATGACCTGGTTGAAGGGAAACCGACTGATGATGCCCACTTCGAGGCAGCTAAAGTCAGGTTCGTCGGCGGGTGAAAAATCGCTGCATGCACAGTAATATCCCTTCAGGCCCATGGCGTCGCGCACCGCTTCGACCACCTGCAAGGAAGTGACCTCTTCGATCAGCAACAAGTCCGGCTTGATCGTTTGACCAAACCGTCGAAAGTCCTGTTCTCGACCGCGGATCCGCTCGACCGACATGCCTTCGTGAACGTTCCATGTTGCGATGCGGAACTCTTCGGCGCGAACCCGACGCGCGTCATGGGCCATGACGCCCATCGCGACAAGCGAGATCAAAACGAGCTGACGACAAGGGAAGGCCACGATCGATTCCTGTGAGATGATTGGTGGGGTGCGAATGCCCTGTTGCATACCATAGTCGATGCGCATGGAGTTGGCAGCTAAGAATTGCCGTTCTGACCGTCATTTTAGGCGCGGATGCCTCGCGCGCCACGATCGATTTGCACCGCGGGGCTCGTGGTTTTAAGCTAGGGACCATGCCCGAGAGGGCTCGATCAACCCACGGGATGTCGCTGCATGATCCGACTGAGCAAGCAAGAGCAGATACTGGCCCGCTGGCTGCGGATAATTGCCCTGTTCGATGGTGTGGCGTTGCTGGCCGTCGTGATGCCCCGGTCTTGGATGGCGTCGACGCATGCATGGCTGGGGTTGGGCACGCTTCCCTCGGAGCCGATTGTCGGTTATTTGGCCCGCTCCACGTCGCTCCTCTATGGCTTCCTCGGGGTGCTGGCCTGGGTGCTCTCCAGCGACGTCCGCCGCTACGCGCCGCTGGTCACGTTATTCGGCCGGAGTGCGACCTTGGGGGCCGGTGTGTTTTTGTACATCGACGTGGTCGAGGGACTGCCCGATTGGTGGCGGTACTCCGAATGGCTCTGCGTGTTGTTCATCGGCCAGAGCGTGCTCGCGTTGCAGCGGCGGACGGTCGAGCGCCTCGTCTCCGAGTCGCTTCAGCAGGTCATCGAGCAGCCCGAGAAAATGCATGGTTGATGAAACCTTGCCTCGGGCATTGCAGTTGCACCGCTCAGGCCAATCGGCCGAGGCCGAGTTGCTGTGTCGCACCATGCTTTCGACCGACCAGGGCCACGTGGATGCACGCTGGGTGCTGGGACTCATCTGCCAGGATCAGGGGCGGTATGCCGAGGCGCTCAACTGCTACCAGCAGGCTTGGTTGCTGGATCCGATGCGCGCCGAGTTACCGAACAATTTGGGTAATGTGTTGGCATCGCTGGGAAGGCACGACGAGGCCGAGGTCGTCCTACGCCAGGCCGTCTTGTTGCGTCCCGATTACCTGAGCGCCTGGCAAAACCTGGGGAACGTGCTCATGCGGCGCGGTCTGCCCCATGAGGCCATCGTGTGCTGGGAACGCGTGGTGCAGTTGGATCCGCGGCGCGTCGACGTGTGGCATGCCTTGGGCCGATTGTACGAAGACCTCCAGCGCTACGACGACGCCGAGCGGTCATTTCGACTGGCCGCCGAATTGCAGCCCAACGTCGCGAATCGGTTTAACCACTGGGGGATTGCACTCCGCGTCCTGGGGCGCTTCGACGAGGCGGTTCAAGTTTTTGAGCGCGCGTTGCTCATCGACCCCAAGTTTGCCGAGGCACACGCGAATTTGGCCGGCGTGTTTCAGTCGCGGGGCGATCATCTCGCGGCGCTCGACCATTTTCGGCTCGCGGTCAATCTGAAAGGCGAGCTCCCCTCGCTGCGCATGCCCTTGGCTCTGGCCGAGCTGGAGCAAGCCAATGTACGGGCCTTTCGTGAGCACATCGAGCACATGCAACGGACGGTGCCCAACGATCTCCATCGCGTGCTGCTGGCGACCTCGCTGCCGCCAGTGTATGAGTCGCGCGACGAGATGCTGGCCTATCGGCGACAATTCATCGCAGGGGTTCATCGACTGGTCGAGGACGGTGTCTGTATCGACACGACTCAGACGCTGATTCCTCGATGCCCATTCTATCTCGCGTATCACGGCGAAAACGAGCGTGTACTACAAGAACAGCAGGCGCGGCTCTTCACCGCCGACGAGGTCACGCCGATCCGCTCGTCATCGAAGCGGATGCGCGTGGGTTTCTTGTCGCAGTATTTCTGGAACCACACGATTGGCCGACTCAACTTGGGTGTCGTGCGCCGCTTGGATCGCCAACGGTTCGAGGTGTTCGTGATCGGCGGGTCTCGGCCGGGCGACCCGATCGAACGCGGCTATCGCTCGGCGGCCGATCATTACTTGCCCTTGCCGCCCACTCCGCGTCAGGCTCGCGAGTTGGTGCGCAGCCTGGGACTCGATGTGTTGTATTTTACCGACGTGGGCATGGACCCCTTGACGTACACGCTGTCGTTTTGCCGCATGGCCCCGGTGCAGTGTGCGACCTGGGGACATCCCTTGACCACGGGCAGCCCCACGATCGACTACTTCATCTCGAGCACGTTGCTCGAAACTCCGGACGCTCAGCAACACTACCGCGAGCAGTTGGTCAGCTTGCCGCATCTGGCCGTGGTCTACGAGCGTCCTTCGCCCCCCGCGAGCATCCGTTCACGAGAGTCGTTCGGGATCGCACCCGCTGGGCGGATGTATGCATGTCCGCAGAGTATCTTCAAGATTCACCCCGACTTTGACGACGTGCTGGCTGCCATCCTGCGCCGCGATCCGAGCGGGGAGGTGTTTTTGCTGGCAGGGCCGCACGCCTCGTGGACCGACAGGGTGAGGCGCCGCTTCGAGCAGACAATGAGCGACGTGGCGAGCCGCATCCACTTCTTGCCTGCGCTGAATCACCAGGATTTTCTCAGCTTGAATCTCGTGGCCGACGTGTTGCTCGACACGCTGCATTTTGGGGGCGGCAACACGAGCTTCGAGGCGTTTGCACTCGGGCGGCCCATCGTGACGCTGCCGAGTCCGTACCTGCGTGGTCGCATCACCACGGGGTTGTACCGCCAGATGGGGATCGCGGACCTCGTGGCGAATTCTCCCGCCGAGTATGTCGAGTTGGCCGTCCGCCTGGCGAACGACCGCGATTATCGCGAGGTGATGCGCAGGCAGGTTCAGTCCCGTGCCGACGTGTTGTTCGACAACGGCACCGGAGTGCGCGACTTGGAGGGTTTTTTCGAGTCCTTGCGTGCACGGAATCCGCCATAGATTGATTGGCCAAACGGCAATTAGCCTGGGCCGCTCGTGTCTTCCATCTCTTGAATGTATTGGCGGAGGCGCTCGACCTCGTCGGTCACGTGTCGCAGGCGAAGCATGTTCTCGACGCGCTTGAGCAGTTCGAGCTTGTTCACTGGCTTGCTCAAAAAGTCGTCGGTGCCAGCGTTCACGGCCCGCTCGATATCGCCCAACTCGTTGAGGGCCGTGACCATGAGGATCATAATATGCTTGGTGGCCGCGTTCGATTTGAGCTTTTGGCACACCTCGAACCCGCTCAGCTTGGGCATCATGATGTCGAGCAAGATCAAATCGGGCTTAAAAGAGCCGACTTTCTCGAGTGTGTCGCGGCCGTCGACGGCGATGGCCAACTCGCATTCAACGCCGGTCAAGTAGACCTCGAGCAACTCGACGTTCGTCGGGTTGTCGTCGGCGATGAGGATGCGGCTCTTGCGGGCCGCCGTGCTGCTCGGGGCATTCACAGTTACAAATCTCCCATGACCGCGGCAGGCACCGGAAACGATTGGCACAGTTGCTTGACGGCGGCACCAATGCGTTGCAAGGCCGCTTCGTCGGTGGACGATTTTAAGATTTGCAAAATCCACTGACCGATCTGCCTCATCTCGGTCGTGCCCATGCCGCGCGTGGTCAGCGCGGGGGTGCCGATCCGAATACCCGAGGGGTCGAGTGGCTTGCGAGTGTCGAAGGGGATCATGTTCTTGTTGACCGTGATATGGCAGCGTCCCAGGGCATTCTCGGCCTGCGCGCCGGTAAGCCCGATGGTCGTGACGTCGGCGAGCATGAGGTGATTGTCGGTCCCGCCGCTGGCTAGGCTGAGCCCGCCGGCCATGAGCACCTCGGACAACGTTCGCGCGTTGTCGATGATTGCCTGGGCGTAGGCTTTGAACTCGGGCCGCAACGCTTCGCCAAAACAAATCGCCTTGCCGGCGATGACATGCATGAGCGGGCCCCCTTGAATGCCAGGGAAGACGTTCTTGTCGATCTCCTTGGCGTACTCGGCGCGGCACATGGTCAAGCCGGCGCGCGGCCCACGCAGGGTCTTGTGCGTCGTGCTGGTCACGAAGTCGGCCACGGGCACCGGGTTGTCGTGCAGACCCGCGGCGACAAGCCCCGCGTAGTGGGCCATGTCGACGAACAGTTTCGCCCCCACGTCCCGCGCAATCTCGGCGAACTTGGCGTGCGGGATCTCACGCGGGTAGGCGCTCGCGCCGGCCACGATGAGCTTGGGGCGGTGTTCCTTGGCCAGTCGGGCGACTTGATCGAAGTCGATGCGGTTCGTGTCGCGTGTCACGCCGTAGCTATGGAAGTTGTACAGGCGACCCGAAATATTGAGCTTCATGCCGTGGGTCAAGTGACCGCCGTGGGCCAGGTCGAGCCCGAGGACCGAATCGCCCGGCTCGAGCGCACTCAGGTAGACCACCATGTTGGCCTGGCTCCCCGAGTGGGGCTGCACATTGGCGTGCTCGGCTCCGAAGAGTTGCTTGGCCCGGTCGCGGGCCAGGTTCTCGACGACGTCGACGTACTCGCAGCCGCCGTAGTAGCGTCGGCCGGGGTAGCCTTCGGCGTATTTGTTGGTCAACACGCTGCCGACGGCCTGCATCACGGCGGGGCTCGTGTAGTTTTCGCTGGCAATCATTTCCAGGCCATCGCTCTGGCGCTCGATTTCGTGGGCGATGGCCGACCAGACGTCCGGATCATGCTGCTGGATGAAATTCATATCGCTCGTCGTGCTCGAATGAGTCGTGCGGTGTTCAAAACGTCGCATTGTCGAAAAGGGAACGCGGGTCGTCAATCGCTGGTCCGTTCGGCAGGCTATAAGGTACACTATGTGGACGTGCCTCGCGAAGGGGCTCAACCACAGAAGCTGCCAGGAGTTGTGTAACCGATGGGCTCACGCTGGACGAGCTTGATCCTCTGGGGAACGCTGGTCTGCGGTGGCGACGCCGCCGCCTGGGCCGGTCGCATTGACCTAGTCTTATTGACCGACAAGGACGTGAGTCCTGCGGACGTGCAGGCTTGGTATCAGACGCTCACCGCGCTGCAAGTCGACTCGTTGCAAGTACGCCGGGCAACGGCGAACGACAAGTTGGAGATCATCACCAGGGCCGCGGGCAACGACCCCAGCTATCAGGTCAATGGCCAACTGACCACACGCGGCGAGCTGATCGTCCCGGGCGGGCGGTTCATGTCGCGCGACAAGACCGCCATCTCGACGTGGCTCGAGCGTCTGCGGAAGGAAGGCCCGGCACGGGCACAAGGGGCGCCGCCGCCCCCCTTCGGCCTGAGCAGCGAGCAGCTCGCGCAAGTCCGACGGGACTTGTCACGCGCGATGGTCGACGCAACCTTGCAAAAACCACTGCGTGATGTGCTCGCGGTCGAGGCCAAGCGGCTCAGCGTGCCGCTGGTGATCGACAAGGCCGCCGAGGCCGCCATTCAACAAGCCGGCGCGGTTCGTGATGAGCTCAAGGGGGTCGCCGTGGGAACCGCCTTGGCGGCGACGGTGCGCAGCGCCGGGCTCGTCGTCGTGCCGCGTCTCTCGGAGAGTCGGCAGAGCGAGTTGGCCCTGGTCACGAGCACGGCGGGGCAGTCGTTCTGGCCCATCGGCTGGCCGCCGAGTGACGATAAGCCCGATCGAAAATTGCTCCCCAATCTGTTCGAGTTCGTTAACGTCGAGTTGGACGACATCGCCATCGCCGATTTGCTCGCCGGAATCGCCGCTCGACTGGAGTGCCCTGTGCTCATGGATCATAACGGCCTTGTGCGGCAGGGAATCGATCTGTCGCAGGTCAAGGTATCGATGCCCGCGGGCAAGAGCACCTACTCGCTCGTGTTGAATCGGATGCTCTTCAAAGGCAAGGTGCGTTATGAGGTCCGGGTCGACGACGCGGGCGCGCCGTTCTTGTGGGTCTTTCCACGCTAAGTGGACGCTCCGCTCTCAGCGACGACCGGGTTGCGCAGGACGCCGAGCTTTTCGATTTCGACCTCGACCATGTCGCCCGGCTTGAGAAACACGGGGGGCTTGCGTGCCGCGCCGACTCCGGGTGGCGTGCCGGTGAAAATAATGTCGCCCGGAAGTAGTGTGCAAACTTGCGACACATACGCGATGACCTGCGCGACGTTGAAGATGAATTGCGACGTGTTCGAGTCTTGCATCGTTTGGCCGTTGAGCCGCAATTGCACGCGTAGTTGGCCGGGATCGCCAACTTCGTCGGGAGTGACGAGCGTTGGCCCAAACGGAGCGAACGTGTCGAATGACTTACCTAGCAACCATTGCCCGCCGGGCTTGCGAAGCTGCCAGTCACGAGCCGAGACGTCATGTCCCACGCAATAGCCGGCGACATGGCTCAGGGCGGAGTGCTCGGCGATGCAGCGCCCCTGTCGGCCGATGACGACGACCAATTCGGCTTCGTAATCGACCTCGTGGCTCACGCGCGGCAACACGATCGGCGCGTCGGGTGCCAAGATGGCGGTGGGAAACTTGCTGAACAGCACCGGCTCCGGGGGAGGCGCTTGACCGCTCTCTCGCGCGTGGTCGGCGTAGTTTAAGCCCACGCAGATCACTTTCTGCGGGTCGGGAATCGGAGCCAGCAATTTCACGGCTGGGGTCAGGGGGCGTCCCTGGAGCACCGCGCGGGCCGCTTGCTCCATCGCTGCCGGGCCCAGTGCGATGAGTTGGCGCAACGAACTGGGGAGAGAGGCATCGGCTTGCTGCACGTCGACCAGCTTGCCGTCGAGCCAAGCGGCTGAGCGAGGTCCTTGTTCACTCTGGTAGGTTACCCAGCGCATGGCACAATCCTCCTAGGTGTCACTCTCGTGGCTATCGTCATTGGCAACCGGCACAGGCGTCAAATCCGGCAGTATCGCCAAGCGTAGAGCAATTTACCGAGTCGAACAAGCGGTCGGGGCGTTTGCTCAATGCCAGGGGTGACCTAGGTTTTAACGGGATTGTGATTGTGGCCGTGTTGCGCGCCGTGCCCAGGGACCATGTTCCTGCGGTCAGGCAGACGCAGCCGATTCGAATCCGTGTGGCTGAGTCCATTGTTATGAGTGACCACCCTTTGCCGACCGACCAGCAAGGACGACGCTCGTCGACCGAAGGGCAATTGGCAAAAATCGCCGCGTTGCTCGAAGAGTTGGAATCGCAATCGGCTCCTCAATTGGTCGAAGGGGACGCCGCGCCACGCAGCTTCGAGAATCAATTGCCGCTGGTGCGGCTGGGGATCGCCGGCGGGCTGTACACCGCCTTGGCAGCCAAGCACGAGCCGACCGCCCAGCACTGTTTGCGAGTGGCCCTGGGGTGCTCATCGTGGGCCAGCAAGATCGGGCTGGACGACGATTTGCGCGACACGATCGAGTTGGCGGCGCTCTTGCATGACGTGGGCAAGATTGGCGTGCCGGATGCCGTTCTGCTCAAAGCCGATGCGCTGACCCCCCAGGAAACAACGTCCATAGAACGCCATTGGCACACGGGGCTGCAAATTCTGCGGTCGTGTTGCGCCTCGTCCGAGGTGGTTGAGATCGTGCGCTTTGCACGCACGTGGTACGACGGCAGCCGCGGCGCTCAAGAGAGTTCGGGTGAGGGAATCCCGCTGGGCGCGCGCATCTTGGCCATCGTCGACGCTTTCGACTCGATGCTCAGCGATCAGGTTTATCGACGCGCCATGCCCTGGGGGGTGGCGTGCAACGAGTTGCTGAGGTTTGCCGGCACGCAGTTCGACCCCTCGCTGGTCGTGTTGTTTATCAAGCTGTTTGACCACGACCAGCTCGAACGCTCCGATGCCGTGACCCGTCGCTGGCTGCGCGAGTTGGATCCTCGCGCCATCGATAGCCAATGGCGACGAAACGAGACACGCAGCCTGGGCGGTTCACAGTTGCCCGAAGAGATGTTTCATCAGAAGCTGCTCGACAACATGCACGATGGCGTCGTGTTCTTGGACAGCAGTTCCCGCATTCTGCTCTGGAATCATGGCGCTGAACGCCTGACGGGCATCGCGGGCACGAGCGTCGTGCATCGCTTGTTTCAGCCGAGTGTGTTGCGGATGCGCGACGAGAAGGGAAAGCTCATCAAGGACGATCATTGTCCGGTCGCGCATGCGATTCAGAACGGCGTGCAGTGGCTACGGCGCCTGATGATTAAAGGCCGCACGGGTCGCGAAGTGGCCGTGGATGCCCATGCCGTACCGGTGATTGCCGCCGATGGCACGACACTTGGCGTGACGCTGCTGCTGCATGACGCGTCGTCGGAGATGACGCTCGAAGAGCGCTGCCAGAGCTTGCACGAAATGGCCACGCGCGATCCGCTCACGCAGGTTGCCAACCGCGCCGAGTTTGATCGCGTGCATGCCGCGTTCGTGGCCGCTCACTTGGAATCCAAGCGGCCGTGCAGCATGATCATCGCCGACATCGATCGCTTCAAACGCATCAACGACACGTTTGGGCACCCGGCCGGCGACGCGATTATTCAGAGTTTTGCCAAGGTGCTGCAAAATGCCGCCAGGCCGGGCGATTTGGTCGCCCGGTATGGTGGTGAAGAGTTCGTGATGCTGTGTGCCGATTGCGACAACGCATCGGTGGCGGTGCGCGGCGAAGAGGTTCGCCGAATGTTCTCGGAACTGCGCCAAAGCGTGCTTGACAGTCAATGCGCCAGCGCCAGCTTCGGTGTGACGGAAATCCAGCCCGGCGATACTCCGGAGACCATGTTGCATCGCGCGGACCGCGCGCTGCTGTTGGCCAAAGAGACGGGCCGCAACAAGGTTGTGCAGTTGGGCGCGGGGAACTCGGGGCACGACGACTCGCATGGCCCGCAGGCGGCCACGTCGACATCACGCGGCACCGCCCTGTTGATGCAGGATATGAGCTCGCAGTCGGCCATTGATCGCACGATCGAGAAGTTGCGGGGCTTCGTGGCCGATCAGGAGGGTGAGCTGACCTCGGTCGAAGGGCACTGCGTGCAGATCAAATTTGGCAGCACGTTTGGCTCGTTCTTCCGACGCAACTCGGATCGGCACGTGCCCATGCTGATGGATGTGTCGTTCGAGGAAGACCAGTCGGATCTGAGTCCTGAGTCGAGCATGAAAGTCACGCGCACGCGCATTCACGTGGAGGTGCGACCCCAACGCGATCGCGATCGTCGTCAGGGCGACGCAATGGCGCGAGCGCGGCAACTGCTTGTCAGCCTGAGGTCCTACCTGATGGCCATCGAGCTGAGCCCGAATATCAGCGGCGATGCGCTCACGGTGGATCCGGCGGTGGTCGAAGCCGCCGAACGCGCGCGCAAGCCGGGCTTGCTTGGGCGACTGTTTGGTCACACGCCGCCCCCTCAAGACGATCGTCGCTAACGTTCGTGTTCGCACGTCTTGGCCGCTCGACAAACGCTCGCCAACGCTGATAATGGGCGGCTTTGGCCAGCCCCTTGTTTGTTCGAAACGGAAGGGATCTCCCTCATGGCGCTCGACGTCATTGAACTACGCGACCCGGCCACGGGCAGCAGTGCGCGAATTTTGCCCGGTTTTGGCTTTAACTGCTTCAGTTTTCAACCGGTCGTTCGCGGCGAAGCGTTCGAGGTACTGTGGTCGGTGGCGAATTTTTCCTCGGGCCAGGAACGCCCCTCGCACAGTGGAATTCCGCTGTTGTTTCCGTTTCCAGGCCGAATCGGTGGCACCGATTTCGAGTTTCAAGGCCGGCGTTACGCGTTGACCGCGGCCGATGGTCGGGGTAATGCGATTCACGGTTTCGTGCTGAATCGCGCTTGGGAGGTCACCGAGCAGTCGGCCACCCATGCGGTCGGAATTTTTCAGGCGTCGCGCCATGCGCCCGAGGTGCTCGATCATTGGCCGGCGGATTTTCGGCTCAGCGTGCGCTATGAATTGCGCGGTAATTGCTTGGCCAGTACGATTGATGTCGTGAATCCGAGCAGCACTCCCCTCCCCTTTGGGCTTGGTACCCATCCGTATTTTCGCGTGCCATTGGGCAAGGGCGGCCAAGCCGCGGAGTGCACGGTGCAAGTGCCCGTGAGCGATGTGTGGGTCCTGGAGAACATGCTTCCCACGGGCGAACGAAAGGCTTGCGCAGGACGCATCGCCTTGGCCAGCGGCGTGCGTTTCGCCGATACGCAACTCGACGATGTATTTTCCGGCCTCGTGCCGAGCGATGGACCGTACGTGGCGCATCTTCGTGACCCGCATAGCCAGCGCGAGATCCGCATTGCATTTGCCGGGGCATGGAAGGCCGCGGTGGTTTATAACCCACCGCATCGCGAGGCGATTTGCGTCGAGCCCTATTCGTGCATTCCCGATCCGTTCGCGCTCGAGCAGCGCGGGATCGATTCGGGCTTGATCGTGTTGCAGCCGGGCGAGCAGAGTCGCTTCACGGTGGATATCGGGGTGGCCTAGCCAGCGAAATAAAAAAAGCCGGGCTGATGAATCGCTTCACCAGCCCGGCGCGTTTACTTGGATCGATCAATGGATCGATCGGGGCGTAGCTTACGGGTTCTTGCCCGGGAGCTTGCCAGCCTTGAGCAATTCGCCGAACGTCTTGCCGTCGGCATTCTTGCCACCTTCGGCCTTGAGCAGCGCTTCGTCGACCTTGCCGGCGTCCTTGCAGTTGGCGCCGGGCAGAGCCGAGCCAAAGCACTTGCCGTAGTCGTTGCGGTTCTTCTTCTCATCGCCAAAGTGGCAAACGTTGCACTTGGCCGTGGCGGCGTCGGTGACGTTCGGGTACTTGGCCGTGAACTGCTTCATATAGCCCGGGCGAGCTTGCGCCTCGCTCACGAACATTGGGGACAATCCCACGACCAACACTGCGGCGGCAACCGACAGCAGGCCGAACTTAACGAGCGACTTCTTCATCGACTTTTTCTCCCAAATGCGTGTTCATAGAAGCTCATGCAGCACATTGCGAGGCGGCAAACTCGTTGGCCCCTGCACCATACAGGGCGACACCGGCCTCACGCTCCCGACCAATTCGGGCGTGCACCACGACGGTATCAGTAAACCCTGATCCTTCGCAACTGTCAAGGTTTATCTAAACTATGTCCTCAACCAATCGTTGGGGCATAAAAAAACCTCGGATACGGCGAACCGTATCCGAGGTCATTATGCGATTCAAACCAGCACTAAACTACTGCTCGGTTTTGGTCGTGACTTGGGTCGTAGCCAAAGCGGGGCCAACAATGACGACAGTCTGGTCGTTGACACTGAGAGCACCGTCGTAGTCATCGACGAGATCGGTGAAGGTCGATGAACCAACACCCGAGACTCCCAAACTCAAGGTCGCTCCAGCCACCGACTGGACGCCAGCGATCTGGAAGCTTTGGTTGATGGCACCGATGGCTTGGGCGGTATCGGTGAGTTCTTGAACGACTTCGTCGCGCAGAACTTGCAGGCCAGCCACGAGGCCGATCACCAACAGCAGCGCTGCCAGGATCAATTCCAACGACACCAGAAAACCAGCTTCATCACACCAGAACTTTTTTACCAACTGCAACATCATGCATTCCTCCGAAAGGACCAAAAAAGGGGATAGTGGGGACGGTGTACACTAGCGCTACCGCGAATTGCTAGGATGCGCTGACCGTTTATTTGATCCAGCAACCGCATTTTCACTCGTCCCCGTGATTGCCCCAAGTGTTAACTTGGGCAACCGGAGTACGCATTGCGCAGCTCTCACAAACGGCCTTAATCGTGTATGCTATTTACCGAACATGTCCGTTTCAATAAAAAAATCTCAAGTTTTTTCGTGGGCTGTTGGACTCTTCACTCGATCCAAAGGGTCGAGCGAGCGTTGCTGGCTTGAGTGCGACAGCGATGGTGCCGTGAATTCCACGCCTGCTCCGTGTATTGCCCGGCGCTCGTAAGTCTGCTCTGAAGCCAGAGCGGCTTGGTACAGCAACCGCAGCGGCCGGTCTTCCGCCGTCGTTAGCGATGTCTTCTCGGCCAGCCCGTCTTTCGTGAATATTCACGGGACTGGCGCGATGCAAGCGGAATTCACTTCGCTTACAAACCGGTTGGGTAGGCGCTCGCTTATGAGGCGAGTTTGCCACGAAAATCGAGGCGAAATCACCTCAGTTTCAGCACCTGAAAATCCGCCAGGTTTTTTTGTTGCAATCATTGAAACTCACGGATAAAGTCCCTAGATGCTGCAAATAGTCTACAGATGATAGATTCATTATATTCCGTATCGTTCTGTAAGTTGTTGTGCTAGCTGGCCTTGCGGTGGATTGTCACGTAAGCGGGGCAATTTCGCATGGGTTTCGATCGAGGTTTCGCCTTGGGTAGGCTGGGGTTTTGTAGCTGTTTTTGGGGTCTGGGTGTTTTGGTCTTGTTCTTGCAGTGGTTGAGGAGGTTGGACGGTTAGGGACTCCCAGATCGGTTATGGGCGACCCCGTGCAGTTAAGAGGAGCTGTGCGGTGAGTCGCGTCGGTCAAACATGGGGCGTTGGTCACATTTCACGGGATATTTAGCTTGGTAGCTCGCGGTTTCCGGCATATCTCCATCGATGCGCGCAGCATTTCGGCAGGGGCTTCCCCTGGTCTTTGCGATCATGCTGCGCGGCTGCTCGATCGTCCCGTGGTGGGCGTTTCTTCGACGCTCCTCTTGTGTTTTTCCCGTGGGTGTCTCAGCGACATTTCGCGCGCGTGGCGCGATCTGTCCTCGCAGATTGAGTTCAGAGGATTGAAAACGTTCACCGGGTGTTTTGATCGCGCCCATCGACCTGTAATTGGGCTGTCTGCAGCAGCTCGTTCGATGTCGGTCGCGATCGCTCGGTGATTCAACAAGGATTTTCGCATGCGCACGCTGATTGAGAAACTTTTGGGATCGCGCTTGACCAAGGTGTTAAAGCAGTCGATCCGTGAAGTCATTTTTGGCCGCTCGACTACGAGCCTGCCGCAGTTCTTTCGAGAGCTGGGATTGGACCGGCACGAGAGCCGCTCCGATTCGCTCTGGATTAGCCTCCCTTGGCAGTGGAGCAACCGTTGGAATCGGTTTGCGTTCCGCAAAGGACGTCAGCGTCGGCTGAATACTCGCCGCTCGAGTGTGGGCTTCTTCCGCAAGAATATGCTCCATGAGTTCCTGGAGCCGAAGGTCATGATGGCGGTGCGGGTGTGGCAAGGCGCGGACAACAGCGACATCGCGCTGGCGTCGAGCTGGGTGGGCAATGCCGCGCCCAATGCCGACGACGATCTGGTGTTCACGGCTGCAGCCGGAACGACCACGAACGTCACGAATAGTGACTCCGCGTTTGCCAACATGCGATTTCGTTCGATCAGCTTTAGCAGCGGTGGATTCAATATCACCGGCAACAACTCAATTACGTTGTTGCAAGGCATTAATAACGGTGGCACCGACAATGTGTCGATTGCCAACCCCTTGTCGTTCGCCGGCGGCTTCAATCCGTCGCAGGCGTTCGGCACCCCCGCCTCGATTTACTCGGCCGTGAGCGGCACGACGTTGACCCTTGGCAACGTGAATACCGGAAACTTGCAGTACATCCAAGTCGACGGTTCGGGCAACACGGTGATCAACGGCAATGTCACCGGCGGCGGTGGCGTCAACAAGGTGGGTGCTGGTCGGTTGTCGATGACCGGCTCGAATGCCTACGAAGGTTACACGTATGTCATCCAAGGCTCGCTCTTGGCGGGTAGCAGCAATGCGCTCGGTTCGACCGCGGTCGGCACGATCGTTTCTCCCGGCGCGGCGTTGTTAGTGCAGAACACAGGCGTCGCAAACTCGGTGAACATCAATGAGCCCCTGTTGCTGCAGGGCATGGGTCTCAACGATGGCACGCAGTCGCCGACGCAAATGTTCTCCGGCGGGTTGCGCAATCTCAGCGGCGATTCGATCTGGTCGGGGCCCATCACGCCCGGTGCCGGCACCATTTTCAACGCCATCGGCTCCGATAGTGGGCGTCTCGATATCAGTGGGCAAATTTTCAGCATCTTCACCAACGCCGGCGCTTCGACCGGCACCGGCTTGACCAAGGTCGGCGCAGGCACGGTGGCTTTCAGCGGCAGCTCGGCCAACATCTACACGGGCACAACCTTCGTACAATACGGCACGCTCGAACTCAACAAGAGCAACGGTCTGTCAGCCATCGGTGGCTCGCTAGTGATTGGTGAACAAGCCAGCAATGCCCCATCATTAGACAACAGCGCGCGGGTGCTCCTGTCGCAAAGCGGGCAGATTCCCGCCCTGGATCGCGTGAACGTTGCCGTGAACACGGTCGTCGTCGGCCCCAGCGGTGTGCTGGATCTCAACGGCAACAGCGCGACGGTCGGCCAGTTGACCATGCTGCTCGGCCAGAACTACAGCGCCGACGTCAACATCGGCAGCGGCACGCTGACCCTCAGCGGAACGCTGTCGGCCGCGCCGCTGGTGACTTCGGGCGGCAACGCCCAAATCGCGGGGGCCAACGCGCTCACCCCTTCAGCCAAAATTACCAGCACCGGCGCGGGCAGCTTGAACATCGGCAACATCAACTCCAACGTCAACGCGGGGACCTCGGGCACACATTTCCGCCAGATCATCGTGAACGAAGCGCCGACGACCACGACCACGGCCATCAATGCCGCCACCGAATTGGAAATCTCTGCGAATATCACCGGCCCTGCCGGCATGGGTTTGATGCGGCTCGGGCCGGGCGAACTGCTGTTGTCAGGGAACAACTCGGGCCTGACTGGCCCAGTCGAACTCAGTGCCTTCGGAACGGCCCCCAGTGGTTTTACTCAAATCAGCAGCAGCGCCGTCGCGCCGTTTGGCACCGGACCGTTGGTGCTCAATGACACCACGGGCAGCGTCATCCTTGAGGCCGTTGGCGGAGCTGTCACCATTGCCAACGATACGGAACTCGATTCCGCTTTGGTGATTCGCGGCAGCAATAACATCACGTTCTCCAACACGGTCACCTTGACGGCCACGCGCGGGGTCTCGGTGCTGGATTCCAACGCCACTGTCACCTTCAGCGGTGGTATTACCGAAGGCGCGTTTGCGGGTGCGGGCTTGGGTAAATCAGGTCGCGGGACGCTGGCCATCACCAGTCCGGCGACCTTTGCCGGAAGTGTGACCATTGTTCAAGACGGCGGGACGATCCTGCTCAAGGACAATGGCACGCTCCCCAACGTCCCCGTGATTACGCTCAACCAGAACAGCGCCCTGAAAATCGACAATAGCAACATCAACAACACCGCTCGTATTAATGACGCCACGGTTGTGGCCAGTCTCGGCGCCAATATTCAACTGGTGGGGAACTCGACCGCCAACTCCATCGAGACGCTCGGCGCGCTGATTCTCAACAACAACTTGGCGCATACGGTCGAGGTCGACGGCGGTTCGCCGTCTTCCACGTTCAGTACCAATTTGGTCTTCAATACCCTGACCCCGAACGCGGGCATGGTTAACTTCGTGGGTGGGGCCAATGCCGACCTGAGCCAAAATGGCCTCAATCGCGTGTCGTTCATCAATACGCCGACCGTCGGTTTGACCAACGGCATTTGGCCGTTCGCCACGGTCACCGGAGGCAATGGTTCCACGCTGGACTTTGCCACCTATGCCAACAGTCCCGAAGGGATTAGCGTGTTCGCCTTGCCGGCCTCTGGCTACCTGGGGAACAGCAGCAACCCGACCTTTGCGCAGCAGCAAGCCGCGCTCGACGGGGCTAACCAGAACACCAACGTCAAGCTCTCGGTTCCAGGCACCTATACGCTGAACCATGCCAAGACGATCAACTCGTTGATCCTTGGTCCGGGTGTGACGCTCAATGGGTCCGGAATGCTGACCATCAACAGCGGTGCGCTTGCCTTCTTTGGCGGCACGACCAGTGGCGTGTATGGCGCGACATCATCGCTCGCTGCGTCCAGTGCGCTGAATGTCGAGTATCTCAACTTTACGCCGGCGACCTCGTTCATTACGGTCGCGACCAATACCGTCGGCACCATCAGCAGCAAAATTGTCGGCGCTGCGGCGGCGCTTGTGAAAGGTGGCCAGGGCAATTTGGTGCTCAGTGGCGCGAACGAATTTCTTGGCGCTGTGCATGTCGGCGAAGGCATCGTGCGGGTCGGCAACTCGGCGGCTCTCGGCAGCACCGCAGGTGCTGTAACCGTGAACGTCGGCGCGAGCTTGGAGTTGGTGCCGGGCGTAGAGGTATACGGCGGCGAGATTTTGAATCTGGCCGGTCTAGGCTTCGGTGGGACCAACGGCGCGCTGCGGCTCGTGGGCACAGCTGCGGCCGGACTGGGTACCGGAACTGTGGCGATTTGGAGTGGTGCGGTGACCCAAACGGCCAGTACGTTTGTCGATGGTGCGGGGGTCGCCGTTCACAACGCCCTGCAAACCATGTCGCAGACGTCCTACTCGGTCGATTTCGGCAACAAGTTGATCTTCAACGGCGTGTGGAGCGGTAACGGGCCTATGCCGGTCAAGCAGGGTGGTGGCGACTTGGAAATTGGTGGTTTGGGGGCCACGGGACTCGTCGCCTCGTATTTCATCCAAAACGGCTCGATGACGCTCAATAAGAACTATGGCAACATTACCGCAGTTGGCTCAGCCTCGAACATTTACGTGGGTGATGATCTATCGGGTGACAGTGCCACGCTGAACTTCAACGCCACGTACCAGTTGCCCGCCAATACGGTCGTGCGCGTGGCCACCAACGGCACCGTCAATTTGCAGGCCAATCCGGACAACCTGCCGTTTAACGGCGGCCGCTCGAGTATCGGCCCCACCGAGTTGTTCCAAAACCTGTTCTTGACGGCCGGTTCGAGTGGCGCGTCGCAAGTGAATATCGCGGCGGGCACGACCCTCGTGCTAACCGGCGATATCACGCTCGGTGCCTATGGCGCTCCCAATGGCAGCGCCGGTGGCGCGGTCATCAGCGGTGGCTCCATCGCGTTCCGCGCTCCGGAAGGTGCTGCGGCTGTCACGCGGTTTATCACCGTGGCCGATGCCGTGAATGACAATGGCACCTCGGCCGACTTGACGATCAATTCAGCGATCGTGGACGGTGTGGGTGGTGGCGGTGTCGTACTCACCAACATTACGAAGGACGGCCTAGGTAGCGTGATGCTCGGAGGTAACACAGCGAATACGTTCGCCGGTACCACCACGGTCAACGAAGGCCGTTTGATTTTGAACAAATCCAACAGCGTGACGGCCATCCGCGGCGCGCTGACGGTCGGCGATGCGACACCTTACTTGCTGGTTGGCGCCACGCTCATTCCCGGCGCCAGCGGTCAGAGGAACATTGACGTCGTCGAATGGCGCAACAGCGAACAGTTGCCCGACGCGTTCGGTTTGGTGACCGTGAACAACTCGGGTTTCCTGAACCTCAACAACAACAGCGAGACCGTGGGCGTCGCCGATTTCAATATCGGCGTGTCGATGCAAGGCGGTGGTCGGATTGACACTGGCACTGGAACCTTGACCGTCAACGGTGATATCTCTTTCCTTACTCCCGCCGGCAATTTAACGATCCTCCCCGCGACGATCGGCGGTAATTTGTCGCTCGGGACGGTTGCCAGTCGTTTCCTCGAAGTCCCCGACTTGGCTGCCGTGCCTTACGACTTACAAATCACGGCGAACATCAGCGGTGGCACAGGGGTCAACCTTGTTAAGCAAAACGCCGGTGGCGTGCTGTTGAGCGGCGACAACACCGGTCTCACCGGTGATTTCCATCTCCGCGCCGGTACAGTCGGCCTGGGCTCGAATACCGCGTTGGGGACCGGGGCGGTGGTGGTCACGGTGTTGGGAGCCAATCTCCTACTCGCCGAAGGTGGCCCACGCTCGATCTCGAACTTCGTGATGATCGACGGTGCCTCGCTGACGATCGGCGGCGGCAGCGACATCACGTTCAGCAATGAACTATTCCTCACTCCGGCGGCTGCCTCGCGCACGATCAACGTCCTCAATCCGATGACCGTGACGGCGGCGGGCGGCATTGGCGAAGGGGTGCTCAACGCCCTGATCAAGTCGGGTTCCGGTTTCTTGCGGATCACCAACGACGCGGCCTACAGCGGCACCACGACCATCAACGGTGGTTCAATCATCGTCAGTGGCGCGGGCGGCCGGTTGCCCAACACCTCGTCGGTTACCGTCAACTACGGAGCCACGTTCTCGCTCGATAATACGTCGGGCTCGAATAGCGATCGCTTGCGTAATGTGGCGGGCGTGAGCTTGTTCGGCGGCGAGTTGCAGGTCACAGGCGCGACCTCGGGCTCAGCCGTCAGCGAAACCATCGGCACGCTCACCATCAACGACGAATTCATGTCGTTTGTCACGATCGGCACGAGCGATGTGAATTCTCCGCTCACCCTGAGCGTGAACCAACTGGCCCGCGCCGGGGCGGTTACCGCCGACAGCTTCCTGGCCCTGCGCACCACGGGCGGCACCACGGGCTCATTGCTCGGTAGCGCCAATCAGCGGTTGTTGGTGCTCAACTTCCCGGTCGGGGCAAATTTCCAGACGATTCAGCCGATCAACGGCATTCTCCCCTACGCGGCCATTTACAGCCCGAACGATGTGGACTTCGCGTCGCTCGGCGCGTTCGGCATTCAACCACTTGCGTCGGCCCTGACCAGTTTTGTCGGCGCTACGCCCCAAGACAACGTCATCATCTCGGCCAGTGAAGCCGTCAACGTGGCTACGACGGTCAACGCGGTCTTGATTCGCAATACCAGCACGTCGGCACCGGTCGTTGTGAGCGGCAGCGGTTCGATCACGGTCGGCACTGGCTTGATCGCCAGTCGAGACGACGGTGGCGGGGCGCAGATTACCACCAGCTCGTTGAACTTCGGCGGTGCGACTGCACTGTTGCCCATCTACCCGTTGTCGAGTCTGTTGGTGTCGAGCACCATCACGGGGAACGTCGCCAACGCTGCGGCCGGCGTCTTGTTTTCCGTCGGCTTGGATAAGCTGGGCACCGGCACGTTGACGATCACGGGAGCGAACACGTACTACGGCGAAACACGGGTTGCCGAAGGTATTTTGCAAGCCAGTGGTCCGAGTGTCACCCTTGGTGCCAGTGCGTTTAATTCCATCACTCACGGCACACGCGTGTTGGCAGGGGCCGAGTTGCAGTTGATGGGGGGCGCTTCAATCGGCGACGAGTTGTTGAACCTGTTCGGTCAAGGCTTTGCTCCGTCGATTACTACCGGCGCTGCTTCGGCGGGCTTACAGCAGTTGGGCAACACCGGTTCGCTGCGCAGCATCAGTGGCACGAATCTGTGGCAAGGTAACATTGCCTTGAACGCGGGCGTCGTGGCGTTGGGTGTCGACGCCGGAACGTTACGCTTGGGCAGCGACACGCTGGTGCTCGGCGGCGGCACGATGGCTGCGACCGGTGTCTTCTCGGGTGCGGGCACAATCAGCAAGGTTGGCTCCGGCACGGTCGAGTTGTTCGGCTATGGCTCGAACCTCAACACCGGCAACTTCACGGTCGCGCAAGGCACCGTGAACCTCAATAAAATGCCCGGCCTGAACGCCGTCGGCACCGGCATTCTGTACATCGGCGACGGTTTGGGGAACGCGGCCGGGACGGATGCCTTGATCGCATTGAAACCCGAGCAAATTCTCGACACGCAGCAGGTCATTATCAACCCGACCGGCAAGTTGAACCTGGCCAGTGGCGTGAGCAGCAACGAAATTCAGACGTTGACCATCGCCTCGACGGCGACCGGCGGCAAGTTCACTCTCGCCTTCAATGGCCAAACCACCGTGGGCATTGAAAACAATGCGCAGCCGATTGAAGTGCAGCGCGCCTTGGAAGGGCTGTCGAACATCGGTGCCGGCAATGTCCTGGTTGGCGGCACGCCCCGCGCGTACACGATCTACTTCTACGGGCCGAACGTGGACGGCACGTCGCACAACCCGTTGCAGGT
>CAZZBK010000063.1:0-3049 GCA_964652155.1 uncultured Planctomycetaceae bacterium | reverse complement strand
CCCGCCGATTACGACTTGAACGTCTCGTCGAACATCATCAATGGCGGCGTGACGCCGATGAATATTCAGAAGAATACCGCGATCAGCGCGGTGTTGCTCAACGGCGACAATTCGTTCAGCGGCAATGTGTTTGTGGCGGGCGGTATCCTTGCCGCCGGTAGCAACAATGCCTTAGGAACGATTACCGCCAACGAGGTCCAAACGATTTCGGTCACCGGCACCGGCTACTTCAATCTCATCTTTGGGACACAGACGACCGGCAATATTACGATGCCGGCCACGGCCAGCGACATTCAAACGGCGCTCAATCTTATTACCGGTTCGAATCCGGCGACCGTGGCGCAACTGACCGACGGTTCGTATCAGGTGACGTTCGCCGGCGGCTCGGACGTTCCAGAACTCTCGTTCGACACGTCGAATCTGATCGCTGGCTCGACAGCGGCCGCGACTGCCGTGCCGGGTGGCCCGATGTTCGGCACCGGTCAGGTGCAACAGCTGCAAGTGCGCGGCTATACCGGTGGTACTTTCACGCTCTCGATTCCGGCGATCTTCAATGCCACGACCGGGGCGACGGTGAGCGCGGCTACAACCGGCAGTTTATCTTTCCCCACCAACTTCAACGCCACCGATATCGCCACTCAACTCAATAGCATCCCGGGCCTCAAGGGGGTCACCGTGACCCAACTGGGCAACGACGTGATGTACTTGAATATTCCGGCGATCTACGGCGCGATGACCGCCCCGGTGACATTGATCAATACGGGCTTGGCGGCCGGTACAAATCTGACCACCAGCACCAGTTCGAACACGGTCTTTTCGAGTTCGTTCTTCGACGCCACGCGCGCCGGCACCGTGGTGGCTCCGGGCTTTGGTTTGTGGATCGACGGTAGCCAGGGGGCGGTTTCGATCGCGACCGAGCCGATCGTGTTGATCTCGAACAGCACTGCCGCCCTCAACCAGGGGCTCGGCGCCTCGGGCATGCTTCGTAGCTTGGGTGCAGTCACGAATACATTGAACGGCTCCATTGTGTTGCAATCCAACGGTGGCGCGACCAGCGTGGTCATCGGTGCCGATGCAAACAACACGCTCGATATCAACGCGGTGATCTCCAGCGGCGCCACGGCTGCCACGTTGGTCAAAATCCTGCCCGGTGATTTGCGGCTCAGCGGCTCGCAGAGCAACACATGGGTTGGCAGTACGACCGTTAACGAAGGCACGTTGTCGCTCAATAAGCAGAATGCGATCGCCATTCCGACGACCACGCTGACCATCGGCAACGACCTCGGCGGCGCGTCGTCCGACGTGGTTCAAATTCTCGGTACCGCCAGCGGCTCGCAGCAGATCGCCTCCGGTGCGGCCATCACGGTCACCTCCTCCGGCTTGCTCGACCTCGGCGACCATTCACTCAACCTCGGCTCGGCCACGATTTCAACGGCCCTCAATTTGTTTTACGGGCCCACCTATAGCGGCCGGGTGAATATCGGCAACGGCACGTTGACGATCAACGGCCAGGCGGTCATTGCCGCCAACCCCTTGGCGGCGGCTACGATCGGCTCGGGCCAGTACTTCAAAGGCGCCACGGCGGCGACGATCACTGGCGGCACCGTGGCCCTGGGCATCGGCGCCAATGCCAACGCGATCGGCACCCCGGTCGTGGGCGGCGCGAGCGGCGGTCGTCTGATTATCGTGAACGATCCCGCTGTTACGTTCCGTCAGAAGGATTTGGTGATCAGCTCCACGTTGACCAGCGGCGCCATTCAAAAAGCCGGTACCGGCTCGTTGCAGCTCACCGCCACCAACAACAGCTTTACCGGCACCAACGCCGTCCAAACCTTCTATACCTATGGCACGGCCGGCAACTTTAACCTGGCCTTTGCTGGGCAGTCCTCGGCGACGTTAGTGATCGATGGTTCCTCGACTCCTTTCTCCGTTGCGTCGATTACGAATGCCTTGGCACCATTGGTCGGTGGTGCTGGTAATATCAGTGTGACGAAACAAGACCAAACTGGTTTGGTCGCTAATTCGACCGATGCCATCTACACCGTGACGTTCACCGGACAGTTGGCCAACTTCTCGGTCTACCCGCAAATCTCGATCGTTCAAGCCTTAGCGGGCTCGGCGCAGCCAACCCTGGGTAGCAACTACGGTGCCTCGGGCGTGGCGATCTCGGCCGGTACGCTGCTCCTCAACGGTTCCATCGGTGTCCCCGACGCAACGCCCATCGATATTTACAGCTCGGGCGCCACGATCCAATCGTCGGGCAGCGTCGCGGGCACAATCAACAACGACATCCGCGCTCCGATTCTTACGCCGAACCTGACGATTCGCAGCGAACAGGCCGCGATCACCCTGGCGGGCAAGTACGTGGCCTTTGGCAACGCGGGGACTATGACCATTGCCATGCCCGGCACGTCCGACGGCAGCACGAACTTGACCTTCAGTGGCGGCATCGACGCCCGCATTACGCCCTCGGCCGCAGTGACCATCACCGACAACCAGTTCAATCACCAGGTTTCGATCAGCGGCCCGATCACCAACTCGAGCGGCACGTTGGGGATCGCCAAAGCCGGCACCGGCACCTTGCACTTGTCGGGCAACAACACCTACCTGGGTATGACCAGCGTGGCCGGCGGTATCTTGTCGATCGAAAGTGACAACGCGCTGGGTTCGCAAGCGGGCTGGACCGCGATCTCCGGGGCCAGTTCGGCCGTGGTCATCCCCAGCACGCGCAATATCGGCGAAAACTTTATTTTGGGCGGTGGGGCCCTTTCAGGCTTTAACGGCTTGGCAACCGGGCTGCTGCGTTTCACCGGTTCGGGCAACAACAGCAACATCGCTGGCCAAGTGTGGGGTTCTAACGCGCCCGTCATCGGTGTCGACGCGGGTAGCTCGGCCACGATCAGTGGCCCGATCTTCGCAGGTGCCGCCGTTACCTTTCTAAAGACCGGCGATGGCTCCTTGGCCTTCACAGGCTTATCGGCCAACTCGGGTACCGGTAACTTCTCGGTCAATGCGGGCGTCATGACCTTTGCCAAGGACCCGGGCGTTG
>CAZZBK010000062.1:26788-32452 GCA_964652155.1 uncultured Planctomycetaceae bacterium | reverse complement strand
ACGCCATTCAAGCCCCCTCGCCGACAAGGCGGAAGAATCTGATGTCGGCCCGGATCGATCTTCGGTAAGCGATTCAAGTAGCCGCTGTAAGTTGTCCGCCTTGACGAACTTGGGGCAACTCACCTATATTTTGAGCTGCGCCCGAACTTGAACGGGCGTATTTTGTTAGGCTTCCGTCGCGCCCCACTCGCCGCTAAGCAAGGTCCATCGATGAAAACGCAACGACGTCATGAGTTGCAAGAAAATACGCTCGCCCATTGGCTCGAACGACAAGTCAACGCCATTGCCCCATACAGCAAGGCGATCTTTGGCACCGTGCTGGCCGTCGTGGTGCTCGGCGCGCTGTTCGCCTTCAACCAGCAACGCACGGCTCAAAAGGAACGGGCGATATGGGCGAGCTACCTGCAAGCGGCGATGTCGGGCAATCACGACAAGCTCAAGGAGTTGGCCGATGAATTCCCCCAAGCGCCGGCTGGTCAGTGGGCGCGGCTGAGCTACGCCGACTTCAAATTTGCCCAGGGCATGAACGACTTGTTCCGCAATGGTGCCGACGCCCGGACCGCCTTCCAAGATTGCCAAGGGGCCTACGAGCGGCTGCGCTCGACGGCCCGCGATGCAGACATTTTAGCCCGCGCGACGTTCGGGCTGGGCAAGGTCTACGAGGGCCTGAGCGACGTGGCCAAAGCCCGCGAAGAGTACCAATCGGTGACCAAGAACTGGCCCGGCAATCGGGTGAGCGAGTTGGCCACGCAGCGCTTGGCCGATTTGGACCGCTCGTCGACCAGAGAGTTTTACGATTGGCTGGCCAAGGTCGAGACTCGTTCGCCGCTGGGCAATGCGCCGGGGATGCCTGGGGAGCGTCCGAGCGGGATGCCGCTCGATGATGTGCACATGAAGGCGTTCAGTGGCTCGAGCAGCGCGACCGTGCCGGCCAAGACCGATGAGGCCAAGACCGATGAGGCCAAGAAAGATGAGGCCAAGAAAGAGCCCGCCGCGGAAAAGGACACTCAACCTGCGGCCGACAGCAAGGCCAACGAAACCAAGCCCCCTGAGAACAAAACCGACGGCGGCAGCAAGTAAGCTGCATCAGGACGGTTATGTCTGAGTCCGATAGCGATGACCTCTCGATCGACGAGCCGCTCGAACTCGTCGTCGACGCCGAAGGGACCGACACCCGGCTCGATTGGTACCTCGCGCAGAAGTTTCCCACCTACAGCCGCACGCTGCTGCGTCGCGCCATCAACGCCGGCGGCATTAAAGTCAACGGTGCTCATGCCAAGGCCGCTCATCGACTGCGCAGCGGCGAGCAGATCACGGTCACGTTGCCCGAGGTACCCCGCCAAGGTTCGCACCCCGAGCCGATTCCGCTCGACATCCTCTACGAAGACGACGACATCGCGGTGATCAACAAGCCGCCGGCGATGGTCGTCCACCCAGGCAAAGGTCACTGGGCGGGCACACTCACGAGCGCGCTGCAACATCACTTCGGCAGCTTGAGCACGTGCGGCGGGGCGACTCGGCCGGGCATTGTCCATCGGCTCGACCGCGACACGAGCGGCGTGATTGCCGTCGCCAAGAACGATCGCGCGCACTTCGCACTCTCCGAGCAGTTTGCCCAACGGACGGTCGAAAAACAGTACCTGGCCGTTGTGATGGGGACCCCTAATCTCGACCAGGACATCATCGATCAGCCGATCGGCTTGCATCCTTACCATCGCGAGAAGATGGCGATCCGGCGAGACGACCCTTCGAGCCGACCGGCCCGGACGCGGTATGCAGTGCTCGAACGCTTCCAAGGCTTCGCCACGATCCAGGTCTTTCCGCAGACGGGCCGCACGCACCAGATTCGCGTGCATATGGAGTTCATCCACTGCCCGGTGCTCTGCGATCGGCAGTACGGCTCGCGGGCTCGGCTCATGCTGAGCGAGCTGTCGCACAACGCGCTCGACACAGATCTGCTGCTCGATCGGCAGGCCTTGCACGCCTGGCGGCTGAAATTCCAACACCCGATCGGTGGGCAACCCCTGGCGTTCGAGGCTCCTTTGCCCGATGATTTTGTCAGGACCATCGACGCGCTCCGCACCTGGCGGAAGCGCTCATAACGCAATTCACCCTCACGTCACACCGCAACCTTTAATGCCACCACGACCATGAAACTCGCCAAGTACATTTCGCCCCTCGGCAAGCCCACTGTCGGACTCGTGCAAGACGATCACCTGTTGCCCCTCGCCTTGTCGTCCCCCCAGTACCAATCGCTCAGCGAGATTCTCGAAGCTGACGACCCGGCCCAGGCCGTCCGCTCGCTGCTCAACGAGCAAGGCGAGAAGCACCCGCTGGCCAAGGTCCATCTGCTGCCGCCGGTCGACCGCCAGGAGATTTGGGCCGCCGGCGTGACATACAAGCGCAGCCAAGTGGCGCGGATGGAAGAGTCGGTGTCGTCGGCCACGGTTTACGATCGCGTCTATACCGCGGACCGCCCCGAGCTCTTCTTCAAGTCGATGCCTCACAAGGCGGTGGGCACCTTGCAGCCGGTCCGTATTCGTCAAGACAGCAAGTGGAACGTGCCCGAACCCGAGCTGGCGCTTGTGATCAACTCGCGTCTCCAGCTCGTGGGCTTTACGGTCGGCAACGACATGAGCAGCCGCGACATTGAAGGGGAGAACCCGCTCTATCTGCCGCAGGCCAAGGTGTACGACCAGTCGTGCGCGGTGGGGCCGTGGATCACGCTCGCCGCGGCGATGCCGCCGCGCCCTTCGATCGGCATCCGCTTGCAAATCGATCGCGCGGGCAAAACCTGCTTCGAGGGCCAAACCTCGGTCGAGCAAATGGCCCGGCAATTTGAAGACCTCATTCAATGGCTCGGACGCGACAATGCATTACCCGACGGTGCCATGTTGCTCACCGGCACGGGCGTGGTGCCCGACTCGACATTCACGCTATTGCCTGGCGACGTGGTGCATATCACCATCGACGGGATCGGCACGCTGACCAACACGGTCGTACAACGCGGATAAGCTAACACTCTCCGTAACAACTCAGTCCGAGCCGGGGACGTGAGTCCCCGGATAAGTTAGACCGGTCATACGCCACGTAATCCGGGGACTCACGTTCCCGGCTCGGATGTTAATTGCTCGGAGATGAGTTGACTACCATGACATCCACGCCGAAAACCGAATTGCTCGCGCCAGCAGGCGACTGGGACGCACTCCGCGCCGCCGTCGCGGCTGGCGCCGACGCCGTGTATTTCGGCCTGCAAAACTTCAATGCCCGGCATCGGGCCACGAACTTTTCCGACACCGAACTGCCCGAAGTCATCAAGTACCTACACGACCGGAACGTGCGCGGCTACGTCACGATCAACACGCTGGTCTTCTCGAACGAGCTGACCGACGCCGCCGCCACGATCTGGGACATCTCGGATGCCGGCGCCGATGCCGTGATCGTGCAAGACCTGGGACTCACCTGGCTCATCCGTCAGCTTGCCCCCGAGTTGCCCATTCACGCCTCGACGCAAATGACCCTCACCGAGCCGCGGGGGATCGAGTTCGCGCGGCGGCTTGGCATTCAACGGGCGATCGTGGCCCGCGAACTGTCACTCGACGACATCCGCGCCATCGCGCGCCAGACCAGCATGCCACTTGAGGTTTTTGTGCACGGCGCACTGTGCATCGCCTACAGCGGACAGTGCCTGACGAGCGAAGCCCTGGGGGGCCGCAGCGCCAACCGCGGTCAATGTGCCCAGGCCTGCCGCTTGCCCTACGAGTTGGTCGTCGATGGCGAACGACGCGAGCTTGGCGACGTCGCCTATCTGCTCAGCCCTCAAGACCTCGCCGCGTATGACCTGATCGACGAGTTGGTCGGCGCGGGGGTGTGCAGCGTGAAAATCGAGGGGCGACTCAAGAGCGCCCAGTATGTCGCCGCGACGACGCAAGCGTATCGCGCGGCGCTCGATGCCGCCAATCAACACAGCCCCTTTGAACTCTCCCGCCAAGGGGAACTCGACTTGCAGCAGAGTTTCTCGCGCGGCTTCTCCCCGGGCTTTCTGGCGGGATTGGATCATCAGCAGCTTGTGCAGGGACGGTTTCCCAAGAGCCGGGGCATTCGTGTCGGCACCGTGGCGTCGATCACGCCGCACAGCCTGGTCATCGCCATCGACCCCACGCACGACGCCTCGATTCTCAAGCCGGGGGATGGTGTCGTGTTCGACGAAGGGCATCCCGATCAGGACGAGCAAGGCGGCCGAGTGTACGCCGCGCATCGCATCGACATGCCGCCGCACAAATTGGCGATCAAGATCGAGTTGGGCAGGGACAGTGTCAACCTGGCGGCCATCTCGCGCGGCGCAATCGTCTGGAAGACCGACGATCCGGAGTTTCGCCGCCGCATGGAGCACGTGTACTCGCAAGACAAAACACCGCAGCGCAATCCGCTCGATTTTGCGCTCGCGGGCCAGATTGGCGAGCGGCTGCAACTGCTGGCCACGACGCGTGACGGTCTCGAGGCCACCGCAAGCTGGGATGGCCCTTTGCAGACGGCGCAAAAACATCCCGTCACGCTCGACGCGGTCCGCGAACAACTCGATCGGCTGGGAGATTCACCGTTCTGTCTCGGCGAAGTGACGCTGCAAGTCGCCCCCACGGCGCTCGTGCCCAAGAGCGTGCTCAACGATCTGCGGCGGCAAGTCGTGACGGCGATCGTCGAGCAGCGCGACGCGCACGACCACGGCCGCCGGGTCGACGAGCACGCCTTGACCACGTTGCGGGCCGAGCTCCGCGCTCAGCCGCGCGTCAGTATTCCTGAAGCGCCGCAGTTGTACGTGCTGGCCCGGACGATGGAGCAATTGATGAGCGTGCTCATGTGGCGGCCCGAGTCCCCCGTGACGCCCCCCGCGCTGGTCTATTGCGACTTTGAAGACGTGCGCCGCTACCGTGACGCGATGGCTCTGGCACGGCAACTCGACCGACCGATCGGCCTCGCCACGTTGCGGGTCCTCAAGCCCGGCGAGGAAGGGCTGCTGCGGCAAATTGCCCGGCAACACAGCGACGTGCTGCTGGTCCGCAATCTGGCCGGCCTCGACTTCTTCCGGCACGAGTCGCCGCAGGCCACGCTGGTCGGCGATTTTTCGCTCAACGTGGTCAACGAGCTCTCGGCCGAACTGCTTCGCCGCGCGGGTTTGCAACGCCTGGTCACCGGCTACGACATGAATTGGGAGCAGCTTGCGGCACTCGTCGAGCAGAGCGATCCCGGCCTGTTCGAGGTCGTCATTCACCAGCACATGCCGATGTTCCACATGGAGCATTGCGTGTTCGCTCACACGCTGTCGGCGGGCAAGGACTGGCGCGACTGTGGCCGGCCGTGCGACCATCATCGCGTCGAGTTGCATGACCGGATGGGCGCTGACTTTCCGCTGCTCGCCGACACCGGCTGCCGCAACACGGTGTTCAACAGCGTGGCTCAAAGCGCGATCGAGTACCTGCCGCGGATGCTCAAGCTGGGCCTGCGACATTTTCGCGTCGAGCTGTTGCGCGAGAACGCCGAGCAGAGCGTGCAGCTCGTCGAGCGATATGCGCGTGTGTTGGCCGGGGTCGACGAGGCCCGATCGAGTTGGCGCGGCCTGCAAGTGTTGCAGCAATTGGGCGTTACCCGCGGCACGCTGCAAGCGAC
>CAZZBK010000062.1:0-26688 GCA_964652155.1 uncultured Planctomycetaceae bacterium | reverse complement strand
TCGACATGTCAAAAAAGAAAAAGCAATTTCGGGTCGAGTTTCGCAAGAACCGCTCGCCACGCGCGCGTGACGGCGACCTGACGCGCCGCTTCGAGTCGGACAACGAGTCGCAAAACGACCTGCCCCAAGACGAACGCATCAGCGGCAAAGGAGATCTGACCCGAAAAAGAACGGTCGAAGGGATCGAGAGCGACGGGCACTCGGGCATTCAACTCGATGTCGACGAGTCGCAGTGCCTGCGCGGTCGCGTGATCGCCGTGCATGGCCTGCTCAGTCATGTCCACACCGACGACGGAAGGCAGTTCGCCTGCGCCACGCGCCGCATACTCAAAACCCTCACGACCGAAATGCGACACGTCGTCGTTGCTGGCGATATCGTCTGGTTTCGCCCTTCCTCGGCCAACGAGGGGATCATCGAGCGGGTCGAGCCGCGCTACGGTGTCCTCGCGCGCATGAGCCGGGGCCGACAGCACATCATCGCCGCGAATGTCGATCAGTGGCTGGTCGTGGCCAGCGCCGGCGAACCGCATCTCAAACCGCACCTGATCGACCGTTACCTCGTCTGTGCTGAGCAAGCGAGCATCGATGCTTTGGTGTGCATTAACAAAATCGATCTGATCGACCCCATCGACTTGCAACCGCTCGTTGGGGTGTACAGCCAGATGGGCTACGAGGTACTGCTTGTCAGCGCGCGAACCGGATTCAACATCGATCGACTGCGGCGCCGGCTGAGCGGGCGCCAGACGGTGCTTAGCGGCCAGAGCGGCGTCGGCAAGTCGAGTTTGCTCAACGCGATCGAGCCGGGCTTGGACCTGCGCGTCGGCGCGGTGAGCGAGGAGAACGAGAAGGGCAAACACACGACCACCACGGCCCGCGTCGTGCCGCTGAGCCTGGGGGGCTATGTTGTCGACACGCCCGGGCTCCGCCAGTTTCAGCTTTGGGACCTGATCCCGGCCGAGGTGCCTGGGTATTTTCGCGACGTGCGACCGTTTGCCGGTCGGTGCAAGTTTCCTGACTGCACGCATACACACGAGCGGAATTGCGCCGTGAAGGACGCTGTCGCCGACGGCTGGCTTGACGCCCGCCGCTACGAGAGCATGCAGCAGATGCAAATGACAGAGCCCTAAAGCGCCCGTGGCTCGCCAAACGGACACACCTCGCCTCTGCCCATTACCCGGGGTTCTGAAACACGTAATTGATGGCAGCTCGAGTCACCCGGGCGTTGCCTTTAATTTCAAGGACGAGGGGGACGACGCGGGGGTAGCTGTTGACGGTAACACGGGTGGCGGGAAGTGCTGCGATGGGGTAGGGGAGGATGGCCTGCGCGCCACGAGCGGTCAGGGAGTCATCGCCCATGGAATCGTTGTAGGCTAGGTACCATCAGACAATCCGACGTGCAATGGCTTCAAGCCGCGGTCAATTTACGCCAGGGCAAGTTTCAAGACGCATACGATCAGCTTGCCGCAGCAGGCAAGACGATTCAGGCGTGTGCTTGTGAAACAAGAGTTATTCTTGCGCCAGATACAATGCCCCCTGGAATACGAGCGGGCCGTGATCACTTGCCCGAGAGCACGGTCACATGCACCCGGGCAACGTCGGTCATGTAATGCTCGATGGGATACTTCTCGGCGGCCAGGCGCAGGTGCTCGGCCCCGGGGGCTCGCTTGCCCGTCGCTTCGAGATAGAGCCCCAAGTACAGATGAGCGTAAAACCGTCGCTGATATAGCTCACGTTCGCTGGGCTGGCCCGACTCGACCGCCTCGTTCACCTGATCGATCGTCCCACGACCGGCGAACAGTTCATAAATTTGCATCATCGGGATGCGGCGGTCGTTCTTGATGGGCAACAGCTCGCTCTGCGCCGGCTTGAGTCCCACGGTGTGCACCATGCACAGGAATCGCCAGACGGCGTTCTCGACGTCGTTGCTATCGAAGGTCTGATAACCTTCAAACTGTTTGCGGCCTTCGTCGTATTGCTTGGCGTAGTAATACGAGATACCCCGCTTCCAATGCTCCCGTTGTCGCTGGGGTGCGAGCTTGATCTCCTGGTCAAAATCGGCGATCGATTCGGCGAACTTGCCGAGCTTGAACTGCTCGCTGCCGCGCAGCTCGTAGAGCGACGGCAGGTCGTCTCGTTGCTTGATGGCCGAGTTGAAGTCGGCGAGCGCGAGGCTGTTTTTTCGCAGCGCGGCATAAAGCTGTCCGCGCATGGCCCAGCTGCGATAATCAGCGTCGTCGAGCTTGATCGCTTGCGTGGCCAGTTCGATGGCTTTGTCGCTTTGTTGACGCCCAAAGGCCTCGCGCGCCTGTTGCAGCAAATTGGGCACGGTCTCGTCTGCCGCGGTCGCGATGCCCGCCAACAGCACGGTCAGTATGAGTAACGCTCGCATGCGATGCATCCTCTCGATTAGAATGGCACACGTTTACAGCCAGGAAGTTCGACCCACAATATAGTCGACGCGGCGTGGCCAGGGGGAATGTTTCTGGTCGTTCGCGATGCCTTTTCACTTTCACCTTAGGTTCCGTCATGAAGCCCCTCGATGCGTATCGTCAGCGAACCGCGTACATCATCTGCGATGCGATCTACGAGGCATTCCCTGACTTGCGCCTGCGTGTCGTTGATGTCGGGTCCGACTTCTTCAAGAACCGCAACAACTGGCACCACTACGGCTTCGACCGGCTGACGGTGCATGTGTTCGATCTGGACCCTGAATTCTGCACGTACAAGCAAGGTCTGCCGGCGAATGCCGACGTTCGCTTTTACAAGTACGCGGTGTCCGACAGCGATGCGCCGCTGACGATCTACCTGCCCAATAATCCCATCAATGGCTCACGGTTCCGTTTCAATGCCGAAGGAACGAAGTACTCGGGCTACAGCGGGCAGCCGTTCGACATGCAGGAAGTGCGGTCCGTCGACTTGCCTGCCATCGGCCTCGATCAATGGCGCGCCCAGTACGCGGTCGGCGAACTCGATTATCTCAAGATGAACATCCAAGGGGGCGAATTGGCGGCATTGCAGGGTGGCGCGGGCGTGGCCGACTCGGTCGTTGCGGTCGAGATCGAGATGTCGCTCAGCCAGACCTACCTCGACGCCCCGTTGTTCTCCGACATCGATCCGGTTTTGCGCCGCGCGGGATTCGAGTTTTTCGATCTGCTCGCGCCAAACGTCTGTGGATTTTTGCAAACCCCGGTCCGCTTTCAGCCCTCGCAAGACTTGCTCATGTGGCGAGGATGGCGCTCGAAGATATTCGAGGGTCACTTTCTCTACTTTCGCGATCCGCTCGCTCGGATTGAAAATCGCACCATGCCCGCGGATAAAATCCTCCGCCTAGCCTGTGCCGCCGAGGTCTACGGGCACGTCGAGTATGCCTTTGCCCTGCTGTCGTTTCTGATCGATCGTGAAACCGCTCGGGCTGAAACGTTCCGCCAGATATTAAATCGTAGTGTGCAACTTTATGTGCAAGCGTTTGGGGCAGCCCAATGACACGTCCCTTGCCCAGGCACTCCCCTTCGGGGTGCTTCGTGTCCGCCACGCTAACTTTGCTTGACTTCGGCCCCCTGTCGGGACGAAAATAGCAGAGTACCGGCCGCGCACTCCTGCACCGCTTTCCTCCCGCCTGCGGTGGCTGTCCCCCCGGCTCTTTTATCATCGCCTGGAGTTACGAGCGCATGTCATGCCGTTATTTACCGTTCATCGTGACGCTGCTGCTCGCCTCGGCCGTTGGGGTCGAGGCGGCGGAGCCCGCTTCGGCGGCGAAACCGTCGTCGGCCAAGGTCGAGTACGACCGCGATATCCGGCCGCTGCTCGCCGAGCACTGCCTGCAATGTCATGGGCCCGACAAGGCCGAGGCGGGCTTGAATCTGACTCAACGCTCCACCGCCATGCTCAAGCTGTCCAGCGGCGTCGCGGCCATCGTGCCAGGCCAGCCGGCCGAGAGTGAGTTGCTCAAACGCATCGAGAGCCCGCACGCCGACGAGCGGATGCCTCCCGAGAAGCCCGCGCTCAAGGCTCCGCAGATCGCACTGTTGCGGCAGTGGATTGCAAGCGGAGCAGAGTACCAGAGCCATTGGGCTTTCCAACCTCTGAGCCTGCCCGTGTCACCCGCGGTCCACGACACCACGTGGGTCCGCAATCCGATCGACCGCTTTGTGCTCGCGCGGCTCGAGGCGGCCAAGATCAAGCCCTCGCCGCTCGCCGATCGCGTGACGCTCATCAAGCGGCTGCACTACGATTTGATCGGGCTGCCTCCCACCCCCGCCGAGGTCGATCAATTCGTGCACGACCCGTCGCCGGGTGCGTACGAAGCGCTGATCGACCGTCTGCTGGCCTCGAAGCATTTTGGCGAGCGTTGGGGGCGGCACTGGCTCGACATGGCCCGATACGCTGACAGCGACGGGTACGAGAAGGACCGCGCGCGCCCCGATGCGTTCGTCTATCGCGATTGGGTCATCGATGCCTTCAACGAGGACTTGCCCTTCGATCAGTTCACCATCCAGCAGATCGCCGGCGATCTGTTGCCGCGACCGTCGCGCGATCAACTTGTGGCGACGGCGTTCAACCGGCAAACGCTGACCAACGAGGAGGGGGGAGTCGACCAGGAAGAGTTCCGCATCAACGCGGTGTTCGATCGCACCGAGACGCTCGGCGCCGTGTGGCTCGGCCTCACCGTGGGCTGCGCGCGCTGCCACAATCATAAGTACGATCCGATCTCGCAGCGCGAATACTACCAACTCTTCGCCTACTTCAATGCCGCCGACGAGGTCAACGTCAAGCTCCCCGTCAAAGCCACGAACCTCGACGAGTACTTGGCCCGTTCGGCCTCGGTACAGGCTGCCCTCGCGGCGAGAAAAAAGCAGCTCGCGCCCCAACAGGCCGCCTGGGAAGACGAGCAGCGCGAAATCTTGGGCAAGACCAAAGGGAGCGCGCTGGCCACGAAGCCCCTCGAGATTGAGCAGCTCACGAGTACCGGAGCGACGACGTTCAACAAGCAAACCGATGGCTCGTATCGCGCGCAAGCATCGACTCAACAGCCCAACAAGGCGGGAGAGACCTACACGCTGCGGCTCGGCAAGCTCCCCGAGCTTTTGACGGGCCTCCGCATCGAGGCGATCCGCGACGAGACGTTGCCGAACAAGGGCCCCGGCCGGTCATCGGGGGGCAACTTCGTCGTCAATCGCGTGCAGCTTCAGGTGGTCGACTCCGCTGGCAAGTCGCTACGTACTTTGCCGCTCGCGCGAGATCGAGTCACCGCGACGTTCGAGCAAACCAACTTCAAGGCGGTCGACGTGCTCAACGAAACGATCGACCCCAAGCGTGGCTGGGCCATCCAGGGCAAGACCGGCGAGGACCAGCATCTACAGCTGCGCACCATCGAGCCCGTCACGCTCGCCGACGGCGAACGCCTGCAACTCACGATCGACCAGCACTACGGCAGCGACCATGCGCTCGGCCGCTTGCGGGTCACGGCCCTCACCGGTGACGCCCGGGGCTTGCGGTTCCCGGCCAACATTGTGCAGGCGCTCGACATGTACCCCGAGAAGCGTGTCGCCGCGACGCGTCAAGCCTTGTTCGACTATTACGCTTCGCAGGACGACGAGATTCGCCGCCTCGACGCGGAACTGTCCAAGCTGCAGCAACAATACCAGGTCGAGTCGATGCAGGTCCGCACGCTCGCCAACTCTCTGCGCGGCCGCAAGACGTACCGCTTCGAGCGCGGCGAATTCCTCAACAAGGCCGAAGAGGTCCAGAGCGGCACGTTCGGCATCCTCCCCGCGATCAAGCCCTTGGGTCAGCAACCCACGCGCTACGACCTGGCCCAATGGCTCGTCAGCGAGCGCAATCCGCTCTCGCCGCGCGTGGCCGCAAATCATGTCTGGGCCCATTTGTTTGGCGAGGGATTGGTGCGCACGGTCAACGACTTCGGCGTGCGTGGCGAGACGCCGTCGCATCCCGAGTTGCTCGATTGGCTCGCCTCGACCTATCGCGACAAGCTCGGCTGGAGCACCAAGCGGCTCATCAAAACCATACTCCTCTCGGCCACGTACCAGCAATCGTCAGTGCACCGCGGCGAACTCGTCGAGGTCGATCCGCTCAACACGCTGCTGCATCGACAAAATCGCCTGCGGGTCGAAGGGGAGATCGTCCGCGACTTGGCGCTCGCGGCCGGCGGTCTGCTGTCAACCAAGGTCGGCGGAGCGAGTGTGTTTCCGCCCATGCCGGCCGACTTGGCCAAGCTGAGCTACGCCAATAATTTTTCTTGGAGCGAGAGCAAAGGCGAAGACCGCTATCGTCGCGGCATGTACACGTTCTTCAAACGCACCATCCCGCATCCGACCTTGATGACGTTCGACTGCCCTGACAGCAACACGGCTTGCGTGGACCGCACGGTCAGCAACACGCCGCTGCAAGCCTTGGCGCTGCTCAACAACGAGAGCTTTGTCGAGGCCGCGCAGGGACTGACTCAACGGCTGCTCGCCGAGAGCGCCGCGACCGACGCCCAGCGGCTCACCCAGGCCTGGCGTTGGTGCTTGGTGCGTCAGCCCAGCGAGGCAGAGCAACAACGCTACCTCGGCCTGCTGCAACAGGCCCGCGCGTATTTTGCCACGCATGTCGACGAGGCGCGCCAACTCGCCGGCAAAACGAAGAGTGCCCAGAGCGAGAGTGAACGAGCGGCCTGGGTCGCCACGGCCCGTATGATTTTGAATCTCGACGAGTTTATTACCCGTGAGTAGGGAACCAGTCATGAACGAGCAGTTGCATCACGCGCTCGAGACCTCGCGCCAACAACAGACGCGGCGGCACTTCTTGGGCCAGTCGGGCTACGGTCTCGGCGTCGCCGCGCTAGCCCAATTGCTTGCGCAAGACGGCGTCGCCGCGCCCGGCAGCGACCGCGAGTTGAGCAATCCGCTTGAGCCGAAGTCGAGCCACTTTGCGCCCAAGGCCAAGGCCTGCATCTTCATTTTCTTGGAAGGGGCTCCCAGCCAGCTTGACCTCTACGACCCCAAGCCCAAGCTCAACGAACTCAACGGCCAGCCGCTCCCCGAGTCGCTGACGAAAAACGTCCGCTTCGCGTTCATCAAGAAAGAGTCCGCCACGCTGCTGGGCTCGAAACGCAAATTCACTCAGCATGGCGAGTCGGGCATGGTTTTCAGCGACCTGATGCCCAAAATCGCCTCCTGTGCCGACGATATCCTGATGGTCCGCTCGATGCACACCGACCAGTTCAATCATCATCCGGCCCAACTCACCTTGCTGGCCGGGCGACCGTTCTTCGGACTGCCCACGATGGGCGCGTGGCTCACCTACGGATTGGGCAGCGAGTCGCAGAACTTGCCGGGCTACGTCGTCTTGTCGGCCGGCCGCGGCACGAGCGGCGGCGCGTCGTTGTGGGGCAGCGGCTTCCTGCCCAGCGTGTACTCGGGCGTCCTGTTCCGCAATAAAGGGGAACCGGTCCTGAATCTCAACAACCCGGCCGGGCTCCCCAACGCTTTGCAACGGGCCGGGCTCGACGTGCTCCGCGAGACGAACCGCGAGCGGTTTGCTCACATGCACGATCCAGAAATTGCCAGCCGCATCGCGAGCTACGAGCTCGCGTTTCGCATGCAGAGCGCGGCCCCGGAATTGATCGACCTGAAAGATGAAAGCCCTTCGACGCTCGACGCCTACGGCGTGAACCGCGACGACCCGCCCATTAAAGCCTCGCGCGGCGGCGGCCCCGGCCAGTATCGCGAGTTCGCCAAGAACTGCTTGCTGGCCCGACGGCTGGTCGAGCGCGGTGTGCGCTTCGTCAGTCTCTTCCATGCCTCCTGGGATCATCACTCGAACCTCGACACCGAGTTGCCCCAGAACTGCGGCATGGCCGACCAACCGGTCGCCGCGCTCATTCAAGACTTGAAGCAGCGCGGGCTGCTCGACTCGACGCTGATCGTGTTCGCCGGCGAGTTTGGCCGCACGCCGCTGGGCGAGAATCGCAACGGCTCGAGTGTCGTCACCGGTCGCGATCACCATCCGTTCGCGTATAGCCTGTGGATGGCCGGTGGCGGCCTCAAGGGGGGGCTCACCTACGGCGAGACTGACGAGATCGGCTGGTCGATCGTGAAAGACCCGGTGCATGTGAATGATTTTCACGCCACGATTTTGCACCTATTCGGCATCGACCACCTGCGATTGACGCATCGCTTCCAGGGGCTCGACGCTCGATTGACCGGCGTCGCCGGCAAGGTCATCAAAGAGTGGATCGCGTAGCCGGCTACGAACAAGTGGAGGGCGGAGGAGCAGAGGAGCGGCGCGATCGCATCAGCGACACCTCTCCACTCCTCCACCCCTCCAGCTAGAGCGTGGCGAGGGTTTCCAGTTCACGAGCGAGTCGCTTGCGGGCAACGTGCAGCCGGCGCTTGATCGTCCCGAGCGGCGTGTCGAACTTCGTGCTCATCTCGACGAGCGAGCGGCCGTCGACGTAAAACGCCTCGAGCGTTTGCCGATCGAGTGACCGCAAGCGGCGCAGCCCGGCACGAACCTGCGACGCCTGCTCGCGCTGCATCGCGGCCAACTCGGGCGTGTGCGCGTCGTGTTGCCGCGCGTCGAACGACGCCGGCTCGGTCGGCAACTCGCCGCCGCCCCGCAACGCGCGGTTGATTGCCAAGCGATGCGTGATCGACCGCAACCAGCCTGCCAAGCACGCCGGATCGCGCAGTTGGCCAATCTTGCGCAGCACCTGCACGAATACCTCTTGGGTCAGCTCCTGCGCCTCGGCATGATTGCGCAGCCGCCGCAGGGCAATGCTGTAGACGAGCGACTCGAAGCGTCGGGCAATCTCGCCCAGCGCTTCGCGATCGCCGGCTTGGCTCAGGATGACCAGCGCGCTCAACTCGTCGGTGGTGTCAGTCTCTGCACAAATCGAGGCCATGATGCTGCTTCTCCCAACATAGATTTCGAGGCGCGATAGCGGCCGCGATAGGCTCGTGCCGTCCAGGACGCGAGCATGCGCGGCGACGGTCCCAACGCCATCCGACGCAAAGCGAAGCGCGAGCAGGCACGGGCACTGGCTCAAGCGGCTTTGCGCTGACAGCGACTTCTGTCCAGATGTCGAGTGGTCTCAAGCGGCCTGTGCGGCGGCTTAGGACCCCTGGAGAGAAGTGGGCTGCGGCCCTGGATAAAAACAGGGCAGCGGCGCAGTGCATTTAATCGAGTCGTGCCAATGCTTCGATGCGCGCAGGCCGGCGACGACGACGTGACGCACTTGGCCTTGGGCCGTGGCGAGACGCTTCGTGGCTACATTCATGGCACTACGCATGGCAGACTCCTACGCGATATGAATCGCGCGCTGGGAGAGAACAAAAAACATCCGCGAGTCCCGGCCGAGACCGGACCCCGCACGATCGGTCCACCCGATCGCGAAGCATTCAACATTCGTTCACACAGTGGCCCTTGTCAAGACCATCGGCGCTCTGTGCGAACACTCCTCCAGACAAGCAGATCGTCGAGCCGGTTCGCGCCGCAAGAACTATTTTTGGAAATCAACTGGCCTGGCCAATCGGGCGCAGCCCCCGTCTCTCGGCGTACACCCAGTCCCCATGACACAGCGCAAGGCACTGCTGCAAAACACGTTGCGATCCATCCATCGGATTCTTCGGGTGCTTGACACACCCACGCTTGACTGACACACTGACCGATCCGCTCCGCAAAATACTTTCCTCCACTTTCTCGGAATGCTCCCATCATGGCGTACCGCTACAAAGAACTGCTTGCGCGTAATGAGTTGTGCCGAATTTTTTGTGTCGGTCGCTTGGCGAGCACGGTGACGATTAACACCTTTGGCTTTGCCGGCGGGTATCACGGTATCTGGATCGATCAGGAGCACGTCGGCAGCTCGTACAAGGAGATCGAGTTGGCGACCACCGCCGCGCGGGCCAACGGCATGGATAGTCTGGTGCGCGTCGCGCCGACCGGCTACTCGGTTGTCACCCAGGCCTTCGAGGCCGGCGCGGGGGGCATCATGGGTGCTCAAATCACCTCGGCCGAGCATGCTGAAGAGTTCGTGCAGTGGTCCAAGTTCGGACCGCGTGGCTGGCGCGGCATGAACACTTCGGGCTACGACGCCGAATACACGTTCATGCAGCAGAAGGAATTTGCCGAGAAGGCCAATCGCGAGCACTTCGTGGCCATTCAGATCGAAACGCTCGGCGCGGTCAAGGACGCCGAGAAGATCGCCGCGATCGACGGCGTTGATTTGCTGTTCCTCGGCCCGGCCGACCTCTCACAGGCACTCGGCGTGCAAGGCGAAAAGAATCATGCCAAGGTCTGGGAGGTGTACGACCATGTCGCCGCCGCGTGTCGCAAGCACGGCAAGCATTGGGGCACCGTGCCGGCTGATCCCGCCTTCGCGGTCCGCTGCTACGACATGGGCTGCCGCATGTTGAGTCTCGGCGCCGACGTGTTCTCGATGCGATTGGGCGTGCAGGCGCTCAAGGGCATGCACGAGAAACTGTTTAAGTCGACTTAGTGAGCAGCATGACGTCGGCCATATTCATGACTCGACGACCTCGATAGTCGCGCCGCGGGTGTTGGGCGTGGCGATGACCACGTCGAGCGGCGAGTTCGCGACGGACGCGGGCAACTTGTTGGCAAACTGCTGGGCGCTCTCGATCGTCGGAAAGAGGGCCGCGACGGTGGGTCCCCAGGAACTCTGCGCGACGCCATCGACCCCTGCCGACCGCACGAGGTCGACGAGTTGGCGGACCTCTTCGCCGGCGTACTCGCCCCCCTGCTCCGAGGAAAAACACGCGCCGGCCAAACGATTGAACAACGTAAAATCGCGCGAGAAGGTTTCAAAGTCGCCGTCGATCGCCGCGGGGATCAGGCTTAAAAACGCCAACTGACTCAGCGTCGCGGTCGTGCTCAGCGACACGGCTGGCAGTCGCGCGAACGCACTGCGTTCCGCTTCGCCCGAGAGTCCGATGGCATCGCGTGGCGCGAGCAGCACGAGCCGCCACGCGGCGGGGAGCTCGGCGCGGGCGATGAGCGGCGAGTGCTGTTGGGCGCGCAACTTGCCGGCCTCGGCCAGCAAACCGCCGCGCGCAAAGCCATGCATGCCGACGCTCGAGCGGCTGCCGCGCCCCGAAGCGAGCGCGAGCTCCTCACACGACGCAACCGAGCCTGTGAGCAACCGACAGATCCCGGCCGCGATCGACAAGCCAAGTTGCGTGCCGCTACCAAGGCCGATGTGAGGCCGTGGGGCCGAGCTGATTTCAATGGCGAAGCGCGGCGATGTTTGGAAATGCTCGGCGACCTGGCGCGCGAATTTCTCGGCGCTCTCGGCGAGCGGCCCGGTGATTTGCAATGCGCTCGACGCCTGAACCGACACGCTGAGGCCCGGCTGATCGACCATCAGGCCCAGGCCGCCGAACTGCCGCGCGTCGGTTCGACCGAACGAGAACATGCCAAAATGCAGACGGCTGGGCGCGGTGACCACGACTCGGCGATGCGACATGCTCGGACCTCGGTCTCGCGTTAGGTGAACGCCCCTCGATTCTAGGCGGTCATATCGACCATATCGGGTGTGCGTAGTGTATTGTGTATGTAATCGCGGAGGAAATTGAAAGCCGATCGCTCTTGAGGGCCCCCCGTCTTGTCGACCAGCGGGGCGAGACGCTGCAGTTCGCGACGCACCTCGTCGGGGTTCAGCAGACCCAGCCGGGTCGCCAAGATGGCCGTCTCGATGACCGCGTGCTTGGCGCGATTGAAGCCGAAGAAATCTCGCTGCCGGCCGCTGTCGATCACGTCGGCCTCGATGCGGCTGCGCGGCTCGTGGGCGTCGAGCGACACGACCCGCAGCGCGTACCAGCGACAGGCGTCATTCAGGATCCACCCGTCGACCGACGTTGCGCGCGTCATGGGAGGGCGCGTCGTCAGGTCCTCGACCGCGGCATGCGCGAGCAACTCGACATCGTCGACGACGTGGAACACACCCTGGCCGGTGGCTTGCAAGTTGGCGAAGCTTTTCGAGGTCTGGAACGGCCGCAGCACGAGCCGCTTCATTTCGGCGTCGACGATTGGTCCCATCGGCGCGATGTTGATCTCGCCCGTCGCATGGATCGTGGTGAGAATGCCTTCTAAAATCATGTCGACTCGACTTTCAGAACGTGACGGGAAAGGGTGGAGGCACGAACGGGGCTCCTCCGAGATCGAGCAGCTCGTCGAGCGTCGCGGTGACGCACGGCTCGCAGGCGATACGGTTGAGCCGCAGAAAATTAGCCAGCAGCGCGTGTCCGCCTTGCGTGAGGATCGCCTCGGGATGGAACTGCACGCCATAGACGGGCTCACGAGCGTGTTGCAGGGCCATGATCGTGCCGTCGGGCGTGCGCGCCGTGACCTGCATGTCGTCAGGGAGCGACGACTCGTCGACGACCAGCGAGTGGTAGCGGCACGCCCGCAGCGGGCTCGGCAAGCCGGCGAACAGGCCGTCCCGCGCGTGCTCGATGAGCGAGGTCCGGCCGTGGACCGGTTCTGCCGCGCGGATCACGCGGCCGCCGAGTGCCTGGGCAATCGCTTGATGTCCGAGGCACACGCCCAGGATGGGAAACGCGCCGCGCAGTTGACGCACCACTTCGAGCGAGACGCCCGCCTCGTTCGGGGTGCCAGGGCCGGGGGACAACACGATCGCGTCGGGGCGCAGCGCGCGCAGCTCGTCGACGGTGAGCGCGTCGTTACGCACGACGCGCGTGGTTTGTCCAAGCTGCTCGAAATACCGGGCCAGGTTGTAGACAAAGCTGTCGTAATTATCGACGAGCAGAATCACGTGTCACTCGTGGGTTGGGGAGGCGGTTAGTGCAACGCTCGCAACAGCCCTTCGGCCTTGTGCCAGGTCTCATCGTATTCTTGCTCGGGTATCGACGGCGCGACAATGCCTCCGCCGACCGGCGCTTGCCACCAGCCGCGACCAGCCGTGATCGTCCTAATCAGAATACTGGCGTCAAACGAGCCGTCCAAGCCCCAGTAGGCCAGACAACCACAGTAGGGTCCGCGCGCCGTGGGTTCGAGTTCGGCAACAATCTCCATGGCGCGAACTTTCGGAGCGCCGGTAATCGAGCCGCCCGGAAACGCGACCCGTAACAGATCAACCGCGGTTTTGTCCGTGTTGAGTTGGCCTTGCACGACCGACACGAGGTGCTGCACGTACTCGTAGAGTTCGAGCTGGCACAGTTGCGTGACCCGAATGCTCTCGCGGCGGCAAACGCGGCCCAAATCGTTGCGGAGCAAGTCGACGATCATCACATTCTCGGCCCGATCCTTCTCGCTCTGTAGCAGCTCATCGCCGCGGAACAAGTCGGCCTCGGGTCGGGCAATGCGGCGGCGGGTCCCTTTGATCGGCCGCGCCTCGACTTGGCCGTCCGTGATGCTCACGAAGCGCTCGGGTGACGCGCTGACGATTTGGAACTCGCCCAGGTCAAAATACCCGGCGAAGGGTGCCGGGTTCCGCTCTCGCAATCGCAGGTATAGGGCAAGCGAGTCATCCTGGGCGGGGTAGAGCAGCCGCTGGGCAAGGTTCACCTGAAAGATGTCGCCGGCGTGGATGTATTCGATCGCCCGCTCGATCGCCGCAAGATACGCTGAGCGCGAAAAGTTGCTCGTCAGGCCAGGCACATTGCCCACCGGGAATTGCGCTGCCAACTGGCTCGCCGAGACATTCGGGCGAACGGCTTTACTGCGCCACGGTGCACGTGGCGGAGCCTCGATCAATGCGCGAAATTGATCGAGCCGATTCGCGGCGCGCTGTTGTCGTGCCAGCGGTTCGCGCTCGGGATATCCCTGCGAGATGAGCCACGCTTGCTCGGTGAGATGATCGAAGGCGACCAGCACGTCGTACAGTCCCACGGCGGCGATGGGGGCCTCGAACTCATCGTGCCGTGGGGAGGCGAGGCGCTCGAACTGTCGCCCCAGATCGTAGCTAAAGAGCCCGGCGAGACCTCCTTGAAACGGCGGCAAATCGCGGCGCCGCTCGCTTGACCACGGCGCCATGAGCGCCGCGACACGGTCGAGCGTGTCACGATCATCGGCTCGGAACGCCTCGTACTGCCAAGGGTCGGCGGCGACAAACGAGTAGCGTCCCAGCGGTGTGTCGTGGCGCGCGCTGTCGAAGAACACGACGTGCGGCAATGTCGCCAGACGCTCAAACACGTCCGCGCTCTGCGTGCCCGAGGGCAAGGCTTCGACCAACGGGAGCACGACCGTCATGAGGTCGACTCCTCGTCGTGTCGACGAGCGCGGTGGCTCACCTCGTCGCGCGTCAGCAAGCCCCAGTCGAGTGGTTGATCTTGCCGATATTGCTTGCCCAGCGTGAGCGCGGTCGTCGCCTTGGCCAACTCGTAGCCGAGATAAAACGTGTGCCCCGGGTCGAGATTCTTCGCCCCCGATTGTTGCAGTTGCTCGAAGATCGTGAAGGCATCGGTGCCCTGCAGATGCAAGTCGGCCGAGATCAGGTGCAGTTCGTCCCCCTCGGCGAACAGTCGGTAGTTGTGGTCCTTGATCTGGCCGCGTAGCCGTTCGAGTTCGTCGAGCCCGAGCGGCAACAAGAGCGGGTCGCGCAACATCACCAACCGCGGGTCAACGTGCTTGGGCAACGCGCGATGCCGTAGCGCGTAATGGGTCAGCCGCCGGGCGACGTCGCACTCTGCAACACACGAGCGGGCCCAGTTGATCACCTGCGTCGTGAGCACGCTGCGAATGCCCAGCTCTTGGCAAATAGCCAGCAGCAGCACGTTGACCCCAGCCGTGTCGACGTCGGTCAGCTCGGTGAGGTTGCCAATGCCCATGAGCATTTCAGCGTCGGGATATTTGGCGCGGATTTGATAGTACCGCTGCACGCTGGCCGCGAAACCGAACCCGATCGGTTCGAGGATGGGATCGATCCGCAACGGGACCCCTCGGGGGGCTAAAAACTCGATCGTCTCGTCGAGCCCTTCGAGGGTTGCGGGGACGTCGGGCACGACGACCACTTCGCAGCCCCAATCGACGGCCGCGTCACGGTTGCTGCGGTTGACCGACAAGACGAGTTCGGCTCCCGCGAGCGCCGCGGGCGCGATCTCGGCCGGGTTCAGGCTGTCGATCGACACACGATGCCCGGCGGCCTTGAGTGCCCGAACCGCATCCCCCACGCCCGACCATGCACCGCCTGGGTCGCATCCCAGGTCGATCACGTTGGCCCCGGCCGCTCGGTAGTTCTCGGCCAGGGCCAATATCTGGGCGAGGGAGAGTCGCGGCGCGTGGTTGATCTCGGCCAGGATTTCAATGTCGTACGCGCCATAATCGGCCGACACGCGAGGCCGACCAAAATAAGCGGGCAACTCGCGCAGGTCTTTCGGGCCGCGCTCGACCTGCCGACCACACACGGCGGCAATTTCGTCGAGCGATCCATGACAGTAGCCTGGCACAATCACCCGCGTGGCTTCGCTCGGCACGCTTAGTCGTCGAGCAATCCATTGCGGCGTCATCAGCGCCGCCACCGTGATGCCGAGCACGCTGATTGAATAGTCGAAGTCGACGTGCGCGGCCAGTTCGCTTAACACGCGGCGCAAGGCATGCTCGGCCAATCGGCCGGTCACAAAATGAACATGCTCGCGGTGCTCAACCATCGTGATGTGCTTTCGTGACCGAACCGAGTTACCGCGCCGCCGTCAGGGCACTTCGTCCGCGATGCGCCGAGCGGGGTGGTTGAAAGCCTTCGAGGGCCAACAGACGTTGCTTGAGCTCGATGCCCGGCCCCATCGAATAGCCCCCCCAGCCACCCGCACTGCCGACGACACGATGGCAGGGCACGATGAGCGGAATGCGATTGCGTGACATGACGCTGCCGACGGCCCGGGCCGCGTTGGGGTACCCGGCTTGCTCGGCGAGTGCGCCGTAGCTGAGGGTCGAGCCGCACGGGATGCGGCGACAACACTCGATCACGGCCCGTTGAAAAGGCGTTTTCGGCCCGAGGTCGATCGGGACGTCGAGGAACGGATCGTCCCCCTGCCGGGCGTAGCGTTGCAAACGTCTTTCGAGCCTGGCCAGCGAGCCGCCCCGGCGAGCCTCGTGGGCCCGATCGCACATGACGGCCCTGAGGGCCGCGACGGCCGAGGGCTGGTTAAATGTCAGCCTCACGACGAGTTCGCCCTGCGCGATGACACCGAACCAGCCCAGCGGCGAGTCAAATACGATATACTCTAACTCGTCTGACGGCGGTGCATTGCGACTCATGGCGAGGCCTTAAATGGGGTCGTGCTGGGGTCCGCTGGCCACCGATGCTTTGACACCGGCGCAGTGAGGATTTTATACTGACGCCCTAGGCAAGCAATTGGGACGATCGGGTTGTCTGCCTTGTTTGCCTAAATTACCACTTATTGCAGGACAAGTCTTCATGAATCGATATAGTTCGTTGTGTGACGATTTCTACGTCAACATGAACCTGAGCACGGAGATGGACCTGCCGAGTACGCGCGAAACGGTGCTGCATTACTTCGAGCGGATTCAAAAGCAGTACCCGCAAATGCGGAACTTCTACTGTCGCGACAAAGGGGATTTTGTCCTCGAAGAAGACAAAGACCGCGGCAGTTATCGTTGGGCCACGATCGAACATCGCCGGGTCTGCTCCGGTTACATCAACCCCGTCGAGATCGAGCACGCGCTGGAGCAGCATCGCCTAGCCCTTGAGTTGGCGCCGTACATGCTCTCGGTGAGCACGCTCGACTGCGAAGCGCTCGACCTGATGTTCGGATTCGACTTCACGTTTCGAGGCAATCACAACCAGGTCGTGGCCGAGGCGTTGGGCTTGAGTCCGTCGATGGACCGACTGCTCGACGTGCCGGGGGCGAGCGTGATCAACTTCGAACCGTCGGTCACGTTGGCGCTCGATGAAGACTGCCGCATGCAATGCCGCTTGAGCATCGAGACCCGCACGAATGCGTATCAGGTGCGGACCGGCGACTACCCCGAAGATCAACTGAGCGTGTATCTCACGGCGCGCAAGTATGGCAGCTTGGGGCCCGACATGTCGTTCGTCGCGGCCTTGGATCAACTGACTCGAGTGTGCTACGACATGGTCGATCAATACGTGGTCGAACAGGTGTTGCGTCCGCTGGGCCGCGCCATTCAAATGAAGTGATTCACACTCGACGCGGCGCATGAGTCTCGCCGGTCAACTCTGGCATCGGAGCCGCGCCGCCATGTCCATTCGCTTCAGTCACTTTGCGCAGAGCGTCAAGCTCGAATCGGCCTTCGACGTGCTCGCCGTCGCCAAGCGGCTCAAAGCCGCGGGCAAACGGGTCATCGAGTTGGAAATCGGCGACAGCCCGTTCCCCACCACGCCTCATGCCAAGCAAGCGGGCCTGCAAGCGATCGAGGCCGATCAGTCGCATTACTGTCCGTCGGTCGGTTTGCCCGAGCTGCGCGCAGCAGCGGCCCGCTACATGGGACGCGAATACGGCATTGCAGCCGAGGCGGCCAACGTGGTCATCGCGCCGGGAGCGAAGCCGTTCGAGCTGTTCTTCTGCGAGGCGTTTGTGGACCCCGGCGACGGCGTGCTGGTGTTCAGCCCCTACTTTCCCACCTATGTACCGAACATCGCGCGGCGCGGGGGGCGCGTGGTGTTCTCTGCCCTGAAGCAGCACAATGACTTTCGCCCCTCGCTAGCCGATGTGCGGCAATTTATCGAAACCGACCCTCGGCCCCGGGCCATTTTTCTCAACACGCCGCATAATCCCACCGGCGGCGTCGCCACCCGCGACGACCTGCGGCAACTGGCCGACCTGATCCGCGGCCGCGACATCGTCGTGTTCAGCGACGAACCCTACGATCAGATGGTGTGGAGCGGCACTCATCATTCGCTCCTCGAACAGCCCGGCATGTTCGAACAATGTGTCGCTGCGTACACGTTTAGCAAGTCGTACAGCATGTCGGGCTGGCGGTTGGGCTTCGCCGTCAGCGCACCGCCGATCGTCGATATCTTTGCCAAGCTGCTGAACACGACCCTCTCTTGTACGCCGCCGATCGTGCAACTCGCCGGTGCCGCCGCGCTCGATCACGACACGCCGACGCGCGCCACGATCATGCAGGCATTTAAGCAAAAGGTGCATCTGCTCACGGCCGGCCTGAACCAAATCGCCGGCGTGCGTTGCATCGATCCGAAGGCCACCTTCTACGTATTTCCCAGCGTCACGCCGATTTGTAATCAACATGGTATTACGTCGCATGGGTTGGCCATGTACCTGCTCGAAGGTGCCAGCGATACCAAGGGGGTGGCCTGTCTGGGCGGCGAGTGCTTTGGCGAGGCTGGCTCGGGCTTTATCCGTTTTAGCTGTGCCGAGCCCGACGAGTTGCTCCGCGAGGCGGTCGAGTTCATCGCGACCGCCATCCACGACGCGCCACGCATCGCGGCCTACTTGAAGTCGAAACCCCACTATCGGCTCGCGCAGCCCATTGTCCTGCACGATTGACCGCGAAGTGAGGGGGCGCGACCGGACGCACTTCGAGTCTCGGCGACCGCGACTTGAGGATTCATTGTTCGCAAGCGTCCGGTAGGACCTGAAGTCGCCGTAATTTGTGGATGCCGCACTAGGTTTTTGTCCCTTGATAAGGTATCTTTGGGGGCATGACCGCTTGCCATTAGGCAATGAAGTGCTAGAGTGGAAAAAGCAGTCTGAGACAGCCTGCGACGAGCCGGAGTGGCGGAATGGCAGACGCGCTGGATTCAAAATCCAGTGACCGCAAGGTCGTGTGGGTTCGACTCCCACCTTCGGTACATCACGAGATTTTCACGGTCGCGAGGCCGTGAACGGGCCTCCTTCCAACGGACGGGCCACTTTCCAACGGATTTGATGGCCAGTGATCTCACTGCGACCCCAGTGACAACTATCTGTTTGTCACTGGGGTCGTTTTTTGCTTCTACTTCTCTGCCCTTGCGGATGACACTCATTCGTGTCTTCTCTTAGGCTCTCGTTCAGTAGGAATTTCAACCGCTTCTCGACGCCTTCCAAAAGCGTCCCCCCCCAAGGCGCTCACCCCTCTGCTCGCACCCGACGATTGGATGGTCGTTGATAGGGCCGCCAGACTTACTCGTTCTTGCCTGGGATTTTGCCTTCCTTAATCAGCTCGCCAAACGCCTTGCCGTCGGTATTCTTATCGGCGGCAGCTTTGGTCCACGCAGAGAGCAAGAGTTCCGTGGCCTTCGCTTTTGCGTCAGCCTTGGCCTTGGCATCAGCCGATTCCTTGCTCGTCTTGTCCGCGGCCATGAAGGCCTTGTCGTCCAAGTATTTGTGCACCGCTTTACCGAAGTCATTCAGGGCATGCCCCTTCGCCTTCTTATCTTGACCAGGGACATGGCACGAAGCGCACTTCGACTTTTGTGCTTCGGCGGCTGCGAGATAGCCCTTGTACTCTTCCTTTCCGCTGAAAGATTCCTTGATGTAGTCTGGAATCGGCGGCAGCGCGTACGCAGCAGGAGCAACAAGACCAAGAACGATCGAAGCGGCAATGAAGTGACGCATGGTGAAGTCCTTATGTGGTGATTAAATGCAAGTGAGAAAGTAGTTGCCGGCACAGCACGCGTCAAGCGTCGAAAAGCTTAGCGGCTCATTTCTAATCATCGACCTATGATGGTGTTAACTCCCGCTGGGCTCAAACGCAATTGCGAGACCGTGGCTCACACCCACGCATCTCGTATAGCCCGGCTGGCGACGTTCCTCAAGCAGCCGCGAATGTCGTTGTGAGAATACGTGAGCGATGCCTAACGGCAGTTGACATCTAGCCTGCCCCTTTGAATTCCCCGAGCGCCGGCATTCGTCCCTGAACGACCTCGCTCCAGCCGCTATTGATGACCAACTCAGCCTCTCATAGTTAAGCAATTCGACTGCCGAAATTTGCCAAGCAGCCCCCTCTGGAAGCCCGCCTGCGCGGGCATGACAGGTTCCGCGTCCTTGCACTCTCAACCCCAAGTCATTCCCGCTTAGGCGGGAATCCAGTGGAGCAGGAAAAAATAGTCGGGGAAGGATAAAATGAATAGGATTGGGACGAGAGTCATAAGACAAGACTCCCGTCCCGAATGGCGCTTGAACGTTCTTAAAGTGCATGCCAACGATTGCTTTTGCGACGGTCCCGCGTCCTGCAAGATTCGTTATCTCTTTGACGCCGCCGAATGGACCGACACGCTGTCCGGCATCGCCTCGCCGGTCGATCCAAAGTAGATCAGTTCCTGCACGACTCTATAGAATTTACTTGCCTGATTCCCGTCGATTAGACTATCATCGCGTTTGTACATCCCATGTCCCGTGCGTTGATGGGTTCGCCCCCGTGGACGCATGCCCGCCCGCTGAGAGAGTCCTGCTTTCGGCTACCTCAATCCGCCGTTGGATCGATGGACTGGCGATGTCGGTCTCGCATGGGTTCACCACGAACCCGGGTGATTTCGACACGCGGCAACGTCCAGTCACCAGTTACAATAGATGCTCGCGGATTGTTGGCGTTTGGTTGATCGAACCGCGAAAACCGAGTGCGTTTGCAGAACGAGCCGGGCACTCCGAGCAAGTTCGGTATTCCTGTTCGGCATGCCGTCCTAGGCTGTTTGTTTCGGACCGAAGCGTTTGAGATTCACTGAGGAGTTTCTTTCCATGTCGATTCGTTTCGCGCTAGCGATGATTGGTTTGGCGTGGAGCAGCAGTCTGTTCGCTGCCGATGCTCCGGTTCCAGGCGACAAGGTGAGTTATCTCAAAGACGTGTTGCCGATCATGCAGGCCCAGTGCCAAGGCTGTCATCAGCCGGCCAAGGCCAGCGGCGGCTACGATATGCTCAGCTTCGACAAGTTGCTTGGCGGCGGCGAGAGCGGCGACCAGGCGATCCTGCCCGGACAGCCCGACAAAAGCAACTTGATCAAGTTGATTACCAGCGTCGATGGCAAGGCCGAGATGCCTGAGGGGAAGCCGGCGCTGGCTGATCGGGACGTGCAATTGATTCGCCGCTGGATCGCTCAAGGGGCGATTGACGACAGCCCCGCGACCGCCAAGGTGCGCTACGACAACGAGCATCCGCCCAAGTACACACGTCCCCCCGTGGTGACGTCCATGGATTATGCGCCCGACGGCAAGTTGCTGGCCGTGGCGGGCTTTCATGAGGTGCTGCTGCACCATGCCGATGGCACGGGCATTGTCGGCCGGCTCATTGGTATGGCCGAGCGCATTGAAAACGTCAAGTTCTCGCCCGACGGCAAGCGATTGGCGGTCGCCGGCGGTTTGCCCTCGCGGGTGGGTGAGTTGCAAATTTGGAACGTCGCCGAGCGCAAGCTCGAACGCTCGATCTCGGTCACCTACGACACGATTTACGGCTCCAGTTGGAGCCCTGATGGCAAACTGGTCGCTGTCGGATGCAGCGACAACAGCGTGCGGGCTTTCGATGTTGCCAAGGGAGAGCAGGTCCTGTTCATGGGCTCGCACACCGATTGGGTGCAAGACACGGTCTTCTCGGCCGACGGCTCGCACCTGATGTCGGTCAGCCGCGATCGGACGGCCAAGCTCACCGAGGTCGCGACGCAACGATTTAATGACAACATCACGTCGATCACCCCCGGCGCGCTCAAGGGGGGCATGCAAGCCGTCGCCCGGCATCCGCAGCGCGACGAGATTGTGGTCGGCGGCAGCGACGGCGTGCCGAAGGTATATCGCGTGCATCGGCTTACCAAGCGCGTCATCGGCGACGACGCCAACCTCATCGCCAACCTGGGCGCGCTGCGCGGCCGGGTATTTGACGTCGACGTGAGCCCCGACGGCAAGCGGATCGTGGCGGCCAGCAGCCTCGACAACACCGGCGACATCGGCATCTATGATTACGACAGCGACACGGCGATGCCCGACGACATTCGGGCCATCAACTCGAAGACGGTCAGTCAGCGTTCGCCAGAAGAAGTGACCAAGCTCGAAAAATTCTTTCACCGAGGCTTTAAGCAACTGGCAAAAGTGACGCTGCCGACAGGACTGTACGCCGTGGCCTTTGCGCCTGATGGCAAGAGCATTGCCACCGCCGGCGGTGACGGCATGATCCGCTTGCTCTCGAGTGTCGATGGCAAGACGCAGCGGGAATTTGCCGCCGCAAAGGTCGACCCCGTTGAGGTCGTGCAGCAAGGGAGTGTCGACTTCATTCGCGATGTGAACCCGGTGCTCACCAAGTTGGGGTGCAATGCGGGGACGTGTCATGGTGCCAAAGACGGCAAAAACGGCTTCAAGTTGTCGCTCCGCGGCTACGACGCCATTTACGACGTGCGGGCCTTCACCGACGACCACGCCGCGCGGCGCGCCAATGTCGCCTCGCCCGACAATAGCCTGATGCTGCTCAAGGCCACCGCCTCGGCCCCGCACATGGGCGGGCAACTAATGAAGCCCGGCGAACCGTACTACAACATCGTCCGCAACTGGATCGCGCAAGGCGCTCAGCTCAACCTGGCCGTGCCGCGCGTCGTGAGCATCGACGTGCAACCCAAGGACCCGACGCTCGACAAGCCGGGTCAGAAGGTGCAGATGAAGGTGGTCGCCACCTACGCCGACGGCAAGACGCGCGACGTCTCGCGCGAGGCGTTCGTCGAGAGTGGCAACGGCGAAGTTGCGATCCACAACAGCAGCGGTGAGCTGACGGCCGTGCGTCGCGGCGAGGCCCCGATCTTGGCCCGCTACGAAGGCGCCTACGCCGCGTCGATCCTGACTGTGATGGGTGACCGCAGCGGCTTTGCGTGGCAGGACCCGCCCAAGCACAATAAGATCGACGAGCTGACGGCGGCCAAGTGGAAGCAGATGAAAATTCTGCCGTCCGAACTATGCACCGACGCCGATTTTATTCGCCGCGTGACCCTCGACCTGACCGGGCTGCCGCCGACGATCGACGACGTAAGGGCGTTCTTGGCCGACTCGCGCGAAACGCGAGTGAAGCGCGACGCGCTCATCGACCGGCTCGTCGGCAGCGATCCGTATGTCGAACATTGGACGAGCAAATGGGCCGACCTGCTCCAAGTGAACCCCAAGTTCCTGGGAGCCGAAGGGGCCAAGTTGCTCCGTGCTTGGATTCATGACCGGATCAAGGAGAACCAGCCTTACGATCAATTTGCCAAGTCGATCCTGACCGCGAACGGCTCAAACAAAGAGAACCCGGCCGCGTCGTACTACAAGATCCTCCGCGACCCGTTTGCCGCGATGGAGAACACGACCCATCTGTTCTTGGCCGTGCGGTTCAATTGCAACAAGTGCCACGATCACCCGTTCGAGCGTTGGACGCAGGACCAGTACTATCAGACGGCCGCCTATTTTGCCCGTTTCGACCTCAAGGCCGACCCGAGTGCGGGCACTCAGTTGCTCGGTCAGACGGCGGTGGAAAAAGGCAAGCCGCTCTACGAGATCGTGTTCGACAAAAATGCCGGCGAAGTAAAGCACGACCGCACCAGCCAAGACACTCCGCCCAAGTTCCCGTTCGACTGCCAATTTGAAAGCCAACCCGACGCCTCGCGGCGCGAGCAATTGGCCGCCTGGACCACCTCGCCCAACAATCCCTACTTTGCCCGCAGCTATGTGAATCGCCTGTGGGGCTACTTGCTCGGCGTCGGCATCATGGAGCCGATCGACGATTTGCGGGCCGGCAACCCGCCGACCAATCCCGAGTTGCTGGCCTATCTGACCGACGAGTTCGTGCGTGGCAAGTTTAACGTGCAGTCGATTATCAAGCAGATTTGCAAGTCGCGGACCTATCAACTCTCCATCGCCACGAATCGTTGGAACGAAGACGATCGCACGAACTACTCGCATGCCATCGCGCGGCGGTTGAGCGCCGAGGTGTTGTTCGACGCGATCCACAGCGTGACCGGCGCACAGTCGAAGCTGGCGGGCTACAAGCCCGGCACGCGAGCCGCTGAATTGCCCGAGCCCGGTACCCAGACCGCCGGCGCTTTCCTGCAAACCTTTGGTCGACCAGCACGCGAGAGTGCCTGCGAATGCGAGCGCGCCGGCGGCGTGCAGCTCGGACCGGTCATGGCGCTCATCAGCGGGCCGGTGATCAGCGACGCGATTGCCGATGGCCAGAACGTGCTGGCCAAGCTCGCCAAAGAGACCACCAACGACAAGCAAGTGGTCGATGAGTTGTTCATGCGCGTGCTCAATCGCCCCGCCACCGACCAAGAGGTCCAGACGGCGCTCAAGGTGATGCAGCAAATCGATCCCGACCATCAACAACTGTCGGCGCTCTTGGCCGAGCGCGAAAAGGCCTGGGCGGTCGAGTTTGCCACGCTCGAAAAGCAGCGTGCAGACGCGCTCGCCAAAGCTCAGGCTGACTTGAAGAAGTACAGTGACCAGATCGCGCCGGCCATTGCCAAGGCCGAGGCCGACCGCAAGACAAAAATCGCCGCTAGCGAAAAGTCGGTCAAAGATTATGAGACCGACTTGCCCAAGCGGCTCGCCGATTGGGAGAAGTCGCAAAAGCTGACCCCCGCGTGGACCGTGGTCATGCCCAAGTCGCTCAAGGCCAGCAATGGCGCCGACTTGAAAATTCGCAGCGATGGCTCGGTGGTCGCCAGCGGCAAAAACGATCGCGGCGCATACACCATCACGTTCGACACGACCTTGACCGACATCACCGGCTTCCGGCTCGAAGCGCTCACCGACGAGCGGCTTCCCAACGGCGGACCGGGTCGCTCAAAGGATGGCAATTTCGTGCTCAACGAGTTCGAGGTCCAGGCCGGCGAGCTTGGCAGCAAGACGCTCAACAAGGTCGAGTTGGCCAAGCCCCTGGCCGACTACACCCAACCGCGTTTCAACGCCGCGCAGTTGATCGACGGTCTGCCGAGCCAAGTGAACGGCTGGGCGATTTCGCCTCGTACCGGTCATACCCACTGGGTGACCTTCGAGCTCAAGCAGCCACTCAAGCACCCGAAGGGGACGAGCTTCTCGGTTGTTTTGCACCAGAACTTTAACCAGCCTGATTTTATGTTGGGCCGGTTCCGGCTGTCGATCAGCACCAGCAAAACCCCGTTGGGCTTGAGTTTGCCGCACGAGATTGTCTCGATTTTGGGCATTCCGGCGGCGGATCGTGATCCGTTGGAGCAAGAGCGGCTCGCGAAATTCTACACCGGGTTCGATAATGAGTTGCAGAAGCGTCGCGAGGCGCTGGCCGAAGCCAAGCAGCCGCTGCCCCGCGACGGCGCCTTGGTCGAGCGCGAGCAGCTGGTGGCCGAATTGTCCAAGGCAACGCCGGTCGATCCCCCGTTGGCACAATTGCGCGAAGATGTCAAAATGAGCACCCAGCAATTGACCAATCGCCGTTTGACCTCGATACAAGATTTAACCTGGGCGTTGATTAATAGTCCCGCCTTTTTGTTTAACCACTAGAGAAACAGTGATAAATGCGAAGTGCTAAGTGATAAATGAAATGTCACTCTTGCGAGAGCGTTCTGACATTTAGCACTTAGCACTCATCACTTAGCATTTCCTTTTAAGGAGCCTCCCGATGTTCGTGCTTAAGGGTGAAAACGGAAAAGACCTGTGCGATCGTCAACTCGGCGCGACGCGGCGCGATGTGCTGCGCGTCGGCGGCTCCAGCTTGCTCGGCGCGAGCCTTGGCACCTTGTTCCGCCTGCAAGACGCAGCGGCGAACACATCGAGCCCGGGCCGCTCGACCCCCGGCTGGGGCAAGGCCAAGAGCATCATCATGTGCTACTTGCAGGGCGGCCCCAGTCACTTGGACCTCTGGGACCCCAAGGACAACGTGCCCGACAATGTCCGCAGCGTCTTCAAAGCCGCGCCGACCAAAATTCCCGGCACCCAATTCACCGAGAACCTGCCGAAGCTCGCGCAGATCAACGATCGCTTCACGATGATTCGCTCGATGAGCTACACGCCCGTCGGCCTCTTCAATCACACGGCCGCCATCTATCAGATGATGACGGGCTACACGACCGACAAGGTGAGCCCGTCGGGCCAGCTTGAGCCGCCCAACTCAAAGGACTTTCCGAACTACGGTTCGAACATCATCCGCTTCAAGCCGCCGACGGTCCCGATGCTGCCGTTCGTCATGTTGCCGCGCCCGCTACAAGAGAGCAACGTGGTCGGCAAGGGTGGTTTCGCCGGCTTCCTCGGCCGTGATTTTGACCCCTACACGCTGTTTCCCGACGGCGACGACATGGACATGACCAAGATGGACCGCATCCGGGTCGACGACCTCAAGCTGCGGAGCGAAGTGTTCGCCAGCCGGCTCGAGCGTCGCGCGCGACTGCGCGAGGCCATCGACGGCCTGATGCCCGACATCGACAAGGCGGTCGCCGACTACAAGCTCGACGAGTATTACGGCCGCGCGTTGAATTTGATCATCTCGGGTCGAGCGCGCGAGGCGTTCAATCTGGCCGCCGAGACCAAAGAGACCCGCGACCGCTACGGCCGCAACACCTATGGCCAAAGTTGCCTGCTGGCTCGCCGACTGGTCGAAGCCGGCACGCGGGTCGTCGAGGTCGTGTGGCCCAAGGTGGCCAACAGCGACAACCACTCGTGGGATCATCACGTCGGACTCGACAAGCGGATGAGGGACCAATCGGCACCGATGCTCGACACAGGACTCTCGGCTTTGATTAGCGACCTCGACGAACGCGGCATGCTCGACGAGACGCTCGTCGTCGCCGTGGGCGAGTTCGGTCGCAGTCCC